>JBGUWM010000116.1:0-4440 GCA_045221175.1 Acutalibacteraceae bacterium | reverse complement strand
AGCATCATTTGGAATTTTATATTTCCATTTGTGGTTTTTCAAATACTCTAACTTATCTTTATATGGTCTATATTACCCTTTACCATGGCTATCAGGTTGTTAGCGGTATCATAGTAATAATGAGTATTGCCCTTTTGCGTGCGCAAGCCGTTGATATCGTAATGCCGGTTTCTGCACCGGCAAAGCAGAAAACTCTGCCGGCGATCTGCTTAATCAACTTGTTTCATTTCAAAATCATTCTTTGTCAACTAAAACTGACAAAAAAACCAATTGGAACAGTTAATACACTTACAATTGCCGACGATATTATTCTTTTTTTATGTGTGAGATTCAAACCATTCAAAGTAACGAAATAATTCATTATTAGTGAGATTAAAAAAGAAACTATCAGACCTATTAGTAATTCAAGCGAAGGAGGCGAAAATACTAAAATTACTAAAATTTTAAGGGGAGATGCGTCTTTATTAAATGCTCCATTTATAACACCTATTGATAAAGCTGCAAATATATATGAAAAGTAACCTGTAAGTAAAAAGGATTTCCAAAAGCATTTGTTGCGTAAATAGGTTAAATCCATTTTAGTGTATTTGCTTATTATATATAGAGATATTATAACAGAAATAATGAGCCATGAATACACTATCAGAAAAAAGAGCAATAATTTAACGATTGCTTCGCGAATAGTAAAAACGGATAATAACATTTTTCCTCCTCGAAATAAAGTTTGTCTTAACCGTCATATGATTTCATTTCACTTTTCACAATGTGTCATAGTTATAGTTATTCTCAATAATCACATTTCTCAGAATACCTTATCGGTTCTTTGGTTTATATATTTTCTTAATCTATTCACTTTTTCTTTAAGTAATTGATAATTATGGTGAATAGATAACTTCTTCTATATATGACGGAAATGCTTTTAAACTCAATTTGAGTTTTGCATCTGCTTCATAAGAACCATATATCACATCATTACCGGTATCAGGGTCAATTCCGTTATTATCATGCACAATATAATTATATGTGAAATATGCATCTGTGAAAAAAGGTAAGACTAATGGAAATGTAACAAAACAATCTCGCCTAATATCCTTATTTTCCTCCAATTCTGAATCTTTAGGATTAAGAATATTGTATTCTTCCTCAGATATATAAGAAGTAACAATACCATCATACTTTTTGTCACTAAACGCTACGTTGACTATAATGTACAATTCAATCGAAACAGAAATTGAATATATAATATAAACTGCAAATAAAGAAAGTATAGCTTTTATTATTATTTTTTTTAATTTATGTAAACTAACGTTTTTCATAACTACTATAGAAATTCATCCTGAAAAGGATAGTTTCTCTCCTTCCTCGCCTAATTATTGTCTTTTTGTTTTTTTATGCAATACCGCATAATTCAGGTATGCGGTATTGCCTTAATCCATTTCTGATTAGATTCTATTACATTATCCTGTTTTTGTCAATATTCAACAACATATCTTTATAGGGAACCTCTGACAATTTCCGAATATTCAACCGGTCAGACAATTAAATGTCTGGCCGGATTTTTGTGTGGTGAAAAATGATGTGCAGGAGAGGATATGGAGTCAACTTCATGCAGGATATTTTATATAAACTATGCTTGATTTTTTTTAAATCTATTGACTTTTTCCAAATTATATATTATGCTTGATACAAGATAGGATATAATGCCATCATTGTTTTTTGCAAGGAGTGATCACGTATGAAATTACGCAAAAGAATAACCGCTGCCGCCCTGTCGGCAGTCATGCTGCTTTCCGTTGCCGTCACAGGCGCGGACGCGGCGACCCTCGGCGAGCCGCTGAGCTTTCAGCCTACTCCCGGTGCGGTGACGGTCGTCACCGACACAAGCGGCAGACAAACGACCTACGACGGCATTCTCGACGTGTGCCGGTCGGAAAACAGCGCGGCGATCGCCGGCGTCGCTTCATACGAGCTGTGCTATCAGGGCAAGTCCGTGCTGGAGGTCACTCTCAACGACATTCAGTCCGCCGACGCGGTGGCGGCTTCCTCCGCCAAGCTCAACGGATACTACGCGGTGGACATAGACGATTTGGCAGGCAACCAAAGCGCCTTTATCACGGGGCTTTCGCCGTCCAATGTACAGGCGGTGCAGGACGGCCTGATCAGCGCCTGCGCCAAAGACAAAACCTTTGAGCTGGAATCCCTTGACTTTATCGACGCCGAGAAAACAGGCATTGAGGACAAGGATCTCTATCAATGCTGGGCGGCGACCTCGGCAAACATCCTCACCTACACAGGCTGGGCGCAGGCTGCAGGCTTTAAGGACGAGGACGATATGTTTGAAGCCTTTGTCAACAACTTCAACGACGATGGCAGTATCTTTTTGTACGCCATGGCGTGGTTTTTTAACGGCGTAAGCGGCGTGAGCGAGGAAGACCCCTTCGGCGTGCCTGCTCTTCCCAAAAAAGGCACAGGCGGTTATTTCAAAGACTACGCCTATGACCAAATTTGCCAATCCTATGACTTTACGGAAGAAGGCAACGCGATCAATGCCATGCAGCAGCTGCAAAAAGCCCTGCGCGACGGCAGCGGCGTGATGATGTCGGTTTCCCTTGGAATCTTTGGCGGACACGCCCTTTCCTGTTGGGGCTATGTGGTTGACAATGATTTTGACGAAAACGACAAAGCGCACTACACGCGCCTGCTGTATTCCGACTCCGACTCCGATATGTCCGACAAAAAAGACCGCCGCACTGCACCCGACAAGATGCACTCCATGACGCTGGAGCCGTTTGAACTCATAGATGACTCGTACGGTCTGCCGCTCAAGTTTGAAACCTGGACGTGTCAGGATTATGATGATGCGTTTTTGGGAGATTTCTCTGTTCTGCCGTCTGTCAGCGACACATCCGTTCCAAAGGAAACCTCGCTGAAAGCCACCAAAAACAAGCGCAACACGGTAGACTTTGTGCCTGATGGCTTTTTCGTGGGACAAAAGGAAGATGAATATGACTGTGATGATTCAATTTACCCTGTCCCCGACAACCGCGACATCTATCTGGCGGGCACATGGATGAACCTCTCCGATAAATACTACGACGGCTCCTGCAAATGCACGCTGACGGTCACCGACAGCGACGGCAATATGGTTGCCGAAAAAACCGTTGATACCCAAAAAGATGAATATGAATATGAAAGCGGTTGGAACGCATACGCAGAAGCCAGAACCGAAACCGTCAACATCGGCAGGCTGCCTGCGGGAACCTATACCGTTTCCATGACCGCCAACCCCGAAAAATCCGTGCGTGAGGCGTATTACTACAACAACACCTATTCCGAAACCTTCACGGTGAGCAAGGCTCTGCCGAATGCCGACAAGCTGAGCGTGACCTTATCGAATCCGCGGGCGGATGACGACATGGTACTGTATGACCTGCAGTTCAGCGGACTGACCGAACAGCAGCTCGCCGACGTTGTCAGCTGTGAGTTGTACGAGATCAGAGACACCACCGACGAAGAAGACGAAAGCTATACGTATCCAACATACGGCGAACCGGTGTATGAAAACGAAGACGACGTGCTTCCCGTCGGCTGTCGTGTGTGGAACCAATATCCGTTTTCGCTGCTGGTGAAGCTGCAAATAAAAGGCAATCCGCCGGTTTTCCTGGAAACGGAGAAGTTCAAGCCCGACCTGCCCGAAATCACCATTGAACGAACGGATGATGAAAGCATCATATGGGATGAGGATCTCACGCCCGTTGAAGCGAACGCCATCTCCTTTGCCAACGGCGAAAGTCTTAACTACATCCTGAAAAACACATCAAGTGAAGCGCATGGAGCCGTATCGGGCACTTATTATCTCCAAGCTCAAAACGTCAGAACAGATGAAAAAATCATGCTGACAAAGCCCGTTGCATTCAATCTTAAAAGAAACAAAACCAAAAGCGTTTCTTTTTCAAAATTTGACACGCCGTTGCCGCAGGGTGAATATGAGCTTAGATTGGTGCTCGAAGGCGATTTTGTCAAACAGGATGATAACTACGCGATCTACCTCCGCGCAGGCAAGCGGGAAGACCCCGACGAATACTACCCGGGAGACGTCGACCTTGACGGTGAACTGACCATCAACGACGCGACCCTGCTGCAAAAGTATCTCGCCGACATGGTTGAGCTGGATCCCACACAGCTTTGGGTTTCCGATGTGTATATGGACGACAAAGTCAACATCGACGACGTCTCCTATATCCAAAAAATACTCGCAGAGTAAGCGCAAAATCAAGCATAAAACATGCGTCCTGACCGCGGCGGCTCGCCGTGACAGGACGCATTATTTTAAGGCAACCTTTGACACCGATGCCTTAAGGCAACACCGCACAATTCAAGGCGCACGGCTTGCTTGAATCTTATTCCGTCAGCTTGCCCAAAAAATCTCGGCAAGGCGAC
>JBGUWM010000115.1:0-16676 GCA_045221175.1 Acutalibacteraceae bacterium | reverse complement strand
TATAACGGATTTGGTGCAAATATGCTCTACTTTTTTTGCTTTTTTTTGTAGGCTCTATTTGTTACCCCAATATTTATTATAGAGCCTCTTTTCATTACCGAAGGTAAATACGGAAGACGAAGCGGTAGTGATAATAAGTGAAAAGTGCAGATAAAAGTGCAGATAAAAGTGTTGTGCTAAAAATTTCGAATAGTTCATAAAAAATCATAAACTGAATAATATATTCATAAATGAACTTGAAAATTTGTAATATATAAGCAAATATCAAGGATAATAATTCATATAGGGGTTAAACAATTCAGAAATATTCATGAAAATTCATAAACAGCATTGACAACCGTGCAGAAATGTGCTATTCTGAAAGTGCCGGCTAAGAAAAACGAATAAGAAGGATGATAACATGAAAAGAACTATCACAAATACTCCTGAAATCAACGATTCTATCAAAGCTATACAAGCGAGCCTGCCTGCCTTAAAGGAAAGTGAAATTATTCCCTATTGTTATCAGGACATGGCTGCTGACTTCATGCAGGGGAAAATTAATATCGGTATCTGGGATTTGCTGATGAGGCAAAAATTCACGGGCCTCGGCGATGAAAAGCGTTCACCTACACGGGGGTGCGTGATTGATGATCACAATTACGCAGTTGTAGTCACAGGCTTTGAGCCAAAGAATAATGACTATGCTTATTTTCATCGTCCAGGTACCAAAAAGGCACCGCTTGCTTTTGTCACAAAGCTTGTATTATATTATCAGCGTATGAAGCTGAACGGCAGCTTAAAAGATAGTCAGCCAGAGCCATCTGTTTTGGCTGATGACAGCGTAGAGCTTGTATTGAAAGCCGCTCATAAGGCTGCAGAGCTGATTAAGTCCGGAAATATTGATAAAGTATACGACTTTATTAAAATGGAAGTTGGAGGTTAAGATATGGTTTTCAGCAATGTAAATGAATCTCTTTTTGAGTTATATAGAATTATCACAGAAGCAGCCTATGGACCTCGCAGATCGACTATACGTATGCTTGCTCAACAGCTCAATATAGGGGTGCGGAACACTAATGCCTTATGCATACGGGCAGGTTATCGTAGTACTCTTGAACGGGATTCTGTTACAAGAGACATTTTTGCGCAGGACGCTACAGTACGGGCGATTGGCAAATTATGGATGAAGAGGAACGGACATATACTGAATGATAGTATAAAAGAATAGTCGATAAAATGAAATACAATTAGAAAACCCACTGAGCATGTCTAAGGGAATACAGTTGCCGCAGAGTCTGAGAGAGCAGCAACAGTGTCGTACGGGTGAAAAGGATTGCTGTTTTACTGATTATATGATATGATAAAACAAATGCTCCGGCAGATATGGGAGGGACAGCATGAAATCGGTGTATTATCGTGCGGCCGTTATCGGCGGCGGTGCAGCAGGATTGACTGCTGCTGCCGCACTTGCAGCGCAAATCGGCGGCAAAAACGTGGTGATCCTTGAAAAACAGAATAAACCCGGCAGAAAGCTGCTGGCAACAGGCAACGGTAGATGCAATATTTCCAACCGGCACGTTGCACCGGAGCACTATCACGGCGACAAGGCGTTGGTTGAGAGTGTATTATCCGGTTTTTCTGTCAGTCGTATGAAGGATTTTATGAATCATCTTGGGGTTTTGCTCAGGGAAGACAGCGAGGGACGCATTTATCCGTACAGCAATCAGGCTGTTACGATTCTCAATGCTTTGAGGGACGAATGTTTCCGAAAAGGTGTGACGGAAAAGCTGTCGTTTGTACCGGAATCGGTTGTCAAAGAAAACGGCTGTTTTTCTGTCCGCTCGGCTGAGGAAACCATTCGGTGCGATTATCTGATTTTTGCCTGTGGTTCAAAGGCGTCGCCAAAGTTAGGAGCGGATGACAGCGGGTTCCGTCTTTTGGAGCCCTTGGGCATTATGCATTCTCCGCTATTTCCGGCGCTGTGTCCTGTGCCGACGCTTGAAAAGCGAAAAGCATTGAAGGGTGTTCGTGCCAAAGGCACTGCTGCGTTCGTGTGCGATAACAAGGTGGTCAAAACCTCTGCGGGAGAAATTCAGTTTTCTGACAAGGGACTATCCGGCATTTGCATTTTTGAGTTGTCACGCTGCGTCAGCGAGTATTATTGCTATGGAACCGTAGAAGGATCAGCGGTCAGCAAAATCGGCATCACGCTGGATTTAATGCCGGATATCGGTTTTGGTGAGTTATGTGCGATCATTGAGAGGGGCAAAAGTATTTATGGCAATGAACCTGCCAAAAAGCTGTTGTCCGGAATGCTCCATCAGGCGCTTGCCGAAGTGATTGTTCATGAAAGCCGACTTTCCGGCAAGTCGTGCCGTGGGCTGACAAGCCGGGATATCAGGGTGTTGGCAGGGACGATCAAACGAATGTGCTTTACCCCCGAAAAAGCAGGAAGCTTTGACACTGCTCAGGTTTGTGCAGGGGGCATCGGTTCGGAAGCGGTTGATGCCGGAACGCTGATGGCAAAGAAGGTGAAAAACCTGTATATCTGCGGAGAAATGCTGAACGTTGACGGAGACTGCGGCGGCTTTAATCTGCATTTTGCCTTAGGAAGCGCTCTGCTGGCAGCCCGTCTTGGACACGGTATGTGATAAACGGCGCCGGACTGTCCGAATGGAAGAAATCCAAATAGCAAAGGATGAAGCTGATGATACGATTAAGAGATATAACCCTGCCGCTGGAATATGATGAGGCGCTGCTGAAGAAGACGGCAGCAAAAAAGCTGAATGTCCGGCAGGATGAGATACAGAGCATTTCACTTTATAAGCGGAGCATAGATGCCAGAAAAAAAGATCAGATACATTTTCTTGCGTCTGTAGATATCAGACTGTTCAATGACGAAAAACGCATTGGTGCAAAGTGCCGCAGTGCAGACTTTGTCAGTGAATACAGATATGAGTTTCCTCGCTGCCGCAAGCTGCCCAAAAGACCGGTTATTGTCGGCAGCGGTCCGTGCGGACTGTTTGCTGCATTGATTCTGGCACAGGCAGGGCAGATGCCGGTGATTATTGAGCGTGGAAAGAACGTGGACAGCCGTGCAAAAGACGTTGAAGCCTTTCGCACTCTGGGAATTCTCGACCCTGCTTCCAACATTCAGTTCGGCGAGGGTGGTGCAGGCACTTTTTCTGACGGAAAGCTAAATACCGGTACCAAGGATTCCCGGATCCGCAAGGTGCTGACAGAGTTTGTTCAGCACGGTGCGCCGGAAGAAATACTGTATCTTGCCAAGCCTCATATTGGTACAGACAAGCTGAAAACAACCGTCAGGAATATGCGCCGTTCCATTGAAGAAATGGGTGGTACTTATTGCTTTGAGAGCAGGCTGACAGGATTGAAAACAAAGGATGGCCGGCTGACCGGAGCGGTGATTGAGCAAAACGGCAGTTTCAGTACCATTGATACGGATCACCTGATTCTTGCCATTGGTCACAGTGCAAGGGATACTTTTGAAATGTTGCTGCAGAACGGCATTCGGATGGAACAGAAGCCCTTTGCCGCAGGCGTCAGGATCGAGCATCTTCAGGAGCAGATCAACCGCTGTCAGTACGGAAACTTTTGGAATCACCCGAGCTTGGGTGCGGCCGACTACAAGTTGGCGTGTCACCTGAATAACGGACGGGGAGTATATACCTTTTGTATGTGTCCCGGCGGTACGGTGGTTGCTGCAGCCAGTGAAGAAGGGCGGCTGGTGACCAACGGAATGAGTGAATTTGCAAGAGATCAGGTGAATGCCAATGCTGCGCTGCTGGTAGGAATTTCGACAGATGATTTTGGCAGCGAAGACGTGCTGGCAGGCGTGGGTTTACAGCGAAAGCTGGAAAGACAAGCTTTTTTGACCGGCGGAGAAGGATATCGTGCGCCGGTACAGAGGGCAGCAGACTTTTTTGCAAAGCAGCCTACCCGTTCTTTCGGTGCTGTGATGCCAAGCTATACACCCGGCGTTACCATGACGAATCTTGACGAGTGTCTGCCGGCGTTTATGACCGATTCACTCAGGCAGGGACTTTTGCTGATGGATCAGAAGCTGCGGGGCTTTGCCGACGGAGATGCCATATTGACTGCGGTAGAAAGCCGCAGCTCTTCTCCTGTCAGAATTCTGCGGGACGAAACGATGCAGTCAGTCAGTCTGAAGGGACTTTATCCCTGCGGTGAAGGTGCGGGATATGCCGGTGGAATTACCTCCGCTGCAGTTGACGGTATTAAAGCTGCCGAGAAAATATTGCAATCTCCATAAAAACATATTATAATAATAGCTGCGGCAAGCAAAAAAATGTATGAAATGCAGAAAGGGATTTCCTGAGAAGTAGTCTGACGGTATTCCGGCGAATGATTTATACAGGGTAGGGAAAGCTTATGAAAAAGGGAAAATTTATCGTCATAGAAGGGCTGGACGGATCCGGAAAGGGTACGCAGGCAGCCCTTTTGGCTGATTCGATGAAACAAGAAGGGCGCAGTGTCTGCATGACGGCAGAACCGACCAATTCGGTTACAGGCGGTCTGCTGAGAGACGCACTGGGTGGTTTTGTCCGCAGAGACGCTTATGAAATGTCCGCACTGTTTTTGCTCGACCGTATTTTTCACAACACAAACCCAATTAACGGCATACGGCAGTATCTTGAAAAGGGAACCGACGTTATCTGTGACAGATATTATTACTCTTCCTTTGCTTATCAGGGAATTGATGCGGATCTGCAGTGGGTGATGGATATGAATCTGAATTGCCGTGAAGTCCTTCGTCCGGATGTCTGTATATTTCTGGATATTTCTCCCGAGGTTGGCGACCGTCGGATTTCGGATAATCGTCTGGAGCGTGAAATATATGAAGATCAGCGGACGCAGCAGCGCATTCGTCAGCGGTTCTATGAAGTATTTGATCTGTTGAAGGATCGTGAAAACATTCAAATCGTCGATGCCTCACGAACAGTCAAAGAGGTATCGGCTGATATATACAAAATTTATCAAAACATAAAGGAGCAATGAACAATGTCATTCCATATCAACACAAAATGTGTTCAGGCGGGCTATGATCCTAAAAACGGCGAACCCAGAGTGATTCCCATTGTACAGAGCACGACTTTTAAGTATGACTCTGCTGCAACGCTCGGAAAGCTGTTCGATCTGGAAGAAAACGGATTTTTCTATACCAGACTGGCAAATCCTACACTGAGTGCTGTTGCTGAAAAAATAGCTGCACTTGAGGGAGGCGTCGGCGCAATGCTGACAGCGTCCGGACAATCGGCTTCCATGCTGTCCATCACCAATATCTGTCATGCAGGAGAACACGTTGTCTGCGCCAGCGCAATTTACGGCGGCACTTTCAATCTTTTCAACAAATCTATGCGTGAATTGGGCATAGACTTTACTTTTGTAAAACCTGATGCTACGGAAGAAGAGATTAATGCAGCTTTTCAGGAGAATACCAGAGCAGTGTTTGTAGAAAGTGTTTCCAATCCTTCTCTTGACGTCGCAGACGTAGAGTTGTATGCAAAGCTGGCTCATGCACACGGTGTTCCGTTGATTGTTGACAATACTTTCCCCACACCCGTATTGTTTCGTCCTTTTGAGTGGGGTGCTGATATTGTCGTTCACTCTACTTCCAAATATATGGATGGTCATGCGGTTGCTCTGGGAGGCGTTATCGTAGACAGCGGCAATTTTGACTGGACAAACGGCAAGTTCCCGGCATTTACGGAACCTGATGAATCTTATCACGGTGTTGTGTATACAGAGCGTTTCGGAAAAGCTGCCTATATTACCAAATGTGTGACCCACATGATGAGAGATTACGGACCTCAGCAGAGCCCGCAGAATGCTTTCCTGCTTAATCTCGGACTTGAAACGCTGTTCCTGAGAATGGAACGGCATTGTTCCAATGCGTTGGCAGTGGCTAAGTTCCTGGAAGCTAATGACAAAATCGAATGGGTGAACTATCCTTCACTGCCCGGCAGCAAGTATTACGATCGTTGTCAGAAGTATATGCCAAACGGCTGCTGCGGTGTTATTTCCTTTGGCGTGAAGGGCGGCAAAGACAAGGCAATGCAGTTTATGGATGCACTGAAAATGATCAAGCTGGTGATTCATGTTGCTGATGCCCGCACTTGTGCGCTTCATCCTGCCAGCACTACTCACCGTCAGTTGACGGATCAGCAGTTAGAGGACTGCGGCGTTAAGCCGAACCTCATCAGAATGTCTGTTGGTATTGAATACATTGACGATATTCTTGCTGACATCAAGCAGGCATTGGATCAAATCTGATTATGACGGAGCATCTCCTGTCCTTTGGGGCAGGAGATGTTTTTTGCATGATGTATAACAGCAGTCCTTCCTGCATATAACTAATGTAAAGGGAGTGACGAAATTTGAATTTTAAGTGGAAAACCTTCTGGTATTCGCTTGCGCTGACATTTATATTTGCTATCGGCGGCGGAATTGTCACATATCTCGGACAGCCTAAATATGATGCTCTGACACAGCCTTTTTTGTCACCACCTTCATGGCTGTTTCCGGTGGTCTGGAGTATACTGTTTTTGCTGATGGCATACGGTGCAGCGGTCGTGTTTGATTCGGGCAATGAAAAAATGCCAAAGGCGCTGTTTGTATATGCACTGCAGCTTACCATGAATTTTTGGTGGTGTGTGCTGTTTTTCGGCATGGGACTGTATCTGTTTGCCTTTATCTGGTTGATTCTGCTGTGGATTGCCGTACTGGTGATGCTGATACTGTTCTACAGAATTGACAAAAAAGCAGGCTTGCTGCAGATTTTCTATCTGCTCTGGCTGACGTTTGCGGCATATCTGAACTTGTCGGTTTATCTGCTGAACCGCTGAAAGCCGGTGATGCAGGCTGATAACCAAGACGATGGTATTTGATATACAGCAGAACAGAACGAAAACCGAAAAGCGGCTGACGGTATGTTCCGTCATGCCGCTTTATGTTTTTTAAACAGGTGAATTACTTTGTAATTCAACGCTTTGTGATACAATACATTGAAACCTGACAAAAAAGCATCATGTGTCAGGAAACCGAGGAGGTTTAACATCTCTGACTGATCGGGGATATGCCCTTGATTTTTATATGGGTGTGTAGTAAAATGTACTTAAAAATTGTCTTATTCTGCAAAAGGCAGAAAATCCGGTTTTTATGAGAAGGAAAGAATACGTTAACAGTACACGGAGCCATGGGAGGTCAATATGAAGTTTTCGCAGATGCAGTATGAAAGACCGTCATTTGAAAAGATCAACAGTGAGGCTCAGGAAATCAGCCGCAGGTTCAGAGAAGCAGACAGCTTTGAATCGGCAGAAAAAGCATTTCTTGCCTGGGACAGTATGACAGCTCATGTTGATACCATGATGAGTCTTGCTTATGTCAGAAACACCATCAACACGCAGGATCCGTTTTACGAGGCGGAAGTAGAGTATATTGATGAAATCTCGCCAATGGTTACCCAATTGCAGCGCAATTTTACGGAACTGCTGGTGAGAAGCGCATATCGCCGTCCTCTTTCCGAAAAATACGGCGACTTGCTCTTTCGGAACGGTGAGATTTTTCTTAAGGCATTTTCAGAAGAGATCATACCCGAAACACAGGAAAGCAATAAGCTGGAAACAGCCTATCAAAAGCTGCTGGCGTCAGCCCAGATAGAGTTTGACGGAAAAACCTGTACGCTGTCGCAGTTGACCCCTTACAAAAAATCTGCCGATCATGATGTCCGCCGCAGGGCGTGGCGTGCAGAGGCAGAGTTTTACAGCAGTGTCGGAGAACAGCTTGACAGTATTTTTGATCAGTTGGTTGCGCTGCGAACTGCGATGGGCAAAAAAATGGGATACGATCATTTTGTTCCGCTGGGTTATCTTCAGATGAACCGCAATTGCTATACGCCCGAAGATATTGACGCATTCCGCAAGGCAGTGGTAAAGTACATTGTTCCCATTGCCGAAAAGCTGTATCAGAAACAGGCAAAACGCACCGGACTTCCGTATCCCTTCAGCTTTGCCGATGCAGCGCTTCAGTTCTGTGACGGCAACCCCACCCCGCAGGGAAGCCCGGAGGATATTCTGGCGGCAGGTAAAGAGCTTTATCATTCGCTTTCGCCTGAAACGGGAGAGTTTATTGATCTGATGCTCAAAGATGAGCTGATGGATGTTCTGAGCAAAAAAGGAAAGGCGGCAGGGGGCTATTGTACCCAGCTTCAGGATTATCATGTGCCTTTTATTTTTGCAAATTTTAACGCAACGGCAGACGATGTGGAAGTGATTACCCATGAAGCGGGTCATGCATTTGCCTTTTACTGTGCCAGAAACATTGTTCCGTCTGATTATCAGAGCCCTACGCTGGAGGCGTGTGAGGTACACTCCATGACGATGGAATTTTTCGGCTGGCGCAGCAGTGACGCTTTTTTTGGCAAAGACGCAGCAAAATTCCGTTACAGTCATTTGTTTGGCGCCGTTACTTTTATTCCCTACGGTGCCATGGTCGATCATTTTCAGCATATTATTTATGAAAATCCTGCTATGACGCCGCAGCAGCGGCATGAAGTGTGGAAGGAGCTGACAGCCGTTTATATGCCGTGGATCAAACTGGACGGCAGCCCGTTTTACGGTGAAGGGAAAGGCTGGCAGCGGCAGATTCATATTTACGAGAATCCCTTTTACTATATCGACTATTGTCTGGCACAGACGGTCGCATTGGAATTCTGGTCAGTGATGCAGAAGAGCCATGAAGAGGCGTGGGAGCGATATATGCAATTTGTTCGCAAGGCAGGTACGCAGACTTTCAAGGAACTGGTGAAAACTGCCGGACTTGCATCACCGTTCAGCGAAGAAGCGCTTCGGACGGTTGCAGAGGCTGCCGGACGGTGGTTGGAAGAGAATGACAGGTGAAGACGATGCAAAAGGATTTTGTTAAATTCGAGAATGTATATAAACGATATAAAATGGGCGAAGTCACCATTACAGCGGCAGACGGCGTCAACTTTTCCATTGACGAAGGCGAGTTTGCCGTTGTGGTAGGATTGTCAGGCGCCGGAAAAACAACGGTACTGAATATTCTGGGTGGTATTGACAGTTGCGACGAAGGAAGAATTATGGTAGGGGGAAAGGATATCAGCCATCTGGGAAAGAGAGATCTTGCTTCCTACCGCAGATATGATATCGGCTTTGTATTTCAGTTCTATAACCTGATTCCGAATCTGACGGCAAAAGAAAATGTGGAACTGGCAACACAGATCTGCAGGGAATCTCTTGATGCTGAAACGGTACTTGACAGTGTCGGGCTTTCGGAGCGTATCAATAATTTTCCCTCTCAGCTTTCGGGCGGTGAACAGCAGCGGGTGTCTATTGCCAGAGCATTGGCAAAAAAGCCTAAACTGCTGCTGTGTGATGAGCCGACTGGTGCGCTGGACTATAATACCGGCAAAAGTATTCTGAAGCTGCTGCAGACAAAATGCCGTGAGGACGGCATGACAGTGGTACTGATTACCCATAACTCTGCCATCACGCCAATGGCAAACCGTGTGATCCGCATGAGAAGCGGCAAAGTTGTCAGCAATGTGGTAAATCCGTCACCTAAGCCTATTGAAGAAATCGAATGGTGATAATGCCTGTCATGTCCTCCGTCGGTAAGATGGAGGAGATACGGTTTTTGACAGTGTGCGGAATGCACAAATACATTGCCGGAGCAGCGAGAAGCGCTGTATGGCGATGCTGATGATGAGTAATGAGCTGTGCCGTAAGGGCAGGCGTGACAAGGCTGAAAAAGCATGAAAAATGATCGTGGCTGTCGGCTGCAATGATCGTTTAATGTTGTTTGACAGGGAGGTGAACAGCTTGAAGGAAAAAAGGGCAGGAAATAGAAAAAGTGCGGTCAGAAAGAATACGCTACGGGAGATTATGCGGACGAAATCAAGGTTTATTGCGATTTTAGCGATAATCGGCATCAGCGTCGGTTTTTTTTCGGGACTCAAATCCTCTGCCCCCAGCATGATCACTACGGCGCTGCAGTATTTTGAAGATACCCGACTGATGGATATACGGCTGGTATCAACTATCGGCTTTGACGACACGGATATCAGGGAATTGAGTGAGCGGGATGACGTAGACGCAGTGATGCCGGGATATATGGCTGATGTCATTATCACCCAGGATAACGTAGACAAAGCCGTGAGGATCTATTCTGTTCCCCAAAAGACAGAAACCAACCGTGAAGTCATCAATCAGGTGATACTAAAAGACGGCAGAATGCCAAAAGGTGAGGGAGAGTGCGCCATTGAGAGCTATTTCTTAGGAATGAGCGGCTATCAATTAGGCGACACGATCGAACTGAATGCTTCTGTCAACGGCAAGGATACGACTTCGATGGTGAAGCATCTGAAGTACAAAATTGTGGGTGTGGTAGATTCGCCCATGTATCTTACATATCTGAGAGGCAACACTACCATCGGCGACGGGACAGTCACGTTTTATATGTTTTTACCGCCAGAAGAGTTTGCTTATGAGCGGTTTACGGTTGCCTATTTGCAGACAAAGGCTTCCGAGGGACATTTTACGGACCTGACAGATGAATATAAAGACACGATCAAAGAAGAAAAAGAGCAACTGGAGGCTTTTTCCGGGCAATGTATTCAGCGTTTTAATGAAACAACCCTTGCCGATGCCCAAAAGGAACTGAGCGACGCCCAAAAGGAGTATCAGGAAAAAAAGGACGAAGCTCTGAAAAAACTGGAGGACGGTGCCAGAGAGCTGACAGACGGCGAGCGGGAATTCTATGAAAAGACCGGAGATGGCAGAAAAGAGCTGGAAGACGGTCAGAAGGAACTGGAGGAAGCAAAAGAAAAGCTCAAAGCCGGACAGGAAGAATACAAAACCGGCATAGAACAGGCGAAACAGAAGCTGACAGACGCTCAGGCACAGTATGACCAGGGACTGGCACAATATACGGCGGCAAAATCGGAATATGATGCACAAGCGCAGAATTTTTATTCCGTGACAAAGCCTCAGGCGGAAAGCCAGCTTTCGATGCTGAAAACGGCAATTGACCTGTGCAACAGGCTGATTCAGAGCGTTGAGGAACGGCTGGATAAGCTGAAAAGCCGGGAACTGATTGATGAGGTGGCAGGAGAAAGCATAGATGAACTGAAAGATACGCTGACAGAGTATCGGAAACAGTTGGACGAGCTGCAAAAGCAGTATGATGAAGGAAAGCAGCAACTGGCGCAGGGAGAAGAGCAGTTGAATGCGGCACGGCAGCAGTTGGACGCAGCAAAAATTCAGCTTGATGCAGCGGCGGGTCAGTTGGCAACCGGCAAGCTGGAATATGAAACCGCCCTGACAACAGGAGCAATGGAGCTGCAGTCTGCACAGACGCAGATCACCGAAGGTGAAGCAAAGCTTCGTGATGGAAAGGCGGAACTGGCAGAGCAGCTTGAAGCGGGAATGCTGAAGCTGAAGCAGGGCAGGGAAGAACTTGCCAAAGGACGGTATGAAGCAAAGGTTCAGCTCGAAGATGCGGAAGGAAAGCTGAGTGAAGCCGAAGACAAGCTTTCAGGTTTGACTGACGCCAAGTGGTATATCTATGACCGTGACGACAACCCCGGTTATTCGGGTCTTTCCGAAGATGCAGAAAGAGTGGACAGCATATCTCAGGTTTTTCCGGTATTCTTTTTGCTGATAGCCGGACTGGTTTGCTTTACGACCATGACCAGAATGGTAGAGGAGCGCAGAACGGAAACAGGAACACTGAAAGCACTGGGTTATTCCAATTTTGCGATCGCAAAGAAATATCTGATTTACGGCGGAGCGGCAGCGCTGGCAGGCAGTATAGCAGGCGGTGCGCTGGGGGTGCTGACGCTGCCGGTGATTATTGTTAATACCTACGGTATCATGTATACACTTCCCCCGACCATTCTGACGGTCAACTGGACCAGTCTGGTGCTGTCCTCTGTTGTCGGTATCGTGTGCATCTGTCTGGTGTCGCTGGCAACGGTTTACAGAGATTTGACGATGCAGCCGGCAACACTGATGCGACCCAAAGCTCCAAAGCCGGGCAAGCGGATTTTGCTGGAATATATCAGACCGTTATGGAAGCACATGAACTTTACTTCTAAAGTAACGGCACGCAATCTGTTCCGTTATAAGGCAAGGTTTTTTATGACGGTGATTGGCGTTGCAGGCTGTACGGCACTGATTGTAGCGGCTTTTGGTCTGAGGGATTCCATTACCGGCATTGCCGACCTGCAGTTTCAGCAATTGACAAGGTATGATCAGATTTATGCGTTGTCAGAATCGAATACTGCACAAAAACAGGCATATTTAATGTCGCAGTTTCATAAAGACGACAGGTTTGAGAACACGCTGTTAGGAAACATGACATGGGGCAGTGTGGCTGACCGTGATGAACATAAGACGATGACGGTTCGCATGATGATCGGAGATAACGAAGAGCAGTTCCGTCAGATGTTTATTCTTCGTGATAGAAAGAGTCATGGCGAAATACGCCTGTCCGACGACGGTGTCGTACTGACAGAGCGCATTGGTGAGGTTTTGGGGGTCAAGACAGGGGACGAAGTGATTCTGACGCTGAACGATGAAAAATATCCGTGTAAGGTTACGGCATTTACGGAAAACTATGCCGGAAGTCTGGGATATATGACGCCGGAATACTACGAAAAGCTGACAGGAAAACCTGTGGAATACGGTCTGATCTTTACCCGTGTAGCTGAGGACTACCGCAGCATGGAGCATGACATAGCCAATGACTATATGAAGAATGACAGCATCATCACGGTAACTTCCATTACCGAGCAGGTAGACACCATGATGGATATGGTCAGTTCCCTTGACTTTATCGTATTTGTCATGATTTTCTGTGCCGGCTTGCTGGCGGTTGTGGTGCTGTACAATCTGACGAACATCAACATTGCCGAGCGTGTCAGAGAAATTGCCACCATCAAGGTGCTGGGCTTTTACAGCATGGAGAGCGCCAATTTCATCTATCGTGAAAGTGTGGTACTTACCCTGATCGGTACCGTCTGCGGTTTAGCACTTGGCAGTGTATTTGCCAATTTCATTATTGAAGCCATACAGATGGATAATGTGATGTTCCCGAAGGTGATATCCTTCTGGAGTTATGCGAACAGCTTTGTTCTGACTTTTGTATTTGCATTGTTTGTCAACTTCATTATGTATTTCAAGATGAACAAAATCAGTATGGTAGAATCCCTTAAAAGCATCGAATAATGCATGAACAGCGGAGCGGCTTCACTGTCAGCTCCGCTTTTTTCATTGTGTAAATTGTTCATCGCAGTTTATTCGAAAACGAGCAGGCTCTGCCTGCTGCTTATTTCCTGTATACAGGCTGTAGTTTGTTTGCTGTTCAGGGTAAAAAGCGCATATCACGGCAGAATTCGATGGTTTTGTGAATGAAATACCTGATTAGATTTCTTTAATACCTGTTAAACAGCCACTATTCTTTGTGATTCAAAAAAAGATATTGACTAAGACGAGGGGATAGCTTAAAATAGATATGATAACTTCTTATCGGGAATAACTGTTCAGACACAAGTACAGACGCAAGGTGGTGAGAGCATTTGATCAGGCAAAATCAAAGCAAGCTGAATGCTGTGCATATTGTGATGGATATTATTATCAGCTCTGTCAGCTCCGTATGCTCCTATTATCTGCTGTATCATTTTTTTCATACAGATATTTTCAAAGACGACGGACACAGCTTCCGCATGATTCTGATGTTTCTGCTGCTGACAGCAGGGCTGCAGGTATTGTGTAACCGGGCGTGTGATCTGTACCGCTCTTACCGTTCCACCGCTTTTGTCCGTGAGGCAGTGAATATCTTAAAAGCAGGTATGGCAATGTTTGTCATACTCTTGGGGGTATCCATTGTTTTTTCCAGATTATATCAGTATCAGGCAGCGCTGATGCTGTATTTTCTGATACAATGTCTGTTGTCCATGACCTACCGGTTTCTTTTGCGTCGGTTTTTGCGTTTTCTGCGTAAAAAGGGCTATAATAAAAAGTATATCGTACTCATCGGCGTTAATAATTGTACGCTCAATTTTATTGAAAAGATTCATTCTTCACCGGATCTTGGCTATGAAATAACCGGCTATTTTAATACAGGACCCCGCTCAAAATTAGACATACCCTACTTCGGCAGCTTTAAGAAGGTGTCGCAATATTTCAAAGGCTTTGTACCGGACGAAGCGCTGATCATGCTGTCGGACAAGTCGCAGCCTTATCTGGAACATCTGATTTCGATTTGTGAGCGCTGGGGTATCAAGTTTTCCATTGTGCCGAATATGTTCCAGAGTTTTTCTTCAAGAATCTATATTTCCAGCTTTGACGGAATACCTGTTATGAGTATGCGGCGAGTTCCGCTGGACAGAACCCTGAATAGATTTATCAAACGGTCACTGGATATTGTGGTTTCTCTGCTGATGCTGATTTGTCTTTCGCCGCTGATGCTGATAACAGCGCTGATTATCAAGATCAGCTCTCCCGGAAAGGTGATTTTCAAACAAAAACGGGTAGGCTTGGGACGGCGTCCTTTTACTATGTATAAATTCCGGTCCATGCGGGAAGAAACGGAATCGGATATTTCTGCTACGGCAAAGAATGATCCACGCTGTACAAGATTCGGTTTGTTTATCCGCAAATTCAGTATAGACGAGCTTCCGCAGTTGTTTAACGTACTCAGAGGAGAGATGAGTCTTGTAGGGCCAAGACCCGAAATTCCGTTTTATGTTAAGGAATACCGCAAGTCTGTGCCGCTGTATATGGTCAAGCACTATGTCAAGCCGGGCATTACAGGCTGGGCGCAGGTTAACGATCTGAGGGGAAGCGATACTTCCATAGAGGAACGCATTCGTCACGACATTTATTACATTGAGCATTGGTCCGTGTGGTTTGATATGAAAATACTATTTAAGACGCTCACAAAGGGGATTTTTTCAAAAAATGCCCGCTGAACGCCTTGACAGGAGATGTTTTTATTGCTGTTTTATACCATTAATAATGTTCTTCTGCTGCTGTGGGCAGCGATGTTCTGTTTTCGAAAGCCGAACAAAACCAAAAATCTTATTTTTATTCTGATTGCGTTCAGTCAGTTGTTTCTGATCATGGCGTTCCGTATCGGTATCGGCATCGACTACAGTATGTATGCCAACGGATTTCAGAAGATGGCGCAGGCAGGCTTTGAAACGATGAGCTACAAAGACTGGGAATTCGGTTTTGTACTGTTCAGCAAGCTGCTGGGCGCTATCCCTGGTATGGATTTCCAGATTTATATGATCATACTGTCCGTTATTGCCATACTGCCCGCCGCTCTGTTTATCTATAAAAATTCGGAAATGCCGTGGCTTTCTACTGTTTTGTATGTCAATCTGTTCATGTACTTTATGTGTATGAACTTCCTCAGACAAATGATTGCCGTGTCGCTTGTGATGCTGGCATGGCACTTTATGAAGAATAACAAATTTATTCTCTATGCGGTTATCATCGTTGCAGCATCCTTCTTCCACCAGACAGTATTGTTAATGCTTCCTGTTTATTTTCTGGTAAAAATGAAGCCGGGCATTAAAGAACTGCTGGCTTACGGTTTTATCCTGCTGTGGTTCTATGCCGCTTCTACCAATCTGTTTGATCTGGTGACTAATTTCTATCATGAAGAATACAAGGAATCCAACTTTATTATCCAAGGATTGTCCTTTATTTATGCTGTATTCCCGCTGTTTATTACCATTGCTGCATTTATTCTGGTCAAGACAGAAACGATCAATCTCACAAACGAGAATAAATATTTAGTCAATCTGAGCTTTATTGGTACGCTGTTGATGGTGACCATGGCAAAGCACAGTATTATTGAAAGAATGTCCTACTATTTCATCATTTTCATGATTTTGTTGGTGCCGCTGATTTATACGTCGCTGAAATCCAAGGGAATCCATTACATGAGTGCCGGAGGCAAGGTGATTGATCTCACTTCGGATAAAGCAAAAATAGTATTGTCAGTCGGGTTCCTGATAATTGTACTGATACTATCCAACGTTCATTTCTATTATGGATTGTCTGAGAATGCTCATGGTGCGGCAAACTATGCCACATGGCTGAATCTGTTCTGATCTGTAATGTCGGGCGCTGCCGCAGGGCAGCGCCTTTTTGTGTTTTCGGATACATTTACCAAAGCCTGAGGCTGTAACAGAAATAGTTAAACTAATGGCAGAGTTACAGGAAGGATTGTCATAACATAGCAAAAATGGTAAAAAATGAAAGTATGCAGCGTCCGGCAGGTATCTTTGCCACCGGCAAAAGCATAGCGCAAGGCGGCGGGTACTTTCGACAGGAGAGTTCCGAGTATATCAGAGATAATGACAGATACTGCGGATAAAAAAGAATGGCGCATGATTTGTGCAGATGATCAAAAGCTCTGAGAATCGTGCAAAACTTCTGCAAAGGCAGGAGGAATACTACTTTTCAAAATCTGATAATCGGAGGCATACTGCTTCATCTGCTTTGAATGCTGTTTCCAAACGAAGTTTCATATAACCAATCACCGATGTCCCCCGCCTCTTAGGCGGCGGGTGCCATTCGGACTTTCAGTGGGGGTTATAATCCCCCACTGAAACC
>JBGUWM010000114.1:0-9708 GCA_045221175.1 Acutalibacteraceae bacterium | reverse complement strand
CGAGGAGCTAAAGCTCCTGCGGTGAGGTTGGATCAATGCAGCCGATGTTAAGCGAGCTTACATCGGGCTTTGCTCCGAGTTAAATTTGTGTTGAACAGATTTTATACATTAGTTTAAGAGAGAAGAAATAAGACACATAGTTATTAACACATTGACAATAGTGACTGTTTTTATTAGTTGAAATGATTGCTTTTAAGCTATTTTAAAGAAAGGCTGATATAATGATTATAAAAGAGTAAGGAGGCAAAGTATGCAGATATTGTTGGTTGAAGACGAAAAATCATTATCCAATGCCATTGTAGCCATTCTGGAACAGAACGGATATATTGTGGAACCTGTTTTGACGGTGCTTCGGCAGTTGATTACGCTTTGGGTGCAGATTATGATTTGATTATATTAGATATCATGCTGCCGAGGCTGGACGGATTTGAGGTGCTGCAGATACTGCGTGGTAAAAATCTCAGCACACCGATTTTGATGCTGACGGCTAAAAGCACAATTCCGGATAAAGTATCCGGGTTGAATAAAGGTGCTGACGATTATATGACAAAACCATTTCATCCCGATGAATTACTTGCTCGTATCAGTGCATTAACCAGACGAAAGGGTAGTGTAGTTCTGAATGAATTAAGTTATCATGACCTGACATTGCAAATCAATACTGCATTATTGGTGTGCGGAAATGAATCTGTACAGCTTAGCAGAAAAGAATTCGAAGTCCTGAAAGTGTTTTTATACAATCCAACCATGGTTATTACGATAGAGATGCTGATTAATAAAGTCTGGGGCACAAATTCTGAAGCTACGGACAATAATGTAGAAGTATATATTTCGTTTATCCGTAAAAAGTTGAAATATCTGCATTCTAAAGTAACGATCAAAAAAATACAAGGCTTTGGTTATCGTCTGGAGGGATAGGGAAGATGAAAGCTTTTCGCAGACGGTTTATTGTATTGAATATGTGTCTGGCAGGAATTGTTCTGTTGATTGCATTTGTTACGATCGGTTTTTTTATCGGAACCAATGAATATACTGAGCTCAGAAGCACAATGGCAAATGTTTTGAAGCCATGGAATACAGATAATGCAGTTGTATCAAAAAACGGTTCTCCGCCAAGGAATGCTCCGTCAGACAGCAAAAGCAAACCATCCGTAAAACCGGATGGTGAAAGGACAGGGACTAAAAAAACAGAATCTGAAAGAAAACACGAACATAACAACAATATTACAACGATGTTTTATGACAGAAATGAAAAAAAAGTGACCGTCCTTTCTGAAGAAGTGGTGTTTGATGAAGAAGCGGATGAAATTGCCGACGCAATACTTGTACAACAAACTGATTATGGAACAATCAGCCGTTACAAGATCATCTATTATCGGGTCAATACCGGAAGTATGGTCAAAATGGCAGTATGTAATGAAGCATACATCGGCTCAAGACTCATCAGAATGGTTCTGATCCTATCTGCAGCATATTTACTTGCCATGGGTTTGTTGTTGCTGATCAGTTTCCGACTGGCAAAGTTTGCAGAAAGACCATTAAGGCAATCTATTGAAATGGAACGAAAATTCGTTGCAGATATTTCTCATGATCTGAAGACGCCAATAACGGTGATCATGGCCAATAATTCGATACTAAAAACCAACAAAGACACTCCGGTATCTGAAAATATGCAGTGGATTGACAGTACAGACAGGGCCTCTGAAGACATGATGCAGCTTGTCAGTAATATGCTTACAATGTCAGCGGTCGATTCTCAGCCCAAGCATATACATACTGTACCGGTCAGCTTGTCATCTGCTGCAGAAAGATGTGTTCTTCAGTTTGAGTCATTAGCGTATGAAAAGAAGATAGAATTGGAAGAAGAAATTGAAGATGACCTGAAAGTGATGGCAACCGAGGAATATCTGAAGCGTATTTGCAGTAGTCTGATTGACAATGCTCTGAAATATGAACCGACGGGTGGAAAGGTGATTATCAAAGCATATAGCCGCAAGCATAAAGCATATTATCTTGTGCAGAATCTTAACAGCAAAATTGAAGAAGAGGATCTTCCGCATATTTTTGATCGGTTCTATCGAAGTGACAAAGCAAGAACCTTAACGAAGGGAAACGGGTTAGGACTGCCGATCATCAGTCAGATGGCATCATTGTGCGGTGCAGAGATAACGGTATCGAGTAATGAAAAGGAAGGCACCGTCTTTACTGTTGTCTTTCGTCGAGTATAATCAGGGGAAACGTATGTTTTCCGAAAGGCATGACAGGGAACAGGACATAGATTCTAAAATTATTAAAGAGCAATGCTCCGATTCAGTAAAAGGATCGGAGCATTTTTATCAAATTCCGTAGTCTTTAGGAAGATTTTAAGAAGTATGGCGTATAATCAAAAATAATCAAAGAAATAAACAAGGGAGGAATTATTGTGTTAAAGAAAAAAATACTTAGTGCAGCTTTGTCAGGATTGCTGATGTTAGGTGCTTTGCCCCTTACGGCAGGACAGGTTTATGCAGCCTCTGTCAATCCGACGCTGATGTTCTCTGAATCGGGGATCAATGAAACGGTTGCCGGTAATGGTTATACCATCAGCGGAACAACACTGACCATCGGTGCTTCCGGAGTATACAGAATTAAGGGAAACTGTTCAGAGGGCAGTATAGTAGTTTCAAAAAGTCTTGATAATGTTATTCTGATCCTTGATGATCTGAGCCTCACTTCGGCAGTGACTGCTCCTGTTGTTGTTAAAAAGGGAAGCAACGTGACGATTCATCTTGAAGGTACGTCCACCCTGACAGACAATGAAGATGCATCTACTGAGGAAACAAATGCGGATTTTGAAGGTGCTGCAATAAAAGTCAAGAGCGGTTCCACTGTCACTTACTGTGGTGAAGGTACATTGAATGTAAACGGCAATGCCAAAAACGGAATTAAGGGAGCAGCAGAAACAGCACAGATATTTAACGGAGGCAGGTACAATGTAACTGCTGTCAACAATGGTATTGCAGGAGACGGCAGCATAACAATTAACGGAGGAGCTTATGCGATTGATACCGATAATGATGGAATCAAATCTGTTCCTGACGCAGAAGATACAGTCTCGGTGGGTTCTGTTACGATCAACGGCGGAAGTTTTACGATCACTGCAGACGGAGACGGTATTCAGGCGGAAGATACTTTGAAAATCACGAACGGTGATTTTACCATCAAGACGCTGGGCGGCTATAACGATAAATCATTTGACAGTGATACGATGAGTTGTAAAGGTCTGAAAGCGTCAGGTGACAGAGAAGATGTTGAGAATAATCTGGTAATTACCGGTGGAAGCTTTGATCTAAATACAGCGGATGATGCGATTCATTCAGATTCTAATGCACAGATAACGGGCGGAACATTCAAGGTATATACCGGAGATGATGGTGTACACGCTGACACGCAACTGGATCTTGGCGTCGAAAGCGCACCTGTAAGAGATCCGGAAATCTATATTTATTCCAGTTATGAAGGTTTGGAATCGGGTACAGTTAATATGTATTCAGGTAAGTATTGGGTCGTTGCCTCTGATGACGGAATCAATGCGGCCGGCGGAAGCGCAAACGGAACAGACGGCGGCATGGGCGGCGGTGATCATTTTAATCACGGCGGCAGACCCGGACCGGGCGGTCAGGGAGGTCAAGGCGGTCAGGGTACTGATATGGGAGATTATTCATTGAATATATGCGGCGGAGAAATATATGTCAATGCCTTGGGTGATGGACTTGATTCAAACGGAGCGTTGAATCTTACCGGCGGCAATATCACTGTATTTTCCATGCAGAGCGTTGGAGACAACTCTCCGCTGGACTGCGACGGTACGATCACACTTAATGGTGCTACGGTATTTGCAGCCGGTACCAATCCGATGAATGAAAATCCCTCAACCTCAACAAGCCAGAGCTTTTATAAACAGACAACCAATCTGTCATCAGGAACAGTCGTGACAGTGAAAAACGGAAGTACCGTTCTTTACAGTGATAAGCTGCTGAGGAATATCAATTATCTGTTGTACTCTCAGCCAAATGTTTCGTCTTCATGTGTTACCGTTTCTACAGGCGGGACAGTCGATACCTGTAAGAGCCACGCCTTTGCACATAACTGGAACAGCGGTACGATAGTGACAGCAGCAACATCTTCAGCAACGGGAAAGATGAAATATACCTGTCAGGATTGCGGAATTGTAGAATATAAAACGATACCGGTAACGGTTTCAGCAAACTGCGGCGGACATGATGATGTAGAAATCGAAGAAGATGAAGGTTATAATGTGGTATTCTCTGTCGATGAGGGTGCAACAATCAATCTTTATTATACGCAAGACTATACATCGGTCAGCAAAGCTAACGCATCAACCGATGTTTCCAGAAACAGCGATACCGGTTTGCCGGACAGTACCGGAGAAGGTCAGGTGAATTTTTCCGTTGCAGTAAAAAGCGGTTATGAACTGGATTCTGTAACAGTCAGCGGCGGATATAAGAATCTGAAAGATGTTTCTACAGAGGAAATGCCGAATACATACAGAGTCACAAAGGTAACGAGTAATCTGACGATTACGGTAACGACAAAGAAGACTGCTTCAGCAGAGCTTACGCTGAATGCTTCACTCTCCGCCGCTTCTATTACACTTGGTAATAGTGTAAAGGTAACAGCAGCGGCAAACGGAGGTTCAGGCAGTTATACATACGGAGTGTATTATAAAAAATCAACATCAACCAACTGGACAACTGCTCAAAGCTATTCTACTAACAGCATTATTACTTTGACACCTGCAGCAGCCGTTACTTACGATATTTGCGTAAAAGTAAAAGACGCCGACGGAACCATTGCAAAAGAGTATCTGAACTTGTCTGTGAATAACACTGCTCTGACCATAAGCGCATCACTTTCGGCAGACAGTATAATTCTGGGTAAAAGCGTGACAGTTACGGCATCAGCAGCAGGCGGCTCGGGTTCATATACCTATGCCGTATATTATAAAAAAGCCACTTCTTCCAAATGGTCTACTGCTCAGGGATATTCTTCCAAACAGACAGTCAGCATATCTCCGGCTGCTGCAACGGATTATGATATTTGTGTAAAAGTGAAGGATAGTAAAGGAACAATTGCAAAGAAATACTTTACAATCAGCATCAATACAGCTTCACTGGTAAATAAATCCACGATATCTTCATCTGAAATCTCTCTCGGCAGCAGCGTAACCGTTACTGCTGTAGCGACAGGTGGTTCAGGTACTTATACTTATGGCGTATATTACAAAAAGGCTTCGTCGTCAACATGGTCAACAGCTCAAAGCTATTCTGCCAATAAAAAAGTTACTATTAAACCGGCTGCCGGTGTTACTTACGATGTTTGTGTGAAGGTAAAGGACAGTAAGGGTACCATCGCAAAAAAATACTTTACATTAGTTGTCAGCAAATAAATATTAAAACAAAAATTTCCCGGTTCAGCTTATAACCAATCACCGCTGTCCCCCGCCTCTTAGGCGGCGGGTGCCATTCGGACTTTCAGTGGTGGTTATAATCCCCCACTGAAACCCCGAGGAGCTAAAGCTCCTGCGGTGAGTTTGCCTCGTCGCAGCCGATGTTAAGCGAGCTTACATCGGGCTTTGCTCCGAGTTAAATCGGCGTATTGTTTCTTTCGATGGTTCTATTATAACTCTTTCCTCATGATTATGTGATAATAAAAATCGTATCTTATGATAACAATTTATTAACTCTTTCTTAAGAATATTTAAGGTTTTAAGCTTATTTTAAGTTTGCTCGCTTCATCGACAACAATGCACTCAATATTTCATGAGACGCTTCAAGTTTGCTCATCAGCGGCAGTTCTTTGCAGCCTTCTGCTGTGATCAGCGTTATAATGTTTGTTTCTGTTCCAAAACCTGCTCCGCTTTCACGAATACTGTTGGCAGCAATCATGTCGCAATGTTTCTTTTGCAGCTTTCTCACAGAGTTCTCTATCAGATTCTCTGTTTCCATTGAAAAACCACAAATCAGTTGATGAGGCTTCTTCACTTTTCCTGCATATTGCAGAATATCCTTTGTACGCCTGAGTGACAGCGCTAATTCACCCTCTGATTTCTTGATTTTCTGATCGGCGCATTCTGCCGGTGTATAATCGGCTACGGCTGCTGCCATAATCAGCATATCCGCCTCACTCATTCCCTCTTCTACTGCCCGGAACATTTCTTCCGCAGACCGGACGTTACGGCAATCCACTTTCAGCGGTACCCGAAGATGAACCGGTCCGCTGATCAGCCGAACCTCTGCGCCACGCATTGCAGCAGCCTCTGCCAGCGCATAACCCATTTTGCCGGAGGAATGATTGGTAATAAACCGTACAGGATCTATCGCTTCTGCAGTGGGTCCGGCTGTGATTAAAATCTTTTTGCCTGTCAGGTCTTTTTCCCAGCCGATTTCGTACCGCAGAGTATCAATCAGCGTCGGAATATCCGGAAGCTTACCCTTGCCTGTATCCCGACAGGCAAGTCTGCCTACCTCCGGCTCAATGATGACAAAACCATGTCGTTTCAGTTTATCAAGGTTTTCCTGCACAATGCTGTTTTCATACATATAGGTATTCATGGCAGGCGCAATAATAATCGGACAATCCGCCGCCAGCAGCATGGTGGATAGCATATCATCGGCAATGCCGCACGCTGCTTTGCCAATGATATCGGCGCTTGCAGGCGCTATCAGAAATGCATCGGCTTTCTGTGACAGCGAAACGTGCGCTACATGAAATTCAAAATTCCGGTCAAAGGTATCTGTCAGACATTTATGTCTGGTCAGTGTTTCAAATGTGACAGGGTTAATAAACTGCATGGCATTCTTTGTCATCACAACGTGAACGTCACAACCCTCCTTCACCAGATCACTGACAAGCTGGGCTGATTTATAAGCAGCTATTCCACCTGTTACGCCTACTACAATCGTTTTTCCTTTTAACATTCCGTTACCTCCTATCACTAAAACTCCCGCTTTTTGTTCGGTCGATTACCGAAAACTGACTTTTGCGTATCCTTTTTCTTATCTTTTTCTTCATTTAACAGACGTCTATATTTCCTGCGTCTGTTGACAGCGTCGCTTGCTCCGGTCAAGCGAGCTTGTTGAAGCTTAGCTCCTTGTTTAATATAGCATATTTTTTCGTGATTGTAAACACGACTGTTCAACCCTGTCTTTTTTCGTCAGGGTGAGTCTGTATTCCATGTATTACTTGTTTTTTGACAGACTTTATGATAGAATGAAATCATCGGATCAAACTGAAAGGAGGCACTCATGAACAATTTCCATACCCATACTTACCGTTGTCTTCACGCTTATGGAACGGAACAAGATTATGTCGACGCCGCTTTGCAAAAGCAGGTCAGACAACTTGGTTTTTCCGATCATGCCCCGTTTCCCGATCATGATTTCGGTCTAAGAATGCAGTATGAAGAACTGGACGATTATCTCTCGGCAATTGATGAGCTGAGCCTGCAGTACTCCGGACAGATTCGGCTGTTCAAGGGACTTGAAATAGAATTCTATGATCGGTACATAGACTATTACAAAATGCTGCTGGAGGATAAAAAGCTGGATTATCTTGCTTTGGGTGCGCACTCATGCTTTGACGGTCAGGGCAATCTGAAAAACATTTTCTTTGCTCAGTCGGAAGAAGATATTTTGCTTTATGCCGATAACGTCTGCCGTGCGATGGCAACAGGACTGTTTCGGTTTGTCGCTCATCCCGATATTTTCTTCATCAATTCTATGCCTGTGAATCATTCTTTTGAACAAGCGTGTGATATGATTATTATGTGCGCCAAAGAGTATCATTTACCATTGGAATTTAACGCCAACGGTTACCGCCGCCAGAAAAAGCCCTATCCGGACGGACTGCGATACCCCTATCCACACCCGATGTTCTGGGAAAAGGCAGCAAAAGAGGGAATCAGCGTCATCATCGGCTCGGACTGTCACAGCCCGGAGCAGGTTTGCGATGACAATATGACCTATGCTTTTGAGCAGACAAAGGCTCTGAATCTCAACCTGATTGACTCTGTTTTTCCGGATCATTGACAAGCTTTGTTTTGATGCCGGCATCTTCTTTTCCAGCATCTCAATCTTTTGAAGGAGTGAACCCATCATGAAATTCGACAAAAAGATGCTTTATCATACCCTCAGTTGTTTATTGATCGGTACTCTTCTGCTGTCTGCCGCAGGCTGTAAGGGTCAGCAGAAAAACGTCCGGGATATTACGGCAAAGGTTTCGGAAAGCTCTGTGTCCGTCAGCGACAGATCTGCAGAATCTGTTATCCAAAGCTCTGTCTGGACGCCCAGTACGGATCATTCTTCAGCGCAGGAATCCAAACCCTCTGAATCGCCTTCCTCTCAGGATTCCGAAGTGACTTCTGCAGAATCGCAAACCGGTGAATCCTCTTCCGCTGCATCGCAGGAATCGCAAGTTTCCGAAAGCTCTTTATTCAGCCTTCCTGATGAATACCGGGATAACGGCATCTTCTCTGATTATTATGAAGAAGCATACAGATATATGTCACAAATGACGCTGGAAGAAAAAATCGGTCAGATGATCGTCGCCGCCAAACCTGCAGAAGATGAAATTGACCTGGCAAGAGAATATCATCTGGGCGGATATGTTCTTTTCGGCAGTGATTTTGTCGGTAAAAGCAAAGAACAGGTTCAGGCAATGACTTCTTCTCTTGCCGCTTCTCAGAAAATACCGCTCGCTTTTGGTGTTGATGAAGAAGGTGGCACTGTAACCCGAATCAGCGCAAAACCGCAGCTCAGCAGTCATGAGTTTCAGTCTCCGAGAGAACTGTACAAAAACGGCGGCATGGCATATATCCAGTCCGACGCAGATGAAAAGGCTGCTTTGCTGAAGGAACTGGGAATGGATATCAATTTTGCTCCTGTTTGCGATCTCTCTGACAACAAAAACGACTTCATCTACGAAAGATCTTTGGGACAGGATCCCGAAACAACAGGTGAATTTGTGCGAATCGTTACAGAAATCAGCCAGTCCAAGGGAGTTTCGGCTACCCTCAAGCATTTCCCGGGTTACGGCGGCAATGCCGATACTCATATCGGTCTCTCGGTTGACGACAGACCGCTGGAAGAGTTCCGGAATAAAGACTTTGTACCGTTCCGTGCCGGCATTCAGGCAGGCGCACATTGTATCATGGTCAGCCATAATATCGTCAACAGCATTGAAAAGGATATTCCCTGTTCTCTCTCTCCGGCAGCTCACAAAATTATTCGTGAAGAACTGGGATTTACAGGTCTGATTCTGACTGACGATCTGGCTATGGGGGCTGTGGCAAAATACAGCGGCTCACGTTCACCTGCTGTTGCTGCTGTTTTAGCCGGAAACGATGTTCTGCTGATGAGCAGCGGCATGGTTACAGATGCCGTGGAGTCTGTAAAAGCAAGCGTTGCAGACAAAACCATCGACGAAAAGATCATTGACAGAGCCGTACTACGTATTTTGTCCTGGAAATATGCTAAAGGAATGATGTAATTATTCCTGAAAGCATATTTACTGGTGCCCACAGTTTTCTTTTCAAATCTTTTTATAGTGTTACAGTATTTTGTTTTTAACTCGGAGCAAAGCCCGATGTAAGCTCGCTTAACATCGGCTGCATTGATCCAACCTCACCGCAGGAGCTTTAGCTCCTCG
>JBGUWM010000113.1:0-72208 GCA_045221175.1 Acutalibacteraceae bacterium | reverse complement strand
ATTTTTCGGTTATAATCCGTTTGCTTTGTGAAAAAATCATGTCATTTGGTTTTTTACTCAGTATAAGGTGCTTTATTCAGTGTTTCCCTAAGTATTCAGATAAAAACGTTGAGAAAAGTTTCCGAACTGAGTTGGAATGTGCTAAAACCTCATATATTGATCTGTTAAGAGAACGATGCTGCCGAATAAATGCATAAAATTGTAAAAAAACAGGCATACTTCTGTAAGAATCACAACGGAGGTACCATCAATGAATACCATCATGATATGTGGAGATTGCGGAGAAAGAATATTGACCAAAACCATCGTCCGGTCATGCAGTCATTATGGGAACGTAATGACGATCAACGGCGGCTCTGTGAATTGTCTGTCAGGTCATCCGGATTTTCTGATCATCAGCATGAATGCAGTGTGTGATATTGACTGTGAAGGAATACTTGTTTTTGGAGAAGCATTATGTCAGGTGCCGGAAACAGTCTGCATAAAAAAGGTCTGTGCCGTAACGGACCAAGAAAACACAGACGCACTCAGTGTCATACGACAGTCCGGAATACCTGCTGTCGGCTGCTCTATGTCCGGAAAAGCGTCAGTCAGTTTATCCTGCTTTAACGGAATGTCAGGACTGATGAGTGTGCAGAGAAAACTGTTAACAATCGGAAAGAGAATGATAGAGCCATGTGAAATCAGATTAACAGCCAATAATCCGATAGAAGTGTATTCTGCGTTGGCGGCAGGCTGCATATTGCTGTTATGTGATATTCCGTATACAACAGGCTATGTTTTATCTTAGAGTTCAAGAGAACAACATCAAATCGCTGAAAACTATATAATATCATGATTTTGAAGAGGAGCGGTTGACATTTCTGCTTTGAAGCGGTATATTGATATAAAGAAAAATGCCGAAAGGACATGAATGTTATGAGCGAAATAACCGCAGAACAAGTGGCTGCTGAGGATAAGAAGCCAATCATTTCTTTCCAGAATGTATCTAAAGTATATACACTGTACCGCAACAGCAGAGAACAGTTTTCAGCCCTGTTTTACAGCTCAAAGAAGCTGAAGAAACATAAAGCGCTGGAGAACGTCAGTTTTGAAATTCACAAAGGTGAGTCTGTGGCTATCGTCGGCAGAAACGGAGCCGGAAAATCTACTCTTCTCAAAATGATTACAGGAGTAGCGTTTCCGAGTGAGGGCGATATTTATGTTAACGGAAGAGTATCTGCGTTACTGGAATTGACAGCAGGCTTTTCCGCCGATATGACAGGCAGAGAAAATATTCGTTTCAAGTGTTATGTACTGGGACTGAAGGATGAAGAAATCAATGAAATTGAACGGAAGGCAATTGAATTTGCCGACCTTGGCGAGTATATAGACCAGCCGGTACGAACGTATTCCTCCGGAATGCGTGTAAGGCTTGGTTTTGCCATCAACATCAATACAAATCCCGATATTCTTGTGATAGATGAGGCACTGTCGGTAGGTGATTCGACCTTCAAGCAGAAATGTAAGGCGAGAATCAACGAACTGATTGAAAAGAGAGTAACGGTATTGTATGTCAGTCACAGTAAGGACATTCAGGATTTTTGTCAGAGATGCATTTATCTGCAAAAGGGTAAAGTAATCTTTGACGGCCCTATGCAGGAGGCGGTCAAGCAGTATCCGGAAATAATCAACTAAGCGGAAGCCGGAAGAAAATTGAAAAAAATATCCTGAAATTGCTTTTTACTATTGAAAAAACAAGTTAAATGTTATAAAATATACTATGACGACGAGGCGTCGTAACCCCATAGGAGCTGTGAAAAAACAGCTTACAATATCTGAAAGGATGTTTTGAAAATGAACTATCTGAACAAAAAGACAGTCGAGGATATCGACGTTGCCGGCAAGAAGGTACTGGTTCGCTGTGACTTCAACGTACCGTTTGACGGCGAAGGCAATATCTCCGACCCGAAGCGTATTGACGAAGCAATGAAGACCATTAAGTATCTTGTTGACCATAAGGCAAAGGTTATTCTTTGCTCACATCTTGGCCGTCCGAAGGGCGAGTTCAATATGAAGTATTCACTTGCACCTGTAGCAGCATATCTTTCCAAAGCTCTGGGCTTTGAAGTGAAGATGGCAACAGATGTAGTCGGCGAAAGCGCAAAGAGCATTGCCGCTTCCCTACAGGATGGAGAGGTTGAGCTGATCGAGAACGTTCGTTTCCATAAGGAAGAAGAAAAGAATGATCCTGAGTTTTCCAAGCAGCTTGCTTCTTTGGCAGAAATATATGTAAACGATGCGTTTGGTACTGCTCACAGAGCTCATGCTTCAACAGCAGGCGTAGCAGATTATCTGCCCGCAGTTTGCGGCTATCTGATTCAGAAGGAAATCTCCGTAATGGGCGGCGCTCTGACAGACCCCAAGAGACCTTTTGTAGCAATTCTCGGCGGTGCTAAGGTATCTGATAAGATCGGCGTTATCACCAATCTTCTTGATAAGGTTGATACCCTGATTATCGGCGGCGGTATGGCATATACCTTTATGAAGGCTCTCGGTTATTCTACAGGTACATCTATCTGTGAGCTGGATAAAGTTGAGCTGGCTAAGGATATTATGGCAAAAGCAAAGGAAAAGGGTGTCAACTTCCTGATTCCCGAAGATACAGTAGTCGCACAGGAGTATAAGGCAGATGCGGAATATAAGATTGTTGATTCCGATAAGATCGAAGACGACTGGATGGGTCTTGATATCGGACCCAAGACCAGAGAGAAGTTTGCCAATGCTCTGAAGGGTGCCGGCACAGTAGTGTGGAACGGACCGATGGGCGTTTCCGAGTGGGAGAATTTTGCACAGGGTACTATTGCTGTAGCAAGAGCAGTTGCAGAGAGCGGTGCAATCTCCATCATCGGCGGCGGCGATTCAGCAGCGGCAGTTGAGAAGCTGGGTTATGCTGACAAAATGACTCATATTTCTACCGGCGGCGGCGCATCGCTGGAATTCCTTGAGGGCAAGGTTCTTCCGGGTATTGCTTGCCTGAATGATAAAGAGTAATTTGTCTACAATCGGATAACAGTAAGGTTGAAGGGGTGGGGCAATGTCCTCGCCCCTTTTTTCAGCGGGATGACCGCAAAAAAGAATGAAAAGGAGTTAATCAACATGAACAAAGAACTGAGACAGGCAATCATTGCCGGCAACTGGAAAATGAACAAAACTCGTCCTGAGGCAAAGGCATTGATTGAGGATTTGAAGCCGATCGCAGCAAAAGCAACTTGCGGCGTGGTTATTTGTGTTCCTTATACGAATCTCGAAACAGCAGTAGAGCTGACAAAAGGAACAAATATCAAGGTTGGCGCAGAGAATGTACATTTTGAAAAAAGCGGTGCATTTACAGGAGAGATATCTGCCGATATGCTGACAGAAATCGGTGTTGAATATGTTATCATCGGTCACAGCGAAAGAAGACAGTATTTCGGAGAAACAGATGAAACCGTAAATAAGAGAACGAAGGCTGCACTTGCTGCAGGACTGAAACCCATCGTATGTGTTGGCGAACTGCTCTGGGAGCGTGAATGCGGTATCACAGAAGAAGTAGTTGCCCGCCAGATCAAGCTTGACTTCTTTGATGTCAGCGCAGAAGATGTAAAGAAATCCGTCATCGCTTATGAGCCTGTATGGGCAATCGGCACAGGAAAGACAGCAACAGCAGAGCAGGCACAGGAAGTTTGTGCATTTATCAGAGCTACACTTGCAAAGCTGTATGGACAGGAAGTTGCAGATGCAGTAACCATTCAGTATGGCGGATCCATGAATCCGAAGAACGCTGCAGAACTGGTAGCGCAGCCTGATGTTGACGGCGGACTGATCGGCGGTGCATCACTGAAGGCAGCAGATTTTGGTGTACTGCTGGAGGCTGCCAGCAACGGCTGATCCGAAAATCAATTTAAGAAGCAGGAGGCAGAATAGATGAAAAAGCCTTTAATATTAATGATTCTGGACGGCTTTGGTATAGGCACAAACTTTGGAAATGCAATTCGGGAAGCCAACAAGCCGAATCTGGAAAAGATTTTTTCGACAAACCCCACAACATTGATTGCTGCATCGGGAATGGATGTTGGTTTGCCGGATGGTCAGATGGGAAACAGCGAGGTAGGACATACTAATATGGGTGCCGGTCGAGTTGTTTATCAGGAACTGACAAGAATCAGCAAGGCTATAAAAGATGGCAGTGTATATGAAAATGGCGTGTTGGTCAAAGCGATGAAAAATGCCTCAGAAGACGGCAAAGCGCTTCATGTAATGGGTTTGTTGTCTCCTGGAGGAGTACACAGCCATATTACACATATTTATGGAATCATTGAAATGGCGAAGAAGCTTGGTGTCAAGAATGTTTTTCTTCACGCATTTCTGGACGGCAGAGATGTTCCACCATCCAGCGCAAAAGACTATATGGCAGAAGCGAAAGCAAAGCTGGAAGAGATTGGCGTAGGTAAAATTGCTACGATTTCAGGACGTTATTATGCAATGGACAGAGACACCAACTGGGATCGAGTAGAAAAAGCTTATGCTGCTTTAGTATACGGAGAAGGTGTTAAAGCTGACGATCCGGTACAAGCAGTAGCCGATTCATACGCAAACGGTGTAACGGACGAGTTTGTTGTACCGATTGTATGCGCTGATAATGCCACTATCAAATCCGGAGATTCTGTAATCTTCTGCAATTTCAGACCTGACAGAGCAAGAGAAATAACCCGTACTTTTGTAGATCCCGATTTCAGCGGCTTTGAGCGCAGAAATGGTTTCTTCCCACTGAACTATGTATGCATGACGCAGTATGATGCAACGATGCCGAATGTTGAGGTTGCTTTTAAGCCACAGTCATTGGCCAATACTTTTGGAGATTATATTTCTTCCAAGGGACTAACGCAGCTCAGAATTGCAGAGACAGAGAAATATGCTCATGTAACCTTCTTCTTTAACGGTGGCGTAGAAAAAGTATCGGAAGGAGAAGACAGGTGTCTGATTCCTTCTCCAAAAGTAGCCACTTATGATCTTCAGCCCGAAATGAGCGCTTATGAAGTTACCAAAAACGCAGTAGAACGAATTGAAAGCGGCAAGTATGACGTCATTATTCTTAACTTTGCCAACTGTGATATGGTAGGACATACCGGTGTGTTTGATGCAGCGGTCAAGGCAGTAGAAGCTGTAGATGACTGTGTAGGACAGGTAGTAGAGGCCATCACGCAAATGGATGGTATTGCATTGATAACAGCTGACCATGGTAATGCCGATAAGATGATCGAGGAAGATGGCTCTCCCTTTACAGCACATACGACCAATCTTGTGCCATTCTGTATTGTCAATCATCCTTGTGTACTTCGTGACGGAGGAAGATTAGCAGATATTGCGCCGACGATGCTTCAGCTTTTAGGACTTTCACAGCCTGCTGAAATGGACGGTAGGTCTATGATTCGTTAATGATGGTTTGTAATATCCCCGATGCTTCAAAACATCGGGGATAATTTATTCTTATGTCAGCGGGCAGGTGAAGCTATGAATGAGATGTTTTGTCCGGGATGCGGAGAAAAAGTTTGTGACTTTGTGACGTATTGTCCGGACTGTGGGTTTTCGATCCGGGACTATGAGGAAAAACAGAGGAAAAAGCTAACAGAAGAATACTTTTCAGATATGTTGCCGATAAATGAGCCGTCGGAAGCAGAACAGATAAACAATGGGACTGAAAAGCTGGGAAAAGAGAAAAAGGCGAAGAGTAAAAAAAGACTGATAGCAGTTATGGTATCGTGTGTAGTCGCTGCAGTCATTCTGACGGTAAGTCTGACGCTGCCGATGCAGAAAACAGAGCAGAGTGGAGTGGCGGCGCCGATTGTTGTGGACAGAAATTATGTAATGGACGATCTGTTTACAACGCAGATCCGTTCGGAAGTTACAGAGCCGTTTGTAGCCGTTTATCGTGGCTACAAGGGGGATAATTGTTGTGTTTATGTTGAAGGTGGCAACGGAGAATACACAGGAGATAACCTGACCGAAGCGATCGGCTATCTTCCGGTTGAGCCGAGCGTTCACATGCGAAGGATTAATACTACTTATCAGAAATATGTTGACAGCCATGATGAAACACTTTGTTTAATAGATTATGATATTACGTTTGATCAGCCGGTCAGCGGATTGTTTTTATATGAAATCTCTTATGGGCTTCAAAGAAAAGAACTATCCGGGATCAATAATGATGACGTTAAATTCAACGGTTCAGTATCGGTAAAGGAAGGACATTGCAGGATAGTAGAACCGGTAAAAGGAATTCCGTCAGGATTTACCATACAATCAAAATTAACGCCGGTATGTTTTGTTAAAGCAGAGCAGCCTGAATATCCTGAGAACAGACGTCTCTGGGGCGGACAGGTGAAATTTTTAGAGTTCAGTGATTATTGCCTCTGTGTATGTAATCAAAAATATATCATTCGTGATCATGAATTGGAATCCCGAAATACGATGATACTGTGTCGGTATACCATAGAAAGCGGCGGAGATGAGATAGAAAGAGGAAAATCGGTATATTACCATTATCTTGGAAATGAAGAAAACAATACCGAAATCAACCATACGCAATATTTGTACGGAACCTATTGCAGTAAACCGACCTATTTGCTGGATATTATCGGATTGATACAGATAACCCCCTTCGAGAGGAAATAAAAGCAACAAGGACGCCGGATGGCGTCCTTGTTTAATAATGAAGAAAAGGTATTTTTTTGATAACAAAAGGAATTATAATACTAAAAGTTGGATCCGGATTCACCTCTGAGATTTTCCGATAAAACATTTTCAAAGGCATTAACGGCAGTTTCGCTGTCCTGAGCGACGGCGACGAAGACGTAAGGGAGATGAACAGCCATCTTGTAATTAATTGATTGAGAAGAATTCTGTGCAGTAGCGGTTTTATCGCTCAGATAAGCATTTGCGGCATCAATCAAAGCCTGAGGATTCTCATCTTTCTGCAGCTTAAAGCAAGTGATCTCAATATCCGTACCGGATTTTCCGGAAATATACATAGCGTGATCGGTAACAATGTTATCAGGAAGCTCATAATAACGAGAAATATTTTCATAAGAAATAGGGGTAAGATTAGAATAATTCATTTTTCTGATCACACGGGTAGCTACATCATTAGCAGAAAGAGTCGGATTAGACTTGGCAGATCTCATTTGAGCATTTAGCGTAATGATAACGAGAACAGAAGAAACAGCAAATATCATCACAACAACAATGATGGTTAATAAAATGTTTCTTTTTTTAACCGTGGCAGACATGATTTCACCTCAATAGTAGTACATTCTTATTAAACATTATAGAAGATAATACAATAGTTTTCAACTACAATATTGTAACTATTGATTAAAAAAATTGATAATAAGAAATAATAATATCGAAATTGTCATAAAAAAGAAAACAAAAAATCCGCCCAACCGTTTGTGTCTTAGATAACCTGCCTACGAGAAGAAGCAGGTGGGTGTTTTCCCTGTGGTTTCATACTCCCTTCGTCCGCCGAAGCGGGAGGTCTGAAGTCCGCCACAGGAGAGAAACTCCCTAAAAAAGAGTTGTAGGGTTAAATAGACACATAGAACGAATTGGGCAGAAGTCTTATACAAAAATATCTGCTTGTGTTAAATATATTATAGTATATCTTTTCAGAAAAATCAAGAGTTTTTTAATAAATATCAGAATTATTTTCAATTCCGTAATGTTTCAGGCGATAGATTTCATCAATTTCTTCCATTAAGATAGAGTCCTCCAGCTCTGCAAGTTGAGGATTGCCGTCCTCGTCTTCAACAGATTCCAGAATGACATAAGTTTTTTCGGAAGAGATATCTTCCTCCGGCAGATCGAACAGAGGCATGAGTACCATAAAGTGCCCGTCTCGATGATCGATCTCATCAAGAATTTCAAATTCATATTCATTGCCGTCATCATCCAGCAGAGAAATGAGGTCGGCGTCAAAATAGAGATTATCTTCATTATGATTCATCATAGCATCTCCTTCTACAAAGTACATATTTATTTTATCTTAAAAGGGAAAAGAAGTCAATAGTAACGATAGAATGCCAGCTAAATTACTTCTGGTCGGGACAGATATATGAGGAAACCATTTCAGGCGAGAAGAGATTTTCCGGTTTGGCTTGTCGGCGAGTTTGGCGTTTTTGTAGGTGGCTGAGGTGTTCACCGGACAATGTGAACCGTTTACTAAAACCGATGAGTTGATTTGCAGTATCTTTTTGAAGCGGCGTTCAAAACAGATGCATCAGTATGCTTTTGTCTATCAGATTCTGAAAAATGATTTCTGTGAAGGAAACCTGATGAGATCGTCAGAATCAGACGAACGGAAAGAGCAGGAGCGGATGGATAGTATATACAGAAAGGAAATCGTAAAGAAAATAAAGGGTATAAAGATAAAAAATAACGAAAAACTTTTCGAAAAAGTTCAAAAAAACTATTGACAATAGATAAAATTGTGGTATAATATAATCAAGATAAAGGAAGAGCAAAGCAAAGTACCTTAGGTAATGCTTCTGTGATCCCAAAAGTTGGATCAGCTCTTACTTCATCAAATCCACGAAGGGAGGCAAGCTCCAATGGGCGAAATAGAACCCGTTAGTCAAATTATAAGTCACGCCTCTTGGTGTGATGTCTTCAACAAGGATAAGACAGAGTAAGAATGAGAATTCTGCGAGTTGATGTACCATTACAAATCGAAAATGGTTACTCCTCTGATTAAGCTGTTTATGCTGTGAGTTCGGAAAGGTCTTTGAATTGTATGAAGAGTCCCGACGATGACGGTCACGCTGTTAGATGAAGCCTTAAATGCAGTTCGACAGCAAGGGAATTTGACTTTTTGATCTCACAATTGAATATTGGATATCCGTATAAAAAAGTATGAGATATCGTAACCGTCGGCACACGGAGTTGGTTCTGTATGAAAACAGAAAATAGTGTCTGAGAGGCTGAACATAGCGTTTCCTCCGTCGAATACCGAAAGCTTCGCATAATGTTGATGATCTGTTGACGTTATGAAGGGTCAGTATCATGGCTGACTGATAGAGCAGAGTATTAAAGGTCTTGGACTTGAGGTGGTTGGTGTATAAATCTTCCGCCGTATATGTTTCGGTATGAGATAGGATTTAACTGTTGGCAGTTTTCTATATAAATTTCAAGATAAGGATTGAGTCCCATGTAATATCTATGAAGATAGTGGTTCGTAATATGAGCCTGAGGATTGAATTTGAATTGAAATAAGGAATGAGTCCGATGGTAGAGTTATAAATTGTTTCTCAGTATTGGAATTAAGCGATTAGGATCCGGCAGGAAGTTCCTGTCGGATCTTTTTGTACGTGCTTGCACTTGGCTGAATTGGTTTTTTTGATTTTTCTTTCAATTATAGATACTTCATATAATGTCTTAGAGTGTCACAGATCTGTTTGTTATGCTGAAAAATATATGGGATTATAGTGCAAATGTGCTTTGTGCAGCGTTATTACAAAAGGTAAGATATATGTTAGGGAAATAATAATAAGAAATAGTTAAATAAGTTGAATAATAATCTTGAAATGATATGGATAAAATGGTATAATTTATCTAATAGTATGCGTGTTTAATAAATGTAAGAAAGGTGATGAATGTGAATACTATAACTTTTTTTCCGTTCCGGAATGGAGAGCATTACGTTCCTTATCAGGAAAGAACCGGTAATGAGTCGATTGTATATTTTACAAGAGATTTGTCGGCAGAAGGTTTAAAAAAAGTGTATGAAAAAGTCAATGGCGAAATGAAAGGAAAAATTGCTGTCAAGCTTCACACCGGCGAAAAACATGGTCCCAATATTATTCCACATGATTGGGTCAATGAACTTTTTCAATCGGAGGCAGAATTAAAAGATGCTGTCCTTGTAGAAACCAATACCTATTATGAAGGCGACAGATATACCACCGAAGATCATCTTGAAACATTGAAAGTAAATGGCTGGACATTCTGCCCTGTTGATATTATGGATGCTGAAGGAACGGTTGTACTACCGATAAAAAATGGCAAATGGATGAAAGAGATGAGTCATGGATCACACATGATAAATTATGATTCGATGTTGGTACTAACGCATTTCAAAGGTCATGCCATGGGTGGTTTTGGTGGATCCAACAAGAATATAGGCATTGGTTGTGCAGACGGAAGAATAGGCAAAAAATGGATCCATACCCGTGAGGGTGAAGATATGTGGTCCATAGCAACAGAAGAGTTAATGGAGCGAATTACAGAATCGACAAAAGCGACGATTGATTATTTCGGCAAACAAATCACCTATGTCAATGTTATGAGGAATATGTCCGTATCATGTGACTGCGAAGGAATTCATGCCCAGCCTGTTGTTACACCCAATGTCGGAATATTAGCGTCAACGGATATATTAGCGTTGGATCAGGCTTGCGTTGATTTGATTTATGCCATGCGCCCTGATGAGAACAAAGCATTAATAGAACGCATAGAAACACGGCACGGTCATCGTCAGTTGAGTTGTATGAAAGAAATGGAAATGGGCAATGACAAATATATCTTAATAGATATGGACAACAATGAGAAGAGAATTGATCATAAAAAAGCGGTAATGAATCTGAAACCGTTTGGAAAGTAACAGAGAGGGGCAATCGGAATGTTTGATACAATTATGGCAACACGAAGTGTCGGAGTAAAATACAGAATCACTCTAAAGACTTTGCTGTCTGTAGGGCTGATAGCCTTATCGGTATTATTACCTCAGATTGTGCATTTATCAATGGGGCAGCCGGGAGGAGTACAGTTTTTACCGATGTATTTACCGGTATTGTTAGGGGGCTGCCTGTTAGGCACAAGATGGGCATTGGCGGTTGGCGTTTTGTCACCACTCGTCAGTTTTGCAGTGACAGCATTAACAGGAAATCCGATGCCGGTACTGGTCAGACTTCCCTTTATGATGGTTGAACTGGCAGTATTTGCGTTGGTAGCGGGTCTGTTTTCGAAACTGATTGTTAAAAACGGATTATGGGCATTTTCTGCAGTTGTGATTGCTCAACTCTGTGGAAGGGCGGTATTTTTAGGGTTGGCGGCGGTATTTCAGAATATAGTACCGTTTACTCCCGAGATGATTTGGACGCAGATTCTGACCGGCTGGCCGGGTTTGTTAATACAGTCAGTTGTGGTACCGTTGATGGTTATAGGTATTAGGGCAATTTTCCTGAAGGATACAAAAAAGAAATGAAAGTCAGCTTGTAATAGCTGTGGAGTATGTAAACAACACCGGGTCTGCCGAAAAAGGTGATCCGGTGTTGAAACTTTAAAAAGTTTGTTAGGTACGGACAGAATCATTAAAAATGACGAAAAGGGGAAATATCAAATGGAGTTGAGGAAAGCAGATTTCAAGAATGAGGAAGAAATGAACACTCTCAAAGAGATGTATAATGAAGCATTTCCTGCTGAAGAAAGAGCGCCGTTCAAGATGCTGATCAAGCGAAGCAAAAAGGGAAAAGCCGAATTGTACAGTCTTGTTGATGATCAAAAGTGCTGTGGAATGGTATACATGGTTTGTTTCGGAGATATGGCATATTTGTTTTATTTTGCCGTTAAACAGGAGTTGCGTGGTCAAGGATTAGGTACAAAAGCATTGAAGGCGGTATTAAAAAAATATCAGGATAAGCGACTGTTTCTGGCGCTGGAAGATTGGAAATTGCCGTCTGACAATCCGGAACAGCGGCAAAAGCGCCATGAGTTTTATCAGAGATGCGGATTGCATGACTTACCGTATCATATAAAAGAAGCATCAGTTGTTTATGCTATCATGGGAAACGGAGAAAAGATAGAACCGGAAGAGTATAAACAATTAATCAATCATTATCTTGGTTTTATTATGAGAAAAATAGTTGATATGCGAATTATAAAATAAAGGAAGATGAAGCATGAAACGTCGAAAAAAGATACTCAGAATGTTGATAAAAGCATTCAGGATATGCGGCGCAGGTAAGATTATAGCTGGCTATGTAGTGTTCTTTTTCTTATCAGCAGTGCCTGTCATGATCTGCGAGCCCAATATCAGCAGCTACGCAGACAGTTTATGGTTTTGCTTTGCCTCGGCAACTTCTATCGGCTATGGCGATATCATAGCAGTGACGCATATCGGAAGAATCATTACGGTGATATTGTCAGTCTATTCAATAGCAGTGATTGCTATTTTCACAGCGGTAATTACAAGCTTTTTTACGGATATTGCTCGGCTGAAAGCTAACGAAAGTACAAGACAGTTTTTGGATGATCTTGAGCATCTCGATGAAATGAATAAAGAAGAACTAAAGGAGTTGTCGGAACGAATCAAGAGTTTCCAGAAGTGAACCATACAATAAAACTTATGGATTGATTGCATACTGTATGGTGTTTTATATAAAATCTGAAAAATGAACAAAATGTTTATATATAATCCAAAAACAACACAGCAGGATGTTGACAATATTTATATAATATGCTACTATTTGAATGGTAAATACCATAAAATGTCAGACGAAACGGAGGTAAAAAAATGGAAAAAATAATTGGTGGTATCAAACGAGAGTGTTACCCTCTCACACCGGCACAGCAAATACATATGTTTACATTAAAGTACAGCCCGACACATGAGATAGTCAATATAGGAACGGGTACTTTTTTGCAAACGGAACTGAATGTTTCGGTCTTAAGAGAGGCGCTGAACCGTGCAATTGAGAGAAGCGAATCCATGCGAATGAGAATCTGGAGAGAGCCGGAAACGGACCAATTGTGGCAGTACATTGAGCCTTACAGTAATCAGTATTTCGAATACTATGATTTTTCGGCTTTAACAGAAGAAAAAGCACATGCTATACTTGAAAGATGGACATCACAGCCGTTCGACACCTACGGTGGTCCGTTATCAAGAATCGTAATCGTATCCATGCCTGACGGTTATAACGGATATTATTGTAATGTACATCATGCCTGCGCTGACTCCGGATCAGTAGTGGCATTTACAAAAGACGTTATGGATATCTATTGTCATCTCATGTATGATCTGCCTTATCCCGCGCCGCTGACGTCATACATAGAGTCGGTTAAAAAGGATCTTGAATATCCGTCATCCAAGCGGGCAAAAAGAGATGAAGATTACTGGCATGCCAAGCTTGCCATGCCGGAACCTGTCTTTACTGATTTTACAGGTCCGGGGCGTCTGATGAATTATCGTCAGCAAATGAATAATCCTGATATCAGATGGTGTCAACTTCCCACGCAAAATGGTGACGGAGCAACCGTTACCTATGACCTTGACGTAGACTCAACCAATAAGATCATAGCATTTGCCGAGCAGCACGATATTCCCACAAGTGTTATTTTACTTCATGCAATCAGAACTGTTTTATCAAAGTTCAATAATAACGAAAAGGACATCACCATCAGGAACTTTGTCAGCAGGCGATCCACACTGCTTAATAAGAAGTGCGGAGGCGTGCGTATGCATTGTCTGCCATTAAGAACGATTATTGAACCGACAGCCACTGTACTGGAATCCATGGCAATCATCAATAAAGAACAGCAGGATATGTTCTTACATGCCGATTATTCAACGCTGAAATATTTTTACGAGCAGAGAATAGCATATAATATGGCACCCGGGTCAGTCTATGACAGTGTCAGCTTTACCTATCAGCCTGCTACACGAAAGAGTCTTGTACCATATCTGAAGGATATACCGTTCAAGAGCAGATGGTATTGCAGCGGGAAACAGCCCCAGCCGTTCTATATAACAGCCATGCATCGTCCGGGTGACGGTGGTCTGACTTTCTATTTTGGGTATCAGAAAGACAGTGCCACACCGGAAGAAATTGAGTTTTTGTATTATTTTACAGGTCGTGTTCTATTCAGGAGCATTGAAAATCCGGACAAGACCATTGAGGAAATCATTAAAATGACTTAAAATCAGGAGGTATTATTATGTTAGAAGAATTAAAAGCATTGATTTGCAATTATGTAGACGTAGATGCAGACAGCATTACGGAAGAATCCCGTTTTGCGGATGATCTCGGGTTCAATTCATACGATTTCATTTGTATGCTGGGAGATTGTGAAGATGAGTTTGATGTAGAGATTGAGCAGTCAGAAGCGGCCAAGAGTAAAACCGTAGGAGAACTGATTGCATATTTAGAGGGAATTGGCGAATGAAAGAGGTACAAACATTACAAGAACTGGTATATCGTGCGGACGAACGCTTCGGGGAAGAAACGTTTGTGATAGAGTACAAGAAGAAACAGTTTGTTGAGCATAGCTTCCGAACCTTCCGTCAGAATTGTGATGCATTGGGGGCATGGATCAATGAGCATTTTCCGGAAAGGGTTCACGCAGCAATCATCGGATTGACAAGTTATGAATATCTGAATGCTTGGTTTGGCATACAGTGCAGCGGAAATGTATCTGTACCGCTGGATAATGCCAATAATGCAGAGAAAATAGCCGATGAAATAAACCGTTCGGACAGTGAGATTGTTTTTCTGGACAAAAATCATGAAAAGGATCTGGCGGTTTTTCAGGAACTGTGTCCGCAGGTAAAATACTATATTCACATACATAAATCTGTAGAAGGAATGCTGTTTCTGGGTGAGATAGTGCAGGAGTATCAAGGGAAAGCACCCAAGGGGACATCAAGCGCCGGGGACCTGACAGCCATATTGTTTACATCAGGTACTACGGGTAAGAGCAAAGGCGTCATGCTCAGTAATGAAAATCTGATTGACAATACAACCTGTGAACCGGATCTGGGGTATCACGGCAACAGGAGAATGACGGTACTGCCGATCCATCATGTGTTCTGTTTCACCTGTGATATATTGTGCAGCCTTTGGTATGGCAGAACACTCTGTGTAAATGATTCGCTGATGCATATTATCAAAAATCTGAAATTATTCAAGCCGGTTGATGTCACCTTCGTTCCAATGATTTCAGCGTCCATTTTGAACAGAATGAAACAGATGGCGGGAACAGACGGCGATAAAATAGCAGTCGGAAGAGAAATATTCGGGGAGAACTTCAGTATCATCTATTCTGGCGGAGCATATCTCAGTCCGGAAATAATAGAAGGATATAAAGAGTTTGGCATAGAAATTGCACAGGGGTACGGCATGACAGAATGTTCACCGAGGATATGCAGCGGTATCAAGAACTGTCCCAAGCCGACGTCAGTGGGAGAGATAGTTCCGGGCTGTGAAGTCAGAATCGTAGACGGTGAAATACAGGTAAAGAGTAAATCCGTTATGATGGGTTATTACAAAAATCCGGAGGAAACGGCAAAATCCATATCGCCGGATGGCTGGCTGATGACAGGAGATTTAGGGTATAAAGATGACGACGGTTATTTGTATATAACAGGCAGAAAAAAGAATCTGATTATTCTGTCCAACGGAGAGAATGTATCTCCGGAAGAGATAGAAAACCAGTTTGCCTATTTTGCACCGATCAAAGAGATTGTGGTATATGATAAAAACGGTCAGATAACAGCCGAAGTCTATCCTGATCCTGAATATCAGTCAGATGATATCAGAGCGGAAATACAAGAGAAAGTAGACAGAGTAAATGATACGTTTCCGCCTGCCAAGCAAATCGTTAATTTGATTCTGAGGGACACTGAGTTTGAAAAAACTGCGTCCAAAAAGATAATCAGGTCGAGTATAACGAAATAAAGAAGACGAAAAAGCAGCACTTTTTGCTTGAGAGAAGTGCTGTTTTTTTCTTACAATTATGACGGCAGGATCTGAAATGGTAGTTATTGACAAATTTGCTAATTTTAAAAATAAGTATTGACAATGTTTCAGATGCCTGATATAATTCAAAACATAAACTGTTGAAGCGGAGATAACGGCAATGATGCCTTTACAGAGAGCCTGTGGTGCTGAGAGTCAGGTAAGAAACAAGTTGTCAAATGGACCGCTGAGGGCGCAGTCAAACGAGTATATCGGAGTATTCTGCGACGCAGAGGCAAGCGTTAAAAAGCCGGGGATATGTCAGTATCCTGCAAAGAGCACGGCAAGCCGTGAATTAAGGTGGCACCACGGATAATATTCAATTATTCGTCCTTAACAGAGTAGTTTTATTCTGTTAAGGACTTTTTTATTTGTACAGAATAAAGCCAAAGGTATTGATAAAACAAGACGGAAGGTGAAAGGAAATGAAGTATTATCCATCAAAAGAAACGATCAGAGAAATAGCGCAAACAGGAAAGTACAAAGTGTTACCGTTAAGCTGTGAGCTGCTGTCGGATTTTACCACCCCGATAGAAGTAATGAAAGTGTTAAAAAATGTTTCAACACATTGTTTTCTGCTGGAATCCGCACAGGCAAATGAGCAATGGGGGCGGTACACGTTTCTGGGATATGATCCTAAGTTGGAAATCACCTGTGTAGACGGTGAACTCAAAGCAGGTCACCTGACGGTAAAGACAGATAACCCGTCAGATTATCTCAGACAGATACTATCCGATTATAAAAGTCCGATGTTTGAGGAATTGCCGCCGTTTACCGGAGGACTTGTAGGATATTTTTCTTATGATTTTATCAATTACAGTGAACCAACAGTAAAAAGAGATACGGACAATGATGAGGCGTTCAAAGATATTGATCTGATGCTTTTTGACAAAGTCATTGCATTTGACAGTATGAAACAAAAGCTGATACTGATCGACAACATTCGCCTCGAACATTATGAAACGGAATTTAACAGAGCAGTCAAGGAGCTTGAGCAACTGGCAGAGCTCCTCAAGTCAGGAGAAAAACTTGAAGAGCCTGCAGGAGCGATGACAGGAGCAGTCACTTCCTATTTCAGCAAAGAAGCCTATTGCGATATGGTAACAAAAGCGAAGAAGTATATTCATGAAGGAGATATTTTTCAGATTGTTCTGTCCAATCGACTCAGCGTACCGTATGAAGGCAGTTTGTTTCATACCTATCGTATATTGAGAACGATCAATCCTTCTCCATATATGTTCTATTTTTCAGGCACAGACGTAGAAGTGGCAGGTGCCTCACCCGAGACGCTGGTTAAATTGCAAAACGGAATTTTGCATACTTTTCCATTGGCAGGTACAAGACGCAGAGGGAAGACGAAGGAAGAGGACAAAGCATTAGAGGAAGAATTACTGAAAGATGAAAAAGAGCTTGCCGAGCATAATATGTTGGTTGACTTAGGCAGGAATGATCTGGGAAGAGTTTGTCAATTCGGCAGCGTTGAGGTAGAGAAACTGCACAGCATTGAAAGATTCTCACATGTTATGCATATTGGTTCAACGGTGAGGGGAGTCATACGAGACGATAAAGATGCTCTGGATGCAATAGAAGCCGTTTTACCGGCGGGTACGCTGTCCGGAGCGCCGAAGCTGAGAGCCTGTCAGTTAATCGGGGAGCTTGAAAAGAACAAACGGGGCATTTATGGCGGAGCGATCGGATACATTGATTTTGCCGGCAATATGGACACCTGCATAGCCATCAGAATTGCCTATAAGAAAAATGGGCAGGTATTTGTCAGAAGCGGTGCCGGTATTGTTGCAGATTCCGATCCTGAAAAGGAATATATGGAATGCATGAACAAAGCAAGATCATGCTTAAAAGCGTTGGAATTGGCCGGGGAGGGTACGATATGATATTGCTAATCGACAACTACGACAGCTTTTCCTATAATTTATATCAGATGATAGGTGCTGTTAATCCCGACATCAGAGTGATCAGAAATGACGAGATGGATATCAGAGCTATCAGGGAATTGCAACCCGAAAAAATCATATTGTCTCCGGGTCCGGGAAGACCGGAAGAAGCAGGCATAATCATAGAAATCGTACAACAGCTTGGCTCTGAGATACCGATATTAGGGGTATGTCTTGGACATCAGGCAATATGTGCTGCTTATGGCGCTGACATAACCTATGCGAAAAGACTGATGCACGGTAAGCAGTCAACCGTAACATTTGATACGACTTCCGGATTGTTCAGAAATTTGAATACGGAGGAGAAGGTGGCAAGGTATCATTCGTTAGCGGCGGACAGGAATAGTATACCGGAATGCTTGCGGGTAACAGCCACATCGGATGACGGAGAAATCATGGCAGTGGAACATAGGAAATATCCTGTCTATGGAGTACAGTTTCATCCGGAATCTATCATGACACCAAGCGGGAAAATAATTATAGAGAATTTTATCAGGGGGTAATACAAAATGATTAAGGAAGCGATTGTAAAAATTGTCAGCAAAGATGATCTGAGCTATAACGAAGCATATCAAGTAATGAACGAGATCATGAACGGAGAAACCAGTGCCACACAAAACGCCGCGTTTCTTGCGGCACTTTCCACTAAAAGTGCGAAGGCGGAGACAACAGATGAAATAGCCGGATGCGCTGCAGCCATGCGTGACCATGCGGTAAAAGTAGAAACAGGTATGGAAGTATTCGAAATAGTAGGTACAGGCGGAGATCATGCAGGCAGCTTCAATATTTCCACCACATCTGCTCTGGTAGCGGCTGCAGGAGGAATGAAAGTTGCAAAGCACGGCAACCGTGCCGCCTCATCCAGCAGTGGTACAGCAGATTGTCTGGAAGCATTGGGAGTCAATATCAATCAGAGTCCTGAAAAATGCGTTGAACTATTGAACAAAGTAGGAATGTGTTTTTTCTTTGCCCAGAAATACCACACCTCAATGAAATATGTCGGAGCCATTCGCAGAGAATTGGGCTTCAGAACGGTTTTCAATATTCTTGGACCTTTGACAAACCCTTCATCACCGACGATGCAGCTTTTAGGGGTATATGATGAATATCTTGTTGAGCCCTTGGCGCAGGTATTGATCAGTCTTGGAGTAAAAAGAGGAATGGTTGTGTACGGCACAGACAAGCTGGATGAGATTTCTATGAGCGCCCCGACAAAGATATGCGAGATCAATAATGGCTGGTTCAAAACCTACAAGATCAAGCCGGAAGATTTCGGATTTGAGCGTTGTTCAAAAGAAGCTTTGCGTGGCGGAACGCCTCAGGAAAATGCAGAGATTACCAGAAGTATTCTGAAGGGAGAGAAAAGCTGCAGGAGAAATGCAGTGTTAATGAATGCGGGTGCGGCATTGTATATCGGAGGAAAAGCAGAAAGTATAAAAGCAGGCACAGTTCTGGCAGCGGAACTGATCGACAGCGGCAAAGCCGTGCAGACGTTGGAAAGGCTGATAGAAGTCAGCAATGATACGGAGGATATAGAATGACAATTTTAGAAGAGCTCGCCTTATCTGCCAAAGCCCGTGTCGAAGCTGCCAAAAAGAAAAAGCCATCAGTAGTGATACGCAGGGAAGCAGAACTGATGCCCAAAGGGATATTTTCGTTTGAAAAAGCTCTTCGAAAAGAAGAGATTGCCTTTATCTGTGAATGCAAAAAAGCCTCACCCTCAAAGGGCGTGATTTCAGAAGATTTTCCGTATCTAACGATAGCGAAGGAATATGAAGCGGCGGGAGCAGACTGTCTCTCCGTTTTAACAGAGCCTACTGCCTTTTTAGGCAAGGACACTTACCTTCAGGAAATCGCTTCAGAAGTTCATATTCCCTGTTTAAGAAAAGATTTTACAGTAGACGAATACATGATCTATGAAGCGAAGCTGTTAGGGGCGTCGGCGGTATTGTTAATCTGTGCTATTTTGTCGGAAGCACAGGTAAAAGAGTATCTGTCAATTTGTCAGGAGCTGGGAATGTCGGCATTGGTTGAAGCACATGATAAAAGAGAAATAGCGCTGGCAGTGCGAGCAGGTGCGAAAATTATCGGAGTCAATAACAGGAATTTAAAGGATTTTTCTGTAGATACCGAAAACAGCGCCAGACTCCGTTCGTCTGTACCGCCGGAAATACTGTTTGTTTCAGAGAGTGGCATACGTCATGCAGATGATATTCAAAAGCTAAGAGCAAGTGGAGTGAACGCTGTATTGATCGGTGAAGCGCTGATGAAAGCAAAGGACAAACGGAGAAAACTGCAGGAGTTGAGAGGAATATAATGACGGCTATCAAGATGTGTGGTTTAACAAGCAGTGTAGATATTATAACAGTCAATAACCTGATGCCCGAATACATAGGATTTGTGTTCTATAAAAAGAGCAAAAGATACATTGACCTAAGAAGCGCAAAATATCTCAAGCAATATCTATCACCGAAGATCAAGGCAGTCGGAGTATTCATGAATGAACGACCGGAAACAATTGCCGAACTGTTGAATACAGGTGTTATAGATGCAGCACAGCTTCACGGAAATGAAACCGATGAAGAAATGATCAAGCTGAAAACACTGACCGATAAGATGGTGATACAAGCATTCAGAATCAATGGCAAAGAGGACGCAATCAGAGCAGAAAAAAGCTTGGCAGATATCATTTTGTTAGATGCAGGCGCAGGAGACGGTAAGACCTTTGACTGGAGTCTGATCCGGAAGATCAGACGACCGTATTTTTTAGCAGGGGGTCTGAACAGTGAAAATGTCAGAGAAGCAATCCGCATTCTGAAGCCCTTTGGGGTAGATGTAAGTTCGGGGATCGAAACTGACGGAAGAAAAGACAAAGAAAAAATGGTGGCATTTACAGCCGCAGTAAGAAAGGAAGATAAAGAATGACCAACCCGGAGGGTAGATTTGGCATACACGGCGGACAATATATACCGGAAACCTTGATGAACGCTGTGATTGAACTGGAAGAGGCGTATAAGTTCTATAAAAATGACAAAGGTTTTAACGAAGAACTGACGGCACTGTTCAACGATTATGCAGGAAGACCGTCGTTGTTATATTATGCTGAAAAAATGACAAAGGAGCTTGGCGGCGCAAAGATTTATCTGAAAAGAGAGGATCTGAATCATACCGGCGCACATAAAATCAATAATGTACTGGGGCAGGCGCTGTTGGCAAAAAAGATGGGAAAAACCAGACTGATTGCGGAAACAGGCGCCGGGCAGCACGGAGTTGCCACAGCGACTGCAGCAGCATTGATGGGTATGGAATGTGTCGTATTTATGGGTGAAGAAGATACCCGGAGACAAGCACTGAACGTTTATCGCATGAAACTGCTCGGAGCAGAAGTTATACCGGTTACAACAGGAACAGCCACGCTGAAAGATGCAGTATCCGAAGCGATGAGAGAATGGACCAGCCGGATAGATGATACGCATTATTGTCTTGGCTCAGTTATGGGACCTCACCCATTCCCGACAATTGTGCGTGACTTTCAATCAGTCATATCCAAAGAAATTAAGGAGCAGATGATTCAAAAAGAGGGCAGACTTCCGGACGCTGTGTTAGCCTGTGTAGGAGGAGGCTCCAACGCCATCGGCAGTTTTTATCATTTTATCAAAGAACCATCGGTAAAACTGATCGGGTGTGAAGCAGCGGGCAGAGGGATAGATACCTTTGAAACGGCGGCAACGATAGCAACCGGTAAAACCGGCATTTTCCATGGCATGAAGTCATATTTTTGTCAGGACGAATTCGGACAGATTGCTCCGGTATATTCTATTTCTGCCGGTCTTGATTATCCCGGCATTGGTCCCGAACACGCTTACTTGCATGATATCGGCAGAGCAGAATATGTTCCTGTTACAGATGAAGAAGCTGTTTGTGCTTTTGAATATCTTGCAAAGACAGAAGGAATCATACCGGCAATTGAATCTGCCCATGCAGTAGCTCATGCTATAAAAATTGCTCCGAAAATGAATAAGGAGCAGCTTATTGTCATAACCGTTTCCGGCCGGGGTGATAAAGACTGTGCGTCAATCGCACGATATAGAGGAGTGGATATTGATGAGTAAGATAAGGAATGCATTTCAAAACGGGAAAGCGTTTATCCCATTCATCACCTGTGGTGATCCGGATTTAGAAACAACCGAAGCACTCGTAAACGCTGCCGTTCAAAACGGAGCCGATCTGATAGAACTGGGAATTCCCTTTTCAGATCCGACGGCTGAAGGACCGGTCATACAGGCAGCCAATCTGAGGGCTTTGAAGGCAGGCGTGAATACTGATAAGGTGTTTGATCTTGTCAGAAGATTGCGAAAGACGGTAACTGTTCCTCTGGCATTTATGACTTATGCCAATGTTATTTATTCCTATGGTGCAGACAAATTTATCCGTAATTGTAACGAGTCAGGAATAGACGGACTGATATTGCCGGATCTGCCCTTTGAAGAAAAGGAAGAGTTTTTGCCCTATTGTCAGCAGTATGACGTTGATCTGATCTCCTTTATAGCACCAACCTCTGAGAAGAGAATTGCTGCAATAGCGCAGGAGGCAACAGGTTTTTTATATATTGTTTCGAGTCTTGGCGTGACAGGCACCAGAAGTGAGATTACAACGGATCTGGCATCTATCATGAAAATTGTTCGGTCGAATACCGATATACCCTGTGCTGTAGGATTTGGAATATCGACGCCGGAACAGGCACAGAAAATGGCAGCTATATCAGACGGTGCAATAGTTGGTTCGGCAATCATCAAGATAATCGCCGAATACGGCAAAGATTCCGCTGAAGCAGTGGGAGAGTATGTCCGGAAGATGAAAACAGCAATAATGTCTGTATAAAGAGAAACAACAAAAACTGGTCAAACCCCATTCACTTACAGTTGCGGCTGTATCATGTGGATGGGTTTTTCTTTTTACAACTGCTTATGCACTATAGTAAAAAGAAGACGCAAAAGTGCTATAAAATTCTACATAATACTTGAAAATCCAGTCTCTTTTTTGTATAATAAAACATAAATCATGTGCATCTGATGATAATCCGTTAATGCTTAAATGACATGAACAGAGGAGTTATAGGAATGACCGCACCGAAAAAACCGTATGAAGGACATAGAGACCGAATGAGAGACCGTTTTATAGAAGAAGGTCTTGATTCCTTATATGATCATGAAGTAGTAGAATTATTGTTATATTACGCAATCCCACGAAAAGATACGAATGAAATTGCCCATCGTCTGATGAATCGCTTCGGTTCACTGTCGGCATTTTTTGATACACCGCTTGAGGCTCTGCAGGAAGCGGGGCTGAGTTATAGTACAGCAGTCCTGATCAAGATGATTCCTGCCTTATGTTCCAGATATTACCGTGACAGGTATGAACAAGAGGAAACGGAAGAAACACTTGATTCTACGGAGAAAACAAAGAAACTGATCATGCCGTATTTTATCGGAAAAACAGAAGAGCAGGCAGTATTGGTATTATTTGACAACAAAGGCAAGCGTATATTCTGCGATGTAATGTATAAGGGCAGAGTAACGGTACCGGAGGTTCTCACGAGAAAGGTTGCCAGACTATGTGTTCAGCATCAGGCTTCGGCGGCCATTCTTGCCAGAAATCATAGTAATGGAATCGCCTTGCCAAAGGAAAGAGATAAAGCGCTTGCTGTGATGATGCGAGATATCCTGCGGCGAATAGGCGTTATTTTTCTGGACTTTTTTATCATCGGAGAAGCAGAATGTTGTGCCATGTCTGAACTGGAAGATTGTGAGAATCTTTTTTTTTAAGAGATGATCGTGCTTTTTGAATGTGATGTTTGGGAGTTTGAAGGATGATGCAGGAAACACCATTCGGATTTTTTGAATATGAGTTTTATTTCCATAAAGGAGAGGAAGCCTGCAGGATTATCAGGTATCTTGGGGCTGGGGAGCAAATCGTCTTTCCGTCAACGATTAACGGAAGACCCGTGAGGGCAATCGGTAAGGATGATAGCAGCGGCAGTATTTTTAAATGGAATACAAAGGCAAAGCAAACGCTCCGGAAACTGATTCTGCCGACTTCAGTCAAACGGATTGAGGCAATGGGACTGGCTTTTTGTAAAAACCTTGAAGAAATTGTACTGCCGGAAGGAATACGGGTCATAGGAAGCTTTGCGTTTGCCCGTTGCGGCATGAAGGAGGTTACGATTCCGTCAAGCATAGTGCGCTTGGGAATGTGTGCTTTTTACAAATGTGAAAATCTGGAGGAGGTACGGTTTCCTGACAAATTCTTTCATATAGGTTACTCACCATTCAAAGAAAGCAAGCTGTTTAATGATTATATCCGCAATCACGGACATCTGTATTTTGGAGGCTGCATTGTGTATAATGCTGATCATGCCTGTGGTACTCTGAGGGAAGAGGATTATTTTTATAACTATGAAGTATTGATCAGACCGGGCACTGTCAGTCTGAATGAAGGATTGTTTATGAATGCCCGACATTTTTATCGGGTCATGATTCCGGACAGCGTGGTGCTCATCGGAAAAATGGCTTTTTTTAATACGAGTCTGACAGAAGTGATCATACCGCCAAGTGTAAAGCTGATTGAAGACTATGCTTTTGGCTATTCTTGTGCGGGAGCAAACGCCGGAGATACAGTTTCTCCGTCAGACCATTTTCGGGAGCATTTGTCAAAGATGCCGTTCAAAATACTGGGAATAGCTGGTACAGAAGCGGAGCGATATGCAAGGGATAACGGCTTTGAATTTGAAGAAATCAATCTGTGGAAAGGTTTCATTTACGGTGAAACAAATGGAATAAACTGCATTAAAAAGTATGCCGGAAGCAGCAGCAAACTGACGATACCCTCTGCAATCAATGGTACAGCCATTGAAGGAATCCGGATGGAGGCTTTCGAGGTAAATAATAACATCACCGGAGTTGTTATTGAAAATGGGATCAAAGAGATATTCTCCCGGGCGTTTCATTGTTGTGAACGGTTAGAAGAAGTGGTTTTTCCGGATTATGCGAATATAGCCCCTTTGGCGTTGAGAGGATGTACAGCCGTCAGAAAGATTACGTTAGGGAAGAACAATCAACTGGCGAGGGAAGCGTTCTCACGCTTGTATTCACTGGAACAGATCTGTTTTCCGAAAGGTACGTTGGTGGGAGCAGAGGCATTTTATGCTTGCCGCAATCTGAAATCCGTTGTGTTTTCTGAGGATACTGTACTGACGGCTGACACATTTTTGCTATGCGAGAGTCTGGTTTACGTGGAAGAAAAGAACTGTCCGTTGAGTCTGAATTTAAGTCATTTTCAGAAAACACCGTGGCTCAAAAACCGTAAATACGGTGTATGCTATATGGATGAACTGGCTATAGGATATAAAGGGAAGCCAAGAGATAATACAAAGCTGAAAATCAAAGCAGGGACAAAGAGGATCAGTAATGAGGCTTTTATCAGAAAGGTGCAAATCATATCCGTCAGTCTGCCGGAAGGACTTGAAAAGATTGGAAAACGGGCGTTCTGTGAATGTGTTTTTCTGGAACATATCCTTTTCCCTGATAGTATACGATATATTGGAGAAGAAGCGTTTCTGCATACCGAATGGTATGCAAAACAACCGGACGGATTGATCATCATCGGTTCGGTATTATACACCTGCAAAGGAAACTTAAAACCGGAAACAGAACTGATGGTACCAAGTGAAGTCAGAATCATCAGCGAAGGAGCTTTTGCAAAACAAAACGGCTTGGTGAAAATACATCTTCATCATGAAATTGAGTGGATAGGAAACGGAGCCTTTCGTGAATGTCATCATCTTCGTTGTGTTTATACCGGAAATGCCTACGCAGCAGCCTATTGTCGTCAGAATCATCTCCATTATATAGAAACGATTTCTGAATCTTCGCTGAATGCTTCACTGACAGAGCCAAACAGATGAATACCGTTCAGTAGGCAGTTTCAGGTTAATTGATGAAATTATGTATGAGCGAAACAGTGTGAGAACGAAGCGTCTTACACTGTATTCTGTTTGCGGGAATAGACAATTACCCCAAAATCTGATATGATAAAGATAGTCAAAAAACAGACACTTCAGCCATATCTTAAAAAGGAGGTCTGACAAATGAAAAGGATTGTGATAGGCATTCTGGCTCATGTTGATTCAGGAAAAACCACGTTGTCAGAAGCAATGTTGTATAACGCAGGGGTCATCAAAAAGCAAGGCAGAGTGGATCATCGGAATGCATATCTGGATCATTACGATCTGGAGCGTGACAGAGGCATCACTATTTTTTCAAAGCAAGCATTATTTGAGTATGATCAGACAGCCTTCACTTTGTTGGACACACCCGGTCATGTGGATTTTTCTGCCGAAACAGAGAGAACGCTTCAGGTGCTGGACTATGCCATTCTGGTAATCAGCGGAACCGACGGAATACAAAGTCATACACAAACAATATGGAAACTGCTGCAGAGTTATCAGGTGCCGTGCTTTATATTTGTCAATAAAATGGATCTTTCCGGAGCAGAAAAAACGCAGTGTCTGCTGCAGCTTCAGGGAAAGTTCGGTGATGGATGTACAGATTTTACAGACATGGAAAGTGAAGAGTTTATTGAGAATATAGCGACAGGGGACGAGAAGCTGTTAGAACTGTATGACAGAAACAACACAATCAGTGCGGAAGAAATCAGGCGAGCAATTAAAGAAAGAAGGCTGTTTCCCTGTATGTTCGGATCCGCTTTGAAAAACCAGGGAGTAGAAGCTTTTTTAAAGCTGTTGTCTGCCATGACGGAAATGCCTGAATATGAAGATGTTTTTGCTGCAAAGGTCTATAAAATATCAGAAGATAAACAAGGCAGAAGACTGACCATGATGAAAGTGACAGGGGGAAGCCTGAAAGTTCGGGAAATATTACAGAGTGATAAAAACACGCAGAATGAAAAGGTGAGTCAGATAAGGTTGTATTCCGGAGATAAATACAGTACGGCAGAAGAGGTACCTGCAGGTACGGTATGCGCTGTAACAGGCATCAGATTCGCCAAGGCAGGAGATGGCGTAGGAGCAGCGCAAAACAGTGGCTTACCGATGATGACGCCGGTGCTGAATTATGCAGTAGAGCTTCCGACAGAGATCAATACGCACACAGCGCTCGAAAAATTCAGACAGCTTGAAGCAGAGGAACCGCAGCTTCATGTAACATTGAACGAAAGAACCGATACCATACAGGTTCGTGTAATGGGTGAGATTCAACTGGAAATATTAAAGAGAATGATCCAGGATAGATTTGGATTTGGTGTTACGTTCGGAAAAGGCAGTATCATTTATAAAGAAACGATAACGGAAGCAGTGGAAGGAGTGGGACATTTTGAGCCGCTCAGGCACTATGCGGAGGTTCATGTTTTGTTGAAGCCGGGCAAAAGGAATAGCGGTTTGGTCATCAGAAGCTGTTGTAAAGAAGACGTATTGGATAAAAACTGGCAGCGATTAATACTGTCAAATTTATACGAAAAAACCCACCTTGGTGTATTGACCGGATCACCGGTGACAGACATGGAGATTATTCTGTTATCCGGGAAGGCGCATCTGAAGCATACAGAGGGGGGCGATTTCCGACAGGCGGCTCTCAGAGCAGTGAGGCAGGGACTGCGATCAACTACTTCTGTTTTGTTAGAACCGTACTATCGGTTTACAATAGAGGTACCGTCTGAAAATGTCGGCAGAGCCATAGCGGATATACAGAGAATGGCAGGAACTTTTGAACAGCCGGTTATAGGAGCTGACAATATAGCGGTGATTACGGGAAAAGCGGCTGTTGCTGAACTGAGCAATTATCATACGGAGGTTTTGGAATACAGTCACGGAAAAGGAAGACTCAATTGTCAGTTCGACGGATATGAAGAATGTCATAATGCCGAGGAAGTCATCAGAGCTTTTGCGTATGATCCCGAAAGAGACACGGACAATCCGTGCGATTCTGTTTTCTGTTCACACGGAGCGGGTTATATCGTCAAATGGGACAAAGTAAAAGAGCAAATGCATCTGAGCGATACCTACCTGCAGCCGTCAAAGCCGGAAATAAAGAATAGTGCAGAAAGGCTGTCCCGTTGTCGTTCACAGAAAGACATTTTTGCGTTGGATAAAGAATTAATGACAATATTTGAAAATACTTATGGACCCGTTCGGAGAAAGCAATACCGTGAAGCAAAGGAAATCATCGGGACGACTATAAAGAAGGACAAAAAGCGTCAGGTACCACAGCAGAGAGATCAGAAGGAATACTTGTTGGTAGACGGGTATAATGTTATTTTCTCATGGGAAGACCTGAAAAAATTTGCCGAGAGCAATATAGACGCCGCCAGAGCAAGGCTTATTAATATTTTGTGTAATTATCAGGGATATCAGAAATGTGAGTTAATACTTGTTTTTGACGCATACAAGGTCAAGGGCGGCAAAGAAGTTGTGGAGAAAGAGGGAAACATACATATCGTCTATACGAAAGAAGCCGAAACGGCTGATATGTATATTGAGAAGACAACACATAATCTTGCCGGAAAGCATAATGTCAGAGTGGTCACGTCAGACAGACTCGAACAACTGATTATTTTAGGGAACGGAGCATTACGGATCTCGTCCGCCGCTTTTCGTGAAGAAGTCGATACTGCGGAGAAGGAGATCAGAGAGATGATAGAAGCGCAAGCATAAACAGACTTTATGCTTGCAGATAAGCAGGAATTCTGATATAATAAAACAAAAAAGGCAGGTGCTGAAAATGTTCGACGCAGAAAAAGTCAAGAATGAATGTGTGGCGTGGATCAGAAATTTTTTTGAAGTCAACGGAAAAGGGTGCAACGCAGTTGTCGGCATATCCGGCGGAAAAGACAGTTCTGTAGTTGCTGCGCTGTGTGTTGAAGCGTTGGGTAAAGACAGAGTGATCGGTGTGCTGATGCCCTGCGGTCAACAGCCTGATATTGATAAATCGGAGTTGTTAGTGAAGACGCTTGGAATCCGTCACTATGTTATCAACATAGAATCGGCTGTGGAAGGGCTGAAAAAAAGTATCCCCTTTGAATTAAGTACGCAGAGCCTGACAAATCTTCCGCCCAGAATCAGAATGTCCACATTGTACGCAATATCACAGAGTCATAACGGCAGAGTGTCAAACAACTGTAATTTATCGGAAGACTGGGTAGGGTACTCTACCAGATATGGAGATTCCGTAGGAGATTTTAGTCCTTTATCAAAGCTGACGGTCAATGAAGTCAAGCAGATCGGCAGGGTACTGGGCTTGCCGTCCGAATTAGTGGATAAAGTACCGACAGACGGACTGTGCGGAAAAACAGATGAAGAAAACCTTGGATTCACTTATGATGAATTAGATCGGTATATTCGTGAAGGCGTCATAGAGGATCAGGAAAAGAAGGCAAGGATAGACAGGTTACATCGGATCAATCAGTTCAAATTGGAGCTGATGCCTGTATTTGATCCCGAAATCTGACATAAGCGTAAACGAAAGCAGCGGCAAACCGAATGATCGGTGAGCCGCTGTGTTTTGTTTTGGAGGGAGAAAAAGGGAAAAGGAACAGAATAGTTAAAAATATGGTATAATTATACAGTTTATCACATAATAAATTAAAAAAATAGTTTACAAATGTACCTGTATGTGTTATTATTATACATGGTTGTGCAAAAATAAACAATTATTTTGCCAAATCTACCAAAAACGGAGGTATTATTTTGGATTGGGCTGAAATTATTGTTTTCATCGTTTATTTAGTGTTCATGTTGGGGATAGGCGTATACTTCTTCATCAGAACCAAAACGGGCGGTGAAAAAACATATTTTTTAGGCGGAAGAAAGATGGGACCATGGGTAACAGCGCTTTCAGCGGGAGCATCAGACATGAGTGCCTGGGTACTGATGGGACTGCCGACGGCGATTTATGCATCGGGTCTGGGACAAATATGGATTCCGGTAGGACTGATACTGGGGTATGCACTTAGCTGGATTATTGAAGCACCTCGTCTGCGACGTTTTTCCATTGTATGCAATGACTCCATCACCATACCGCAGTATCTGAAGAATCGTTTTCTCGAAAAGTCAAATGCACTGCAGGTGATCTGTGCAATCGTCTTCCTGATTGCCTATACCGTCTACTCTGCGTCAAGTCTGGTAGCCTGCGGAAATCTGTTCAACACTGCTCTCGGCATAGACACAACAGTGGCAATGGTCATCGCAGCAGTTATTATAGTGGGATATACATTCCTTGGCGGTTTTTCGGCAGTATGCTGGACAGATTTTTTCCAGGGTCTGTTGATTCTCGGCGGATTGATGATGGCGCCTATTTTTGCGGCGACAATGGTAGATTTTTCAACATTGGAGTCAGTAACGGCTGGGACTGCAAATTTCTGGAATCCTTTTACCAACTGGACAGATATAGCATCCGGATTGGCATGGGGACTGGGATATTTCGGAATGCCGCATATCATCATCAGATTCATGTCCATGCGTTCACAGAAAGACATGAAGAAATCTGCCGCAATCGGAATTACATGGACGCTGCTTGTACTTTGCTGTTCGGTTGCCGTAGGTATTATCGGATTGCTGTATCTGGGCTTTGACGAAAAAACGAAAGAAGGTTCACTGGTATTCATCAATACTGTAAGAGGCCTCTTCCCGAGTATTATTGCCGGCATTTTGTTGTCTGCGGTATTGGCAGCCTCAATGAGTACGGCTGACAGCCAGTTGCTTTCCGCATCATCATCATTTGCCAGTGACCTTTATAAACCGGTATTACGCAAGAATAAGGCCAGTGACAAAGAAATGCAGTGGGCAGGCAGAATCGTTGTTCTGGTAATTGCTGCTGTTGCATTGGCTATTGCACTTCTTCCGGGAACAGGTTCCATTATGCAGCTTGTTGAAAAAGCTTGGGGCTTGTTCGGTGCCTCCATGGGACCGGCAATTCTTCTGAGTTTGTTCTGGAAACGGTTTAATTTCAAGGGTGCAATTGCAGGAATCTCTGTTGGAGCAATTGTCGATATACTGTGGATTATACTCTTCACCTCCACCAGTTTACATCAGGCAGTGATTTATGACATTGGTTTGTATGAGCTTCTGCCCGGATTTATTGCAGGATTACTTGCTGCCATTATTGTTACATTGATCACTAAAAAGCCTTCTAAGGAAGTAGAAGAACTGTTTGATAAGGCTGTAAAGTATACTGATTAACTTATTTATAACTGATAATGCATAAAAAAACGGATCCGTATTCATAACGGGTCCGTTTTTTATAAGTCCCCTGATATGCAAACACATCAGGGGAAAGATGATAGGATAATAGATAGATTATTTACATCTCCATATATGGCTGCTGTAGGGTTCCAGATAGCTTCCTCCGCCAAAGTCGTGTGTTTTGCCTGTTACAAGATCGTCAGCAAGACCGTATCCAGCATCGAAATGAGCTGTAAAGGGCTGATCGTCAGCATTAATGGCAATAAAAACACGCTCACCGTCAAAGTCACGCTGCAGTACACACTGTTTGTTGGTTAAAACGGGGATTTTGATATCACCGTAGCAAAGAGCTTTGCATTCTTTGTGTGCTTTAGCAAGCTTTTTGATGTGTTCGGTCAGTTCGTTGGATTCAGGAGCAGGGAAGGCAGGGCGCAAAGCGGGATCCCCTTGGCTCTTGTCAGCTTTTGCACCCCATTCGCTGCCGTAATAAATGCAGGGAATACCGGGCATACCAAACAGCATGGTATAAGCAAGGGGTAAATGGTTTGGATTTGAGAGAATACTTGCAATTCTGGAAACATCATGGTTGTCGGCAAAGCATAGCAGATGCATTCCTTTATACTGACACCAGGGTTCGGGACCAAAACGGTTTTTCAGAGAATGGCAGATTTCGAACATATTCATAGAGTTAAAGCTGGAGAAAAGTCCTTTATAGCATTCATAGTTAGTAGCAGAATGCAGCATCTCCTGGTTGACCCATCTGCTGTAATCACCGTGCAGAAGCTCACCGATGAGGAAAAAGTCTGGTTTCAGTTCATTTGTAAAAGAGCGGAGTCTTTTAAGAAAATCAAAATCGAGGCAATAAGCGACATCAAGACGAATACCGTCGATACCAAAATAATCAACCCAGAAACGAACAGCGTTCAGAAGATGATCAACAACGGCAGGATTCTTAAGGTTAAGTTTTACCAAGTCGTAGTGGCCTTCCCAGCCTTCATACCAAAGCCCGTCATTATAATGACTGTTGCCGTCAAAATTGATATTAAACCAATCTTTATAAGGAGAATCCCATTTCTTTTCGCAAACATCACGAAACTGAGGAAATCCTCTGCCGACATGGTTAAAGACGCCGTCGAGAACGACCTTAATGCCTTTAGCGTGAAGCGCATCGCAAACTTTTTTGAAATCCTCGTTTGTTCCCAGACGACAATCTATTTTACAGTAATCTCTGGTATTATAACCATGAGTATCAGATTCAAAAATCGGAGAGAAGTAAACGGCATTACATCCCAGTTCTGCAATATGATCAATCCAGTCCAGCACTTTGAGAATACGGTGTTCCAGAACGCCGTCATTTTCAAAAGGAGCACCGCACAATCCCAGCGGATAGATCTGATAAAACACTGCTTCATAGCCCCAGTTACTCATTTTACATTTTCCTTTCTTACAAACGGTTTCAAGCATAATTGCCTGAGAATATTTTTTTTAAGCATTAAAACAGGCATTCGCACGAAAAACGCACGAACACCCGTCATCAATGCCAAAAAACAAATTAATACTTAATCGGGTTTGAGGACAGATATTTTTTAACCATCAGGGCTACTTTGAATACGATAGCATCCTCAAACTCTCTCAGATCCAGACCGGTCAGTTTCTTGATTTTTTCAAGTCTGTAGACGAGAGTATTTCTGTGAACGAATAATTTTCTGGAAGTTTCGGAAACGTTGAGGTTATTTTCAAAGAATCTCTGAATGGTAAAGAGTGTTTCCTGATCGAGAGATTCAATCGAACCTCTTTTGAAAACTTCCTTCAGGAACATATCGCAAAGAGTAGTAGGAAGCTGATAAACCAGACGGGCAATACCGAGGTTATCATAGCTGATAATGGTACGCTCGGTGTCAAAGACCTTGCCGACTTCCAAAGCAACCTGAGCTTCCTTAAAGGAACGTGCCAGATCTTTAATGCCGGTAACGGGAGTACCGATACCGATCACGCAGTGGGTATAGAACTCACCGGACAAAGTATCGACAATTGAGCTTGCGAGTTTTTCCAAGTCTTTCGAGTCATTTTCGCTCTTGATTTCCTTAACAAGAGCGATATCGGTTTCGTTAATATTGATAACGAAATCCTTTGTCTTGTCAGGGAACAGATTCTGAATGACGTCATAAGCAGAAATATCGGTTTTAGAAGAAATTTTGATGAGGAAGCAAACTCTCGTAACGTCGGAATTGAAGCGAAGTTCTCTTGATTTCAGATAAATATCGCCCGGCAGGATATTATCAAGGATAACATTCTTGATAAAGTTTCCTCTGTCATATTTTTCATCATAATACTGTTTAATGCTGCCTAAAGAGATAGCAAGGATAGCAGCATATTTCTGAGCGGCATAATCGTTGCCGGCAACGAACACAGCATATTCTCCTCTTGGCTTATTGCCGAAGGAACGATAAGTATAACCGTTAAGAACGAAAGGAGCGGTAGAAGTAAGCATTTCGGAGGTAATGTGTTCGTTTACTTCGCCGATTTTACCAAGCTCACTGCATGCGATGACAACAGAAGTTTCATCAATTACGCCGATGGTACGGTCAATAGTGTCACGCATCTGGTGTATAACACCTTGAAAAAGTCTGTTTGACATATATTTTCCCTCACTTTTTTATTCGATTTTGCAGTTTGTACACACTATCAAATATTACTATATACATTTTACACAAAACAAAAAGAAATTGCAACCTTTTTATCGAAATTTCATTGAAAATTTCTTATTAAATATTTGAAAAATTATGTAAAATCCCATAGTCGCTCACAAATGTGAGCAATTGTATGTAAAATATCCAATAAATCATGTAAACAATGTATATATAGAAACAGCAGAAAACTGATTGTGTGAGAGATGATGACGAGAAATAAGGATTCGGTTGCAATCTGAGATGTTAGATGATATAATCAAACTGATTATCTGAGAAAGTGCTGATAAAAGAATGATTTCAAAGAGTCGGCAGCAGCACACATGGTAAAAAAATGACAAAGGACAAGGTGATACAGATGATAAAGGGAGAACTGCTTGCACCTGCAGGAGATATCGAGTGTTTTGACAATGCACTTAAATTTGGAGCAGACGCCATTTATTTGGCAGGAAAGCAATTTGGCATGAGAAGTGCGCCGACGAATTTTGAATTTGATACATTAAAGAAAGCCGCAGCAAAGGCTCACGAAAAGGGCGTAAAGGTATATGTGACCTGTAACACGCTGCCCGGAAACGCAGAAATAGACAGAATGCCATCCTTTCTTGAAGCTGTAGCGGACTGTGGAGCAGACGCACTGATTATCGCTGATTTAGGTGTTATGTCACTGGCAGCAAAATATGCGCCGACATTAGAGCGTCACGTTTCCACACAAGCGGGAGTAGTCAATTATCAGACGGCGAACGTACTGTATGAAATGGGAGCGTCGAGGGTTGTGCTGGCGAGAGAATTGTCATTAGAGGATATTGCAGGCATCAGAGCAAAAACAAATCCCCGTCTGGAAATAGAAACGTTTATCCATGGTTCGATGTGTGTATCCTTTTCCGGAAGATGTCTGATTTCCAGTTATCTGACAGGAAGAGATGCCAACCGTGGTGATTGTGCGCAGCCGTGCCGCTGGAAGTATCATTTGTACGAAGAACATCGGGAAGGTCAGTTTTTTCCGGTGAACGAAGAAGAAGACGGGACATATTTGTATAATTCCCGTGATTTATGTATGATCGAGCATATTGATGATGTACTGAAAGCGGGTGTGACGAGCCTGAAAATAGAAGGCAGGGCTAAATCCTCCTATTATGTAGCCGTAACGACAAATGCCTACCGTCATGCGCTTGATGAGTATTATCGGCAGGGAGAAAGCTGGACGTTGTCGCCATGGATCAAAGAAGAATTGGAAAAGGTTAGTCACCGAGAGTACAGCACAGGCTTTTATTACGGAAACGAACCCGGTCAGAATACGAAAGACGGGGGGTATATTCGCCGTTATGAGGTGGTTGCTGTTTGTGATGATTACAAGGACGGTGTTGCATATCTCACACAGAGAAACCGTTTTTTTGCAGGAGATATTCTTGATATATTGCCGCCGGAAGGCATACCCTTTGAAGTCAGGGCAGAGAAGATGTTCAATGAAGAAGGGGAAGAGGTAGCGGCAGCACCTCATGCGATGCAGAAGCTGACAGTACCCTGTGAAACAGTCATTCCGAAGGGGTCTATGCTGCGAAAAAAAAGAAACACATGAGATGACTGAATGAAGCAAAACAGAAAGGAGCAGCCAACATGGATCGGTTTAAATTAGTATCCGGCTATCAACCTACCGGTGATCAGCCGCAGGCAATAGATGCATTGGTGAGAAGTATACAACAGGGGCACAAAGAGCAGACGCTGTTAGGTGTAACAGGTTCCGGCAAGACATTTACAATGGCGAACATAATCGAGCGGCTGAACCGCCCTACGCTTGTATTGGCACACAATAAGACGCTGGCTGCACAGCTTTGTTCCGAGTTTAAGGAGTTTTTTCCGGAGAATGCCGTAGAATACTTTGTTTCATATTACGATTATTATCAGCCGGAAGCGTATGTACCGACGACAGACACTTATATTGAAAAGGACAGTGCTATAAACGACGAAATAGATAAGCTGCGTCATTCAGCTACACTGGCATTGTCAGAGCGAAGAGATGTTATCATCGTATCGAGCGTATCCTGTATTTATTCATTGGGCAACCCGATTGACTACCGCACGATGGTTATTTCATTGCGGCCGGGAATGCAGAAATCGAGAGATGAGCTGCTTGAAAAATTAGTAGAGCTGCAATATGAAAGAAATGATATTGATTTCAGCCGAAACAAGTTTCGAGTCAGAGGAGATGTTGTAGAGATATTTCCTGCTGCATCAACAGATTCGATCATCCGTGTAGAGTTCTTTGGCGATGAAGTCGACAGGATTGCAGAAGTGAATCCCCTGACCGGAGAAGTGAAGGGAAACCTTCGACATGCTGCGATTTATCCTGCTTCACACTATATAGTGCCTCGGGAAAAGCTTGATCTGGCAATAGAAGAGATACAGGATGAGCTGGAGCAAAGAGTCAGATTTTTTACAGACAGAGGAAAGTTGTTGGAAGCGGAAAGAATTCAGCAAAGAACAAGATATGACATAGAAATGCTCAGAGAAATCGGATTTTGCAAAGGTATTGAGAATTATTCGAGAGTCATGTCCGGCAGAAAGCCGGGATCAGCGCCTTATACGCTTCTGGACTACTTTCCGGAGGATTATTTGCTGTTTATTGATGAGTCACACGTCACGCTGCCGCAGGTCAGAGGAATGTACGGAGGCGATCGTGGCAGAAAAGAAAACCTGGTAGAATTCGGCTTTCGCTTGCCGTCAGCGTATGATAACAGACCGCTGAATTTTGACGAGTTTTATGAAAGAATCAATCAGGCGGTATTTGTCAGCGCCACTCCGGGAGATCTTGAAAAAGAAAAGAGTGAAGTGATAGCAGAGCAGGTCATTCGTCCTACAGGACTGTTGGACCCTGAAATCAGCGTAAGACCGATTGACGGTCAGATAGACGATCTGATTTCCGAGATCAATATCCGTGCAGAAAAGCAGCAGAGGGTTTTGATCACAACACTGACCAAAAAGATGGCGGAGGATTTAACGGATTATCTGACGACGGCAGGAATCAGAGTAAGGTATATGCATCACGACATTGATACGGTAGAACGAATGGAGATTATCAGGGACCTGCGGCTTGGTGAATTTGATGTATTGGTTGGAATCAATCTTCTTCGTGAAGGACTGGATATACCGGAAGTGTCTCTTGTTGCTATATTGGACGCAGACAAAGAAGGGTTCCTGAGAAGCGAGCGTTCTCTGATACAGACTATAGGACGAGCAGCGAGAAATGCTGAAGGAAAGGTTATCATGTATGCGGATGTGGTAACGGATTCTATGGAAAAAGCGATTGTAGAAACAGAACGCCGCAGAAAGATACAACAGCAGTATAATGAAGAGCATCATATTGTACCGAAAACGATTGTCAAAAAAGTCAGTGACATCATCGAGATTTCAAGTCATGCAGAGGATAAGACGGATAAGAAGTCCAGGAAGAGGCTGACAAGAGCAGAGCGGGAGAAGCTGATAGAGCAGTTAACGAAAGAAATGAAGGCAGCAGCCAAGCTGCTTGAATTTGAACATGCAGCCTATCTGAGAGATAAGATAAAGGCACTGCAGGGCTGACGGCGCAAAGGGATGAGTGAAAAAATGGAGATACTCGGTCTTGACAAAATCCGAAAAATATCGGATAATACAGATTTGGAGATACAGGTTACGGGGCTGGAGCATATCCGTTCAGAAATTGACACGATCAGCGTTACCGGTCTTGACAGTATTCACCGGATAGAAGAAAACGACTTTCCGAAAATGTCGCCATTTGCCCTTGAACTGATCAGACTCGTCAGCAGGGCAAAAGAGTTAGATACAGAATACAGGCAGCTGGGCGCCGGGTGCCATCGTTACGAATTTGCACCGGTAGTTCCCATGTCCCGTGTGCGTGATTTTGAAAAGAGGCATCACCTCCGACTTCCGCAGGGATACGTGGATTTTCTGACGCAGGTAGGAAACGGCGGAGCCGGTCCCTATTATGGGATCTACTCGTTAGAACAGGCAGAACTGGAAGGTTACTTTGATCACAAAGATGCATCATGTCAGTATATGCAGGCGAGAGAACAGCCGGATTATTATCATTTGCCATATTCTATACAGGGAACGGAACCGATGGTTAATCGTAACCTGAGTATAAACAGATGGGAAAACTGGTATACTGAGCTGAACAGGAAAGACCGACAGGCTTATAGTGAGCTTTATCCTCAGGCATACAATGGACTTCTTCAGATTATTCAATCAGAGAATGATACAGGTTATATGTTAATCTGTCACGGCGAATCCGCGGGAGAGATGGTTTATTTCCGAAAGAATCTGGAATGTCCTGAGCCAACAGGCGTACAATTTGAAGATTTTGTATTATCATATTTTAAATCGGTCATCAGCAAGCTGGAAAGAGGGAAATGCTGAGGAACCGTCATTTTTCATATTCCACATATCATTCATCAACAATGGTCATAAAGAGAACGAGTGAAAAGAGGCTGAAACATTGGCAAAGAAAAACACACAGGATAATTACGGCAATGAAAGTATTACGTCCTTGAAGGGGGCTGACAGAGTAAGAAAGCGCCCGGCGGTCATTTTTGGTTCAGACGGAATAGAAGGTTGTCAGCATTCAGTGTTTGAAATATTATCCAACTCGATCGATGAAGCAAGAGAAGGCTATGGAAAAGAAATATTCATCACGAAATATGCGGATCATTCCATAGAGATAGAAGACTTCGGAAGAGGCATCCCGGTTGACTACAATAAAAATGAAGAGAGATTTAACTGGGAGCTGGTATTCTGCGAGCTGTACGCAGGAGGAAAGTATAATAATATCGAAGCAGAGAGCTATGAGTTTTCGTTAGGACTGAACGGACTGGGACTATGTTCCACACAGTATTCCTCCGAATATATGGACGTAGATATCCGCAGGGACGGAACCCGTTTTACACTTCATTTTGAAAAAGGCGAAAACATTGGCGGACTTAAACGGGAACAATACACCGGAAAAAAGACCGGAACGAAAATTCATTGGAAGCCTGATCTTGAAGTGTTTACCGATATTGATATTTCTGACGAATATTTTCTGGATATTATCAAGCGTCAGGCGGTTGTCAATGCAGGCATTCGTTTTATCTACCGTACTGAAAAGGACGGGAAGATGGAAACAACCGAATTCTGTTATGAAAACGGAATATACGACCATGTCAAAGAAATAGTAGGTGACGAAGCTTTGTCACAGGTACAGCTCTGGCAAACTGAACGAATGGTCAGCGACCGTGATGACAAACCGTCATATAAAACCAAGATCAATATAGCGCTGGCATTTTCCAATAAGGTGAGTACAGCGGAATATTATCATAATTCAAGCTGGCTGGAATATGGCGGTGCGCCTGAAAAAGCGGTACGCAATGCGTTTGTCTACTCAATTGATGCATATTTAAAGCAGAACGGTAAATACAACAAGACAGATAACAAAATCAGCTTTGATGATGTGAAGGATTGTCTGGTAATAGTCATTTCATCATTCTCAAATGTAACCTCTTACGCCAACCAGACGAAAAAAGCGATTACCAATAAAGGTATACAAGACGCTATGACCGAATATCTTCGTCATCAGTTGGAAGTCTATTTTATTGAAAATAAGTTTGACGCTGAAAAGATTGCCAATCAGGTACTGATTAACAAAAGAAGCCGTGAAAGTGCCGAAAAAACGAGATTGAATATCAAGAAGACGTTAGCCGGCACTATGGATATGACAGGCAGGGTAGCTAAATTTGTTGACTGCCGCAGTAAGGATAAAAACGAGAGAGAACTGTTTATCGTAGAGGGCGACTCTGCATTGGGCGCCTGTAAGCAAGCTCGCAATCCGGATTTTCAGGCTATCATTCCGATTCGTGGTAAGATATTGAATTGTCTGAAGGCGGATTATGATAAGATATTCAAAAGTGAAATCATCACAGATTTATTAAAGGTTCTGGGGTGTGGAGTGGAGGTCAAATCAAAAGCGAATAAAGACCTGTCGTCTTTTGATCTGGAGCTTTTGCGTTGGAATAAAGTCATATTCTGTACGGATGCAGATGTTGATGGCTTTCACATCAGAACGCTTCTGCTGACGATGATTTACCGTCTGGCGCCGACTCTGATCCGTGAAGGAAAAGTATTTATAGCAGAATCTCCGCTTTATGAAATCACCACCAAAGAAAAGGTTTATTTTGCTTATACAGAAGCCGAAAAGGAAAAGTTTCTGACGGAAATCGGAGAGAAGAAATTCACCATTCAGCGTTCCAAAGGACTGGGTGAAAACGAGCCGGAGATGATGAGTTTGACGACCATGAATCCTGCAACACGGCGGTTAATTAAGATTATGCCGGATGATGCTGCCAGAACGTCAGAGATGTTTGATGTACTGTTGGGTGATAATTTAACGCTCAGACGAGATTATATCATCGAAAACGGGTATAAATATATTGACGATCTTGACGTATCATAAGAACACGTATCACAAGAACGAGGGCAAAATGGAAGAATATACAATTATTTCAAAGAACTTTAATGCTCTGACTAACCGTGAGCTTTACGAGATACTGAAAGCCAGGTGTGCGGTTTTTGTGGTGGAGCAAAACTGTCCCTATCAGGATCTTGACGGGAAGGATACAGACAGTGAGCATTTGTTTATACAGCGTCCGGACGGATCGGTGGCAGCGTGTCTTCGGTTGTTCAGGAAAGACGATGAAACGGATACCGTTCAGCTTGGAAGAATTGTCACCACCGAAAGAGGCTGCGGTCTTGGCGGAAAGATACTTCACGCAGGGGTGCTTAAAGCGAAAGAATTGTTTCATGCTCGTGAAATCTATATAGAAGCGCAGGAATATGCCATCGGCTTTTATCAGAAGGAAGGCTTCAGAGTGGTGTCCGATTCCTTCATGGAAGATGGAATCCCTCATGTTCAGATGCGACTGACACTGGGGAAATAATAGGAGAAAAATAATATGGCGAAAAAAAGGAAAAGCAGCAGCGGCGGCACACAGCCGTCCAAGATACAGGGATATATTGCCGGAGCAGGAGAAGTTGTAGAGGAAAAGATAGCAAGCACGCTGCAGGAGAATTTCATGCCGTATGCAATGAGTATTATCCTGTCCCGTGCGATTCCTGAGATAGACGGCTTCAAACCGTCCCATAGAAAACTGCTGTACACAATGTATAAGATGGGATTGTTAGGCAGCACACGAACGAAATCAGCCAATATAGTCGGACAGACTATGAAGCTGAATCCGCATGGAGATGCAGCAATTTACGATACGATGGTGCGTCTGAGCAGAGGGTATGAAGCACTGCTGCACCCGTTTGTAGATTCCAAAGGCAATTTCGGAAAATCCTACAGCCGGGACATGGCGTGGGCTGCGTCCAGATATACCGAAGCAAAGCTGGATCCGATCTGTGCGGAGCTGTTTTCTGATATTGACAAGGATACTGTAGATTTTGTTGATAACTATGATAACACATTAAAGGAACCGTCGCTGCTTCCTGCGGCATTTCCGTCGGTACTTGTCAATGCCAATACAGGCATTGCGGTCGGTATGGCAAGCTCTATATGCTCGTTTAATCTGGAGGAAGTCTGTAAAGCAACGATTGGGTTGCTGAAGGATCCTGAGTTTGACATCATGTCTGTCATGCCGGCACCTGATTTTGTAGGCGGGGCTCAGATTATATACGATAAGCAGGCTATGGAGAATGTATACCGTACCGGAAGAGGCAGTATCCGTTTACGGGGACGGTATACTTATGATAAAGCAGCCAACTGTATTGATATTCTGAGTATACCGCAGACAACAACCTGCGAGGCCATTATTGAAAAGATCATTGATCTTGTCAAGCAGGGCAAGATTCGTGAAATATCAGATATACGGGATGAAACAGGACTGGACGGTCTGAAAATCACGATTGATCTGAAGCGACAGACCAATCCTGATAAGCTGATGCAAAAACTATATAAACTGACGCCGCTTGAGGACAGTTTTTCATGTAATTTTAATGTACTGATTGCCGGAACACCGAGAGTTCTGGGGGTAAAGGAACTGCTCAACGAATGGTCAGCATTCAGAATTGAGTGTGTAAAGCGAAGAACATACTATGATCTTCATAAAAAGTCTGACAGACTGCATTTGCTGCGAGGTCTTGAGAAAATACTGCTGGATATTGACAAAGCTATCAGGATCATTCGGAATACGGAAGAAGAAAGCATGGTCGTTCCCAACCTGATGGAAGGGTTTGATATTGACGAGATACAGGCAGAGTATGTAGCAGAGATAAAGCTTCGCCATCTGAACAGAGAATACATTCTGAAACATACGAATGATATCAGCCAGCTTGAAAAGGATATTGCAGAATTAGAGTCGATACTTGGCAGTAACAGAAAAATCAAGGCTATCATCATAAAAGAGCTGGAAGCAATTATTAAAAAATACGCACAGCCCCGCAAGAGCATGATCATCTATGCCGATGAAATAGAAGACGAAACTGTCGAGGAAGACATTCCCGATTATGCCGTCAACCTGTTCTTTACAAAAGAGGGCTATTTCAAAAAGATTACACCACTGTCACTTCGCATGGGCGGAGAACAGAAGCTGAAAGAAGGAGACTCTATCACAGAGCATATCGAAACGACCAATTACTGTGATCTAATTTTCTTTTCTGACCGGCAGCAGGCGTATAAAACAAAACTGCATCAGTTTACTGATACAAAAGCCAGTACGCTGGGTGAATATATACCTTCGAAACTGGGCTTTGATGAAGAGGAAAATGCAGTATTCATGATAGCCACGAAAGACTATCACGGTTACGTATATTTCTTTTTTGAGAACGGAAAAGCAGCGAAGGTACCGTTGGAAGCTTATGCGACCAAAACAAACAGAAAGAAACTGACCGGAGCCTATTCAGACAAAGATCCGTTAGCCGCAGTTGTCTATGCAGAAGATGATAATGCAGAAATACTGCTGAAATCGTCATCAGGAAGAATGCTGCTGTTCAAGGGATCAGAGTTGTTGGCAAAAACCTCAAGAAACACACAGGGTGTAGCGGTCATGAAGCTGAAAAAGGGTCACCGGGTCATATCTGCCGAAGTATACCGGGAAGATATGTTCAAAAACCCTGACAGATATCGGGCGAAAACGCTGCCGAGTATGGGGCAGCTTCCCCGATCAGAGGATACCGGCGAACAAATATCGTTTTAATCCGGCAAATTGATGAAAAAAATGTCTTATCAGGGTTGATTTTATAAAGAATTTATGTTATGATTTATAGGTATTGTTAAGCAATAGCTACTTTTTAGGAGGATTAATAATATGGGAGTCTGGGAAATTATTATTGGTGCGCTTGTGTTACTGTTATCAGTGATTATGATTATCGTTATTATTCTTCAGGAGGGACATGATGCAGGTCTCGGAACAATAACAGGCGGTGCCGATTCGTTTATGAAGCGTGGCAAAGCAAAAACAGCCGACGCTGTTTTTGCAAAGGTGACAAAGTTTGTTGCTGTCGGATTTTTCATTCTGGTTGTAGTTCTGAATGCTATTTCATATTTTGGCGGTAAAAACAGCAATACCAACGGAAACGATGCGGTAATTACCGAAACATCTGCTACCGAGACATCCGATGCTTCCACAGAATCATCTAAGGAAGAATCTGCTGAAGCATCCAAAACAGAATCTTCAGCAGCATCTGCTGCTGAATCCGAGCAGGCGTCTGCGGAGAGCAAGGCAGAAACAAGCACAACATCTGCTGCTGAAACCAGCACTGCTTCTGAAGACGAGGCTCCTGTTACAAGAGAAAACGAACAGTAACAGAGATAACAACCGATCATCAAGTTTATTATCTGCATCTTCAATGAAATTCATTGAAGATGCTTTTTGTTAAGGAGAAACAATCATGCGTTTGCGAATAGAGATTCCCGAGAATGTAAATGATATCATTCAAAAGCTTCGGCAGTCCGGCTATCAAGCCTATGCGGTAGGCGGCTGCATCCGTGACAGTCTGATGTCACTTCTGCCGGACGATTGGGATATTTGCACTTCAGCCCTTCCGCAGCAGACTTTAGAGGTTTTACAGTTGCCCAATATCATCGAAAACGGCATGAAACACGGTACTGTCACAGTTCGTTATCATGGGGAGAACTATGAAATTACTACTTTTCGAAAAGACGGACAGTATACGGATCATCGCAGACCTTCTTCAGTAACATTTGTCAATGAGATAAAGGAAGATTTATCCAGAAGAGATTTTACGATCAATGCTCTGGCGTATAACGAAGAGGAAGGCTTGCAGGATTATTTTGAGGGCTATCAGGATATTCAAAGACGAATCCTGCGCTGTGTAGGAAATCCGGATGAACGGTTTCAAGAAGACGGATTGAGAATCATGAGAGCGCTGCGATTTGCAGCCCGCTTTGAGCTTACGATAGAACCATTAACAGCAGAGGCAATTCATCGAAACAAGGCTTTATTGAAGAATATTTCTGCGGAAAGAATCAATACAGAGTTTACAAAGCTGTTGCTGAGTGTTGGAGTAGAAAAAATACTGACAGAGTATGCGGATGTTATTGCAGAGTTTATTCCTGAAATAAAACCTATGATTGGCTTTGAACAAAAGAACCCTCACCATGTTTACGATGTGTGGAGTCACACTGTCAAGGTGGTGAGCTTCTCACCCAAAGACAAAGTTCTCCGGCTTGCTGCTTTCTTTCACGACATCGGAAAGCCGTACACCTTTACAAAATCGGAGGATGGAACCGGCCATTTTCATGGCCATCCTGATGTCAGCGCTGAAATGTCATCTTTTATCATGAAACGATTAAGATATGATAATCATACCATTGCGGCAGTCAGAAATTTAGTGCGTGTTCATGATAAACGTCCGCCGCTGGAAAAAAAGAGTGTCAGGCGGCTGCTCAGGGATATCGGAGAAACGATGTATTTGCCACTGACAGAGTTGAAGCGAGCCGATGCAAAGGCTCAGAATCCTGATAAACTCCCGGAAAAGCTTGAATATGTTGATGAACTGGAAAGGATGCTTCAGGAGGAGATCCACAGTCAGTCTGCCTATACACTCAGGCAGCTTGCTGTAAACGGGGGAGATCTGAAGGAAGCGGGAATCACCGACGGAAAAGAAATCGGTCGGATGCTGCAGGAATTGCTGGAGCTTGTGATAGAGGAAAAGGTTCCCAACGAAAGGAATGCTTTGTTAAAAGCAATTGGATTATAAAACAAACAAAAAACAAACAAAAAACAGAATACTTCTGTTCAATCAGAAAGATATGTGCTATAATATAAAGAAAAAGACAGAAAAAAGCCCAATGCAATAAAGGAGAAGGATGAAATGAATTACCGGTTGGAACTTGGTGCATGGAACAGTGTATTTGCTGTACCAAGTGTCATTGTAGACAAACACATTAAGTTAGCCGGAGCAGCTCAGCTCAAGGTTATACTGTGGATACTGCGCCATGCAGGAGAAAGTTTTACAGTGGAAGATATCGGAAAGGCATTATCAATGCATGAAGCTGACGTTCGGGACAGTATGCAGTATTGGATCCAGACCGGTATCATTGCGGAAGAAAAGGAATTACTGACGCCTGCACCGGCAGAGGATATTGTACAGCATACGACGCAGCGTGAAGATATAGAAGACAAGAGCGTAGATACAGAGAAAGAAGCAGCATTGCCCTTACCCATTGTCGTACCGGCTCAGACTAACAAAAAGCGTGCATTGTCAAGACCTGAAAAGCCGGATTTCAAATATCTGAGCGAGAGAATGAAAAACGATGCAGATATAGCATTTCTGATGCAGAGTGCAGATGAGATATTCGGAAGAATGACCAGTAATAATGATAAAGCGACGCTTTTGATGATACATGAATATGACGGTCTTCCGGTAGAAGTGCTGATTATGCTGCTGCAGTATGCATTCAGCGCCGGTAAGGGCAATATGCGTTATATTGAGAAAATGGCCATTTCCTGGTCTGATGAGGAGATCAATACTCTTGAAAGAGCGGAGAGTAAAATCAGACAATTAACAAGCGGCAGAGAAGCAGCGAGAAGGGTTCAAAGGATCTTTGGCTTGGATGAGCATTCACCGACCGAGAAAGAAAGTGAAGCTGCAGATTTATGGATAAACAGGTGGAAGCTTTCGGATGAGATGCTGCGGGCAGCTTATGAAACATGTATAGATACCAAAGGGAAATATATTCTGCGATACATATCGAGCATATTAGACAACTGGTACCATTCGGGTATCAAGGATGTTGCACAGCTTAAAAAGAATCATACAGTCAGAAAAAGCCAAAAAGGAAAACAAGGCAGTGGATATCAGCCGACCTATAATATCAATGAATATGAAAGCACCAGTGTGTTAGATGAGGAGTGGGATGAGTGAGTTATACAGCAGATGTGTATGAAGCTGCCGAGAAGGAAATACTAAACAGACGGATCAAAGCCGAAACAGATCTTGAGAGACGGCGTGATATTTTATATGCTCGTTCTCCCAGAGCGTTAGAGATAGAGCGTCTGATTGCAAGAACCTCCGTAGCGGCAGCAAAAGCAATATTTCGGGGAGAAGACCCACATCCCCGTCTGGAAGCTTTGCGTGAAGAAAACCTGACTCTGCAGTCGGAACTTGAAGAGATCATCAAAAGCTTTGGATTTCCGAAAAACTATCTTGAACCGTGGTATCACTGCAGCGAGTGCAGAGACAGAGGAGATATTGACGGGAGAATGTGTAACTGTATGAAAACGATGCTGCGTCAGATTGCGTACGATAAGCTGAACAGTATCTCTCCGTTATCATTATGCAGCTTTGACAGCTTTTCTTTGGACTATTATTCCAAAACACCGGTTGCTGAAGGGAAACCAAGTGCGTACACACACATGACGGCTGTACTGGGGTTTTGCAAACGATACGCCAAAACATTTGATCTCAATTCCAGAAGTCTGCTGTTTCAGGGATCACCCGGACTGGGTAAGACTCATTTGTCACTGGCAATAGCCAACGAATTGATACAAAAGGGATACGGCGTAATCTATACATCGGCACCGGTTATTTTATCAAAGCTGTCCAAAGAAAACTTTGAATTTGAATACCGATCATCTGACGGCAATATGACAGAACAGCTTCTATCAGAGTGTGATCTGTTGATACTGGACGATCTCGGAACAGAATTCACCTCCAGATTTTCAGTAGCAGCACTGTATAATATTCTGAACAGCCGCACAATACTGTCTAAACCAACGATTGTCAGCACCAATCTGATGATTTCTGAACTGCAGGAGCATTATAATTTCAGAATCATATCCAGAATTATCGGTACGTTGGACAGACTTGAATTTGTAGGAAATGATATCCGACAGTTAAAGAGAAAGTTCAAAAATAAAAATAAAACCTGATAAGGAGTTGAACAGTATGTCAAAGATTCTGTTAAGTGCAGACAGTACCTGTGATATTTCAGGAGAACTGCTTGCACGAACAAAAGTCAATTTATTCCCGATGCACATTATTTTGGGAGAAAACAGTTATGACGACGGCGTGGATATCAGACCGGATGATATTTATGCTAATTTCAAGGCGACAGGAAAGCTGCCAAAAACAGCAGCAATCAATACACAGGAGTATATTGACAAGTTTAAGCCGTATATAGATGACGGATACGATGTTATTCATATCAGTCTTGGCTCAGCATTATCTTCCTCCTATCAGAACTGTGTAACGGCAGCCGAACAATTGGGACATTTATATCCGATTGATTCCTGCAATCTGTCCTCCGGTTCCGGACATCTGGTTATTGAAGCGGCCGACCGCATCAGAAAAGGCATGGAGGTTACTGAGATTGTCAAAGAGTTAAAAGAACTTGTACCGAAATGCCACGCCAGCTTTGTAATAGATAAATTGGATTATCTTCGTGCAGGAGGAAGATGTTCAACTCTTGCTATGCTGGGAGCCAATCTTTTGCAGCTAAAGCCGTGTATATTAGTTGACAATAAAGACGGTTCCATGACGGTTGGCAAAAAATACAGGGGCAGATTAGACAAAGTTCTGCTAAGCTATGTTCACGATCAACTGTCGGCATACGAAAACATTCGCAGCAGCAGAATATTTATCACACATGCCGGCATTGATCCCAAGTACATCAATATGATTAAAGAAGAGATTGATAAGCTCAGCTATTTCAGTGAAGTATTTATCGAGCGGGCGAGCTGTACGATTTCCTCTCACTGTGGTCCGGGTACCATTGGTGTTTTGTTTATGACCGAATAATGGCTGCTTATCAAAAAGGAAAAAAACTATGAGAAATGAAGACAATGAAATACTGCTGCATTATCTGCAACAGCAGACAGAGCCGGTAGAACGCACAGAAGCAATGGTGATGACGGGGATCGTAGAACCTCATCATTTTAATAATGCTTTATCATATCTGGAATCAAGAGGGGAAGCAGTGGTCATCAAAAGGAAAAAGATAGCCACGCCGAAAGTTGCGGGATATGTCAAAGCAGCGATTGTTAGACAAAACCGCTGGTTTTCCTTTGCTCACCCCATAGAGGATGATATGGACGATATATTTATTCATTCATCGTCCTCTAAAGGAGCTATGCCGGGAGATATTGTTTTGTTAAAAAACATAACCGACAGTGAAAAAGGTCCTTCAGGTGATGTAGATAAAATACTGGAGAAAGGAACCCGTATCATTACCGGCACGATAGAGAGAGAAAAAGGGAAAAAAGGAAAAGCCTACATTATCCCGGATAATGGATTTGCTTATCATCTGCAGATCGTTCAGGGAGGAGAACTGAAGAGCAAAAACGGAGATAAAGTTAAGGCAGCGGTAGCTTATCATCAAAAGGAAAAGCGAATATATGCAAGAGTCATACATATTTACGGAAGGGCAGATTCCGCAAAAGTATGTTCAGATGCAATAATAGATGCAGCAGGCATACCGACAAAATTTGCAGTCAGTGTGAAGCATGAAGCGGCAATAAAGGCTGCCGAACCCATTACAGAAGCAGAAATCGACAAAAGACTTGATCTGAGAAACGAAGTGATTTTTACGATTGACGGCGCAGATGCCAAAGATCTTGACGACGCCATATCTGTGAAAAAGACGGAAGAAGGTTGGGAATTAGGTGTACATATAGCAGACGTATCCCATTATGTAACCGAAGGCAGTCAGCTTGACAAATCTGCGATGGACAGAGGAACGTCGGTTTATTTTGCAGATCGTGTGATACCCATGCTGCCGACAGAAATATCCAACGGCTGTTGTTCTTTGAATGCCGGCGTCAAAAAACTGACTTTTTCAGCCATCATGCGGTTAGACAAGAAAGCGGAGCTGCTTGATTACCGCTTTGAAAAAAGCGTCATTATTTCCAAGGTTAGAGGCGTATATTCCGAAGTTAATGACATATTGAACGGCACAGCTAAACCGGATATAGTTGAAAAATATGAAGAGGTTTTAACAGCCATTCATGAAGGAAATGAATTGGCAGAATTGCTAAAGGCAAAGGCAAAGCAGCGTGGAGAACTGGAATTGGAAACAGAAGAGCTGCGGTTTGTACTGAACGAAAAAGGTGTGTGCGTTGGTGTAGCAGCCCGAGAACGTGGACTTGCGGAAGAAATGATTGAGCAGTTCATGATAACGGCAAACCGTGCAGCGGCATTGTATGCCAAAAGCGCACTGATACCGTTTGTCTATCGGGTACATGAAGCACCCGAGGCAGACAGACTGGAAACCCTCTCGGAGCTTGCAGCAGCGTGTGGTTTCACATCAAGAAGGTTGAAAGAAGGGGTTCATCAGACTGATTTGTCTGAACTGATACAAAAAGCCAAGGATACGAAATATGCACGGCTGATTTCTACACAGGTACTGCGAACAATGGCAAAAGCAAGATATGATGCAGCCCCGTTGGGACATTTTGGATTATCACTGGCAGATTACTGCCATTTCACTTCACCGATCCGCCGTTATCCCGATACATCCATTCACCGTATCTTAACCGATCTGGTCAGCGGTATACCGATAGATACAATACAGGAAAAATACGGAGAATTTGCCAAGGAATCGGCTAAACTGTCATCAGACCGTGAGCTAAGAGCCATGAGAGCAGAACGAGATGCAGAAAAATGTTATGCAGCCGAATATATGACCTCTCATATCGGCGAAGTTTACGATGGTATTGTGTCTGGAGTAACGAATAAAGGATTGTTTGTTGGGATTCCTAACGGTATTGAGGGATTTGTCAGTCTGGTTGACGATGATCATGCATTTTTTGAATTTGACGGAACAGCTACTACTACAGACCGTCAAAGCGGAAAGAGCTATTCTATCGGAGACGCTGTAAAGATCAAAGTAGTCAATGCATCGGTACCGATGGGAACCATTGATTTTACCTTTGCATCGGCAAGTGATGTGACTGCGAAGAGTGAATAGATTACATCGTAATAATATTTCACTTTACTTTTTTGGATAAAATTGCTACACTAAATGAGTAATCCTGACAAATTTAACTCGGAGCAAAGCCCGATGTAAGCTCGCTTAACATCGGCTGCATTGATCCAACCTCACAGCAGGAGCTTTAGCTCCTCGGGGTTTCAGTGGGGGATTATAACCCCCACTGAAAGTCCGAATGTCCCCCGCCGCCTAAGACCCGGGGGACATCGGTGATTGGTTATAAAGCTGAAAAAACAGCATGAGATCAATTGCTGAAGCAAAAGACTGAATCAAAACCGGAAAGAAAAGCTTAAAATCGGAAAGATTGATAAAAAGACAGACACATTCTTTCAGGGTAAAGAATGTGTCTGATATGGTTGAGCGATTATCAGAAAGCGATTTTTTCGCTGATGTAGTCAACCAGCTTATCAATGGCGACTCTTTCCTGCTGCATTGTGTCACGGTCACGAACCGTTACACAACCGTCCTCTATACTGTCAAAGTCGTAGGTAATGCAGAAGGGAGTACCGATTTCGTCCTGACGACGGTAGCGCTTACCAATGGAGCCTGCATCATCAAATTCAGTCATAAAGTGTTTGGAGAGCATGGAATAAACCTCGTCTGCCTTTTCAGAGAGCTTTTTGGACAGCGGCAGAACGGCAGCTTTGAAGGGTGCAAGAGTCGGGTGCAGGTGCAGCACAACTCTCGTATCTTTTTCATCAAGCTGTTCTTCATCATAAGCCTCAACCATAATGGCAAGGAAGAGTCTTTCAACGCCGAGTGAAGGCTCGATAACATAGGGAATATATCTTTCATTGGTCTGAGGATCAAAGTAGTCCAGAGATTTTCCACTGGTATTGATGTGCTGGGTCAGGTCATAGTCCGTTCTGTCTGCGACGCCCCAAAGCTCGCCCCAGCCAAAGGGGAAGAGATATTCAAAGTCAGTGGTTGCCTTGGAGTAGAAGCAAAGCTCCTCTTTGTCATGATCACGCAGTCTGAGGTTTTCTTCTTTGATATTCAGTGAATAGAGCCAGTCACGGCAGAAGCCTCTCCAGTATTCAAACCATTCCAAGTCAGTGCCGGGCTTGCAGAAGAACTCCAGCTCCATCTGTTCAAATTCACGCACACGGAAGATAAAGTTACCGGGGGTGATTTCGTTTCTGAATGACTTACCGATCTGTGCAACACCAAAGGGTACTTTCTTACGTGTAGTTCTCTGAATGTTGGCAAAGTTAACGAAAATACCCTGTGCGGTTTCCGGACGCAGATAAAGTTCGTTTTTACTGTCTTCGGTAACGCCCTGGAAGGTTTTGAACATCAGGTTAAACTGACGGATATCGGTAAAATTATGTTTGCCGCAATTAGGGCAGGGGATTGCCTTTTCTTTGATATAGTCAGTCATCTGCTCATTAGACCAGCCGGCGACGTTGGTTCCGTCAAAATCCTCGATGAGATTGTCGGCACGGTGGCGTGTTTTACATTCCTTGCAGTCCATCAGAGGATCGGAGAAACCGCCGAGATGACCGGAAGCTACCCATGTCTGTGGATTCATCAGGATAGCCGCATCCAGACCGACGTTATATTTGTTTTCCTGCACGAATTTTTTCAGCCAGGCAGATTTGATATTGTTTTTCAGCGCCATTCCCAAAGGGCCGTAGTCCCATGTGTTGGCAAGACCGCCGTAAATCTCGGAACCCGGATATACAAAGCCTCTGCCCTTGCAAAGAGCTACAATTTTTTCCATCGTTTTTTCCGTATTTTTCATATTTTATTCCTCCCAAAAACATGATATCATATTCTACCATCTTTTCAAGAAAAGTGCAAGCCCTTGCGGTTGTTTTGCAGGACTTTGGATTGAAAGACTGTTCTTTTGCAGGATGACAGTAATAGGAAGGACTGAGCCGGCAGCGTTTTGCGAAGTGGTTTTGCAAAGCGATGTTTGGCGAAGTGATGGTATGTGGGGAAGGGAAAACCACGACGCTAAAGAGAGAATCATTTCTGTGTTGGAACTGATGTGTGGATCTGAATACGGCGGTGTTCTGCCGGAACGATTTGCCGCAGAAGACAAATGATATTCCGCCACATAGCAGAAAAACAAACGATGGGGCAATATTGACTGAGAATTCAGGGCGAGATGACGAGATAATAATGAAATAAGTTTTTTTCTTAAAATTGAAAAAAAGGTTTCAAAAACATAGTCTAATGTGTTATAATAAAGAGAAAAGAGTCAATGTGAAAGGAATGGTGCTTTTTGAAGTATGATGCACAGGATTGTAAGCTGGTCAGCGCAGAACAGCTTACAAAAACGATATACGATTTCCGGCTGCAGAACAGTCAGTTGGCAGCCATAACAGTACCGGGACAGTTTGTTCAGGTGCTGGTTCCCGGAAAAACATTACGCAGACCGATTTCTGTCTGTGATATAGAGGGAGATATCATCCGTCTGGTGTTTGAAGTAAGAGGAGAGGGAACTGAGCTGCTGTCGCATACAAAGGTTGGGGAGAACATCAATATCATTGCTCCGCTTGGACACGGTTTTTCGCTTGACCCTGACAAAAAAACGATATTTGTCGGCGGCGGAATCGGTGTGCCGCCCATGCTGTACAGCGCAAGGCAGTGCGGCAGCAATGCAACGGTGATTAACGGTTTCCGGAATAAAGATGCTGTCATATTATCCGAAGATTTTGAAAAAGCAGGAGCCAAGCTGATTGTAACAACAGATGACGGCAGCTATGGTATACACGGGTTTGTCACACAGCCGCTGGCAGAACTGATTGATTCAGCAGAGATGATCTGTGCCTGCGGCCCTACGCCAATGCTGAAAAATATTGCAAAACTTGCAGAAGAGCATCATGTTCCGTGTCAGGTGTCGCTGGAACAAAGAATGGCTTGCGGCGTAGGAGCCTGTCTGGGTTGTGCAGTAGGTATCAAAAGCGAAAACGGGGAAACGGTATACCGTCACGTATGTAAAGACGGTCCGGTATTCAATGCTGAGGAGGTGGCATTCTGATGGCAGATCTTAGTGTGAACATTGCAGGTGTACATTTCAATAATCCCATCATAGCAGCTTCCGGGACCATAGGTTTCGGCAGAGAGTACAGTGAGTTTTATCCGCTGTCGGTATTCGGCGGCATATCGTGTAAAGGCACCACGCTCAAGGAAAGGCCGGGTAATCCGCCGCCGAGAATAGCTGAAACGCCGATGGGAATGTTGAATGCGGTAGGACTGCAGAATCCCGGTGTTGATCATTTTATAAAAGAAGATCTTCCGTGGCTCAGGCAGCAGAACACGGTAGCCATAGCGAACGTGGCAGGCAGCACGGTTGAGGATTACTGCAAGATGGCAGAGATTCTTTCTGAAACAGATATAGATATGATCGAGTTGAATATATCATGTCCGAATGTCAAAGAGGGCGGCGTACAGTTCGGAACCTCTTGTGAGAGCGTGGCGGCAATTACAAAGGCGGTAAGGTCTTACTGTAAAAAGCCGCTGATTATCAAGCTGTCGCCGAATGTTGCGGATATCGCTTCTATAGCGCAGGCGGCTGAGAGTGAAGGCGCAGATGCGGTATCGCTGATCAACACACTGACAGGAATGAGAATTGATATCAATACCCGCCGCCCGATCATCATGAATAATACAGGCGGAATGTCCGGACCGGCAGTATTTCCCGTAGCGGTAAGAATGGTATGGCAGGTCAAGAATGCCGTCAAAATACCGGTTATCGGAATGGGCGGTGTGACCACATGGAAGGACGCTGTAGAAATGATGATAGCAGGAGCAGATGCGCTGCAGATCGGCACGGCACTGTTTACAGATCCCTATGCGCCTGTCAGGATTGCAGAGGGACTGAACAGATATCTGGACGAACATGGGATGAAGTCGGTAACAGAACTGACACATACGATCATTGCCAACTGAAAGCAATCAGGAGAGGAAACGAGGAACATGACAAAACTGATTTTGGTAAGGCATTGTCAGGCGGAAGGAAATCTGAAACGTTTTTTTCAAGGACGTATTGACAGTGACATCACAGAACTGGGCAGAAAGCAGATAGCGCAAACGGCGGAGCTTTTGTCCGCCGAGCCGATAGATGTGATATACGTCAGTTCGAAGCAGAGAGCGAGAAAGACGGCAGAGGGTATCAACGTGTACCATGAGGTGCCGCTGATCACAGACGACAGTATTGTTGAGATCAACGCCGGAAAATGGGAAGGCGTGCCGTTGAGCGAGGTAGAAAAGCTGTACCCTGAGCAGTATGATAACTGGAGACATCACAAAGAGCGTTTTCATGCGCCGGAAGGCGAAAGCATGGCAGAGGTATATGAGCGGGTGAGCGCAGGACTGATGAATATCATACGGCAAAATCAGGGAAAGACGGTATGTGTTGTGTCGCACGGCTGTGCGATCATGAACATGATGTGTTATCTGCATGGATATCCGTTAGACAGAATACAGGAGATTGTGCTGGGCAGCAACATGGCGGTGAATGTAGTCACCTTTGATGAAGAGCTGCATCCGGAAATCCTGATAGAAAACTATACGGATCATCTTCAGTAAAGCGAGCAGTCATAGGAGAGATGAATCGGTGATAATATTGTCAGTTGATTACGGCAGGGTCAGAACAGGTGTTGCAATATGTGACAAAGGGGAAGTGCTGGCTTCTCCCGTAACAGTTATCAAAGAAGTACATCAGGAGCAATTAGCGGAAAAAATCGCACAAATCTGCCAGGAAAGGCAGGCAGAACAGATCGTACTGGGACTGCCCCGAAATATGGACGGCAGTGAGGGCGAAAGCGCACAGAATGTCCGCCATTTTTCAGAGATACTGCACCAAGCAACAGGACTGCCGGTTGTATTGCAGGACGAAAGAGGAACCACCGTAACAGCGCATAATTATCTGAATACGACCGATACCCGGGGAAAAAAGCGGAAGTCGGTGGTTGACAGTGTTGCGGCGGTGATCATATTGGAGGATTATTTAAGATACAGGAGGAATGGCTTATGAGTGTTCTTCCGAGTCGAAAGCTGAGCATAGGCGAACTGTTTGTGTCTATGGCAGTGGGGCTGATCCTGTATTTGCTTCCGGGCGATATCAGAAATCAGACAGATTCGGTTTATTTTTCAGAAACAATCGTATTCTTTGCCGCATTAGCTATCACAATAGTTTTTATGCTGGTGATCAAGCGTGCAGAGGCGGTGGGCGCAGCTATGCTTACCAATGCGATCATCACCGTCGTTGCCATGGGTTTCAGCATTGTCAACGGCGTCATCACCAAAAACGGGTCTTACTGGCCCGCTATGACGGAATACCAGTTGGTGACGATCATTATTCTGTGGACTGTACCTTTCCTGTGCATTACTGTCACACGATTGTTTACAAGCGGGCAAAAAGATAATAACGAAACCCGCATTGCATTTTCAAGATTTTTATCACTGTCCATACGGGCGCTGATGATTATCTATTTGTTGATTCTGATATTCAGACAGCTTATACCGCAGGCGCCCAATACGACAGCGGCAAGAGAAATCCATTATCTGCCGTTTTACAGAATTGAAGACTGCCTGAACAATGCCGGAGACTGGGGCGTTCGCTATCTGCTGTGGAACAGTCTGCTGCTGATGCCGCTGACCTTCAGCCTGCTGATTATCAATCCGAAGATTCGCTGGTGGCAGATTCTGTTCATATCCTTTGCTACGGGACTGTCAATCGAGATATTCCAGTTCTCGCTGAATACCGGTACGGTATATGTGGACGATCTGCTGCTGTATCTTGTAGGAGGAATGGCAGGCTTCTGGCTGAAGAAACTGATAGACCGAATACGGTTTGTCATATCCGGCAGGCAGGAAAGAAACATGCTGAGTCTGGATTACACACCGGTCGAACCGCAGGAGGGCTGTCAAGAGGAATACGATGACGACAATGACATCACAAAAGCACTGCGGGAATCCGAAGCATATGATGAATTTGACAATACGCTGGAAAATCCCGGTCTGCCGGGTGAAGTATCAGGACTGACGGCAAAGGATCAGGAAACATAAATAAGAGCATACAAAAACAGCTTCACAGTGCCAAGGCATTGGAGAAGCTGTTTTTTTTATCGTGTCGGATAACTAAAAGTCAGTTTTGTGAGTGTCCGCTGAAAGCAGAGCCAATCTTTTCGATAGCGTGCTTTTGGGCAATCACTGCGGCGTGTTCCAGCAAAAACGCCGGCAGAAGCCGTCCCATGCGGGAAGAATCGGCAAATTCTGCAATCGTGTAGTAGAAACGGCTTTTCGGCAAAAAGGCGGACTGCAGTATAAGATAATACCGATTCTGATAAAGACAGACAGTGCTTTCCGGCAGGCGGCACTTCATGTTGTAAAGAATCTGCAGACAATGCAGTAGGTGATCAAGCTTCCGGAAAGCAAACGTGATGCTGTAATGGTCGTGCTTGATATGATAGACTTTACGGCGACGGCACTTGTCAGAAAAGGTCAGCAGCAACAGGCAGCCTTTGTCATACTGCATCGCTTCGATCAGGATACGCTTGTTACGCATTGATAAGCCACATTCCTCGGCAGCAAGCCGCAAAAGCTCCCGAATCATTCTGCGTGAGGTTTCTTCTTTCAGATCAAGAGTGTCAAATGTCATAGAATAACCGGCAAGATCCTTTTCTCCCAGGGAGATCAGAATTCTGTCAGAAGCCAACTGTTCAATTTTCATCACCATCACTCCGTTACCACACAGCGTTCTTCGCTGTTTTACTCTATAATACATAATATTATGCAGGTAAGATGTTTGCAATTGATTTTTACTGGAAAATTTCCTGTTCGATTGAAGAACAAAGAGTAGTGTGATAAAATGATGTAAAGGAAGAACGGAGTGATGAAAATGACGGACTTAGATAAAACAAGCACGCAGGATCTGACGGATGTGATGACGGAAGCAGCCGAAACAGTGAACCGGCAGCAAATCAAACAATCATGGAAAAGAATGATCAAATCGGTGCTGACCTCTGTATGGTTCTGGTTGCTGATGCTGCTGCCGGCAGGACTGCTGCTCCGGGAGGTTTGCCGGCAGAATACAGGTTTTGCCGAATTCTATTGGCGTTATATTTACCGTTATCTGTCGGTATTTTGGAATAATGTTACGGGAGTATTGCCGTTTTCTATAGGCGAGTTTTTGCTTTTGCTGACCTGTGCGGGTCTGCTCGTATACCTGATATCCGTTACGGTCGGTGTGATCCGTCATAAGGGCAAGCGGCTGAAAACCTTGTTAAAAGGTATTCTGCGGCTGATGGGAACAGCATCTGTGGTATTTTTTCTGTATATTACGAATTGCGGGCTCAATTATTATTGTCCTGATTTCATGACGCTGCAGAACTGGAGTTTTGAAGCGCCGGACAAAGAGGAATTGTATGAGCTGTGTGTCTATCTTTCGGACAATGCTTCCCTTCATCGTAAAAAGCTGCCGGAAACCCCTGAAGGAACGGTGGCGGCAGATATCCGTGAAACGGCAGAAAAAGCGAAAAATGCCGTCAACGCCCTGCACGGAGAATATGAGTGTATTTTTGACGGTTACAGTAACCCTAAAAGCGTATTGCTGTCAGAAGGAATGTCGTGGCTGAATATATCGGGTGTATATTTTCCGTGGACTTTTGAAGCAAACGTCAACACCGATTTCAGAGGATACCAGATGGCATTTACGATGTGTCATGAGCTGAGCCATGTCAGGGGCTTTATGCATGAAGAAGACGCCAATTTCATTGCCTATCTGGCTTGCATATCCTGTGAAGATGATCTGATGGCGTATTCCGGTTATGCTTATGCACTGCGTTATGTTTCCGGATATCTTTACAGAACGGACGAAGAACTGTACCGTGATTGTCTGAAGCATCTTGACGAAGGCGTTCTCAGAGATATGGCTGCAGAAAGTCTGTACTGGAAGAAGTATGAAACACCTGTTGCAGAGGCAGCGGTCAGGATTAACAACAGTTATTTGAAAACAAACAATCAGGCTCAGGGTGTCAGGAGTTACAGCAAAATGGCAGAATTGGTTATTGAGCACTATCGAAGACATATTCGTCCGGAGATGTCCGCCAATCAACAGGCAGATTGATGACAGACGACGAAGATATCAGAATCATCAATAAACTGGCAGGAATAAAAAACAAGATCAATCATACAGTTAGAAAAAACAGTAAGAACTTAAACATACAATAAATCAGACAATCATGGAGGAATGACACAGCTTTTTCGAAGTCGTCAATACCCTGCTAATCCGTGATAAATACTTTTGAAAGAGTGGTTTTTGAGTGAGCTGCTCTTGAAATGGCGACGATTGAAAGAGGTGTCAAGAGAAAAGGCAAAAAAATCACCGGAATAAAATTTTTCTCTGTACAAATCAGGCAGAATTATGTATAATATATGAGGAAAAGTGTTTTGTTTCATCGGAATAAAGGTGATGATGTGGAAAGCACTTAAACAGATGACGGAAAAGCAACCGTCGGAATTTGCAGAGGTGATTTCAGATGCAAAAAATGCTGATTGCAGAAAATGACGAGATGAATCGTTCACTGTTATATGAGAGTTTTGCAGGGCAGTATGAGGTAATACAGACAGAGGGAAGCGAAGAGCTGTACAGAATACTGACTGATTCAAAGGAAAAACCTTCGATCGTACTGGTCAAGGAGGATATTGCCGAGCATTTCACAAAAGAGATGGTACAGACTATGTCGGCACTGAAGGTATTTGAAAACATACCTGTTATCATCATACTGAACCAAGGTAAGGCGATACTTCACCCGCAGCGGTTGCATCTGCCGTTCAGCGATGTAGTAACCTCTCCGGTCAATCCTGTGGTTGTCAAGAGAAGAGTAGGCAATCTGGTGTCATATTTTTCGAATAAACAGGAGATGGAACAGCTTGTCACTAAACAAACCAAAAAAATACTGGAGCAGAACCGTGAACTGAAGGAAAAGCAAAAGAAGATCAATTCCATCAACAATGATATGCTGGACGCTCTGAGCATGGTGATAGAATACAGAGACGTCGAATCCGGAAGACATATACATAGAATACGAAAATTCACAGAAGTGTTGTTGCGTGTACTGGCACAGAAATATCCGAAGTATAATCTGACAGAAGAAAAAATAGAACTGATCACATCAGCGTCTTCCATGCACGACATTGGAAAAATCGCCATTCCGGATTCCATTCTGCTGAGTCCCCGGCGCCTGACTTATGAAGAGTTCCGGATCATGAAGCAGCACACCATAAAAGGTTGTGAAATACTGGATCAGCTTGATTCCGGAGAGCAGAACGATTACTTCCGCTATTGTTATGATATATGCAGATATCATCACGAGAAGTATGACGGTATGGGGTATCCGGACGGACTGGTCGGAGATCAGATTCCGATATGGGCGCAGGTAGTATCGTTAGCGGACTGCTATGATGCGCTGACCAGTGAAAGAACGTACAAAAGCGCCTATTCTCACGAACAGGCGGTGGAAATGATCCGGACAGGCGCCTGCGGAGCATTTTCGGACGAGATGATGGACTGCTTCAGTGCCGTACTTCCCAAATTCAAGGCATTGGCGATCGAGTATGCAGACGTCAATCACGTTGACAGAAGCGTGTCACAGCGTGCGTCGGTTCTGCCCAAGGACAAGGACGAAACGGATCACAGCAGAGATATCTATCTGAAAATGGACAGAGATGACCTGATCAATACAATCGAGCATCAGAAGTCGGTGATTGCCCAGTTGCAGCAGCATGACCTTGAAGTGCTGTATAAAACGTCGGATTATGTGTTTGAGTTTGATCTGAACGGTGATATGCTGCATCAGCGCAAGGGCAGCATGAAGGATATCTGCGGCTATATACCGAAGAATTACGAAGAGAGCGTCAATATCCTGTGCGAGTGTTGTGAAAAGGACTATCAGGCAGCGTTTTTGAAGACTTTCCGATTGAATACTATTATCGAGAGTTTCTCGTCGGGTGATGAACGTATGGTACTGGAATGCAAAATGACCCTGCAGGGAGACATACCGTCATTTGTGCGCATTACTGCAGTGCCGTTGAGCGAGAATGATAAGATACAGCGCATTTTCCTGATTATTACAGGGCTGCAGCAAAATCAGGAAAACAGGTATTTCAGCCGGGACAGAGATATTGTAACAGGACTGTGGAATTATACCGGTATACAGAAGGAAACGGACGACTATCTGCAAAACGCAGGAAAGAACGGATATCATGCATTGATGCTGATAGATATAGATGATTTTCGAACAGTCAACCGACAGGCAGGCTACCGTTACGGCAATGATATACTGCGGGATATCTCGAACCTGCTGAATGATCAGGTGAGCGGCAGTAATTTACTCGCCCGCATAGAAGACGACAACTTTGTTATCCTCGTCAAAGACTGTCCTGACCGTGACGAACGTAACGTTATGATAGAGGATCTTTTCCGCTGCATACACAAAACCTACCTGCTGGGGGAAGAAAAAATTCCCGATATTTCCTCAACAATAGGCATAGCGCTGTATCCGAATGACGGCAGCAGCTTTGAAGAGTTGTTCAATAATGCAGCAAGAGCGGTTGAGATTGCGAAGATAAACGGCAAAAATATGTTTTTGTATTATAACAGCAGTATGCGTGAGCATTGGGAGCTGAAGAAATATGATACGGAACTGACGGTACAGGGCGACAGTGAGATCAATTCGGTTTCCTTTGATGAGTATTTCATTCCTGTGGAAGACTCTGCCGGTGAATATATCCTGTATTACGATATGCTGGGAGTGAACAGCGGTTATCTTGCCAATATCAGCAACTTTGATGAGCTGATGACGTATGTAGCTGACAAAGATAATATTACAGCCTTGTGTCTGAACAATATCAACAAGCTGCTGCGTACCGTGTATGAGCTGGAGCAGGAAAAGACAGCTCTGCCGCAGCTTGCCCTTTATACGGCATTTCGGGCGGAGGACTGCCGGAGCTTTTTGACAGCGTTGCAGGATATGACGGAAGAGATGCCTGTTGACTGCAGTCATATTTGTCTGATGATTCACCACGGGCTTGTCGAGCAGCTCAGTGTGGCGGAGTTGTCTGATTTTGCAGGCAGACTGAAAGAGCTTGGATTTATGGTCGGTATCTACCAGGTAGGTATGCAGAATATCAACATTAACTGTTTTATTGAAGGAATGTTTGACAGAATTGATTTTGCCGAAAGCTTTATCCGTTCTGTCATGGACGGAATGTACGATATCGAGTTGCTGACGGGGCTGATGAAGTATTTTGACAAACAAGGATCAAAATGTGTGTTCCCGATGGGAAGTGACGAAATGTTTGTGGCACAGATCAAAAAACTTTCTCCCTGCGGGTTTGGCGTACATCAAAGCAAGCTGGTACCGCTGGAGGAATTCAAGCTGCAGATGAAATCGCCTTCCGTAAGCAGAGAATATCCTGTTCTTAGTCATTCACATACTTCGCTGGTGCTGAACGAGCAGTTGTATGATGAGATACTGGAGAGGACCGGGTCATTTATACTGGAATGGGCGCCACGGTTTGACAGAGTCAAGTTTTCCGGTTCCTTCAGCTATCTGTATGGTTACCGGCCCGATACCGAAGACTTTATCCGTCACTTACCCGACAACAGCTTTGTTCATGCCGATGACAGAAAAAAGCTGATAGAAAAGCTGAATGCCGCCCGTTCTGAAGAAAGTGATTCCGAAGCATTTATCAGAATATACAGCAAGACGCTGGACGAATACAAATGGAACAGAGTGCATTTTGTAACCATACGCAACGCTTCCGGCATACCGGTTCGTGTGATAGCGGTCTTTTCGGATATCACAGACAGCCGTACAGACGGCATTGACGAGAGACGAAAAGACCGAACGGATTTTATAACCAATCTGTATAATAAACACGCTGTCGAGAATAAGATCAAGAGCTTCCTTTATGACGAAGGGGCAGGGAACGGTCATGCCTTGATGATCGCAGAAATATGCGGTTTAGAAGTTCTTGAGCGCAGTCTTGGTACAGTATTTGCCAATGCGGTACTGAAAGAAACGGCACAGAATATCCGGGAGCTGTTCCGTGATTCCGACATTATCGGACGCAGCAGCGGCAACCGCTTTATTGTACTGGTCAAATGGCTGGATGCAAGACAGAAAATTGAAGAAAAAGCTGAACAGATGTGTCGAATCATACGCAACAAATATCAGTCTGATGAGGGAGAAATCTACGTATTCGGAAAAACGGGCATCAGTATGTTCCCAAGAGACGGCGGCACCTACGATGAACTGTACTCCGCTGCTTTGAAAGCGCTGTACTTTGCAAAGCACAGCATCAAAAAAGACGCCGCATTTGCATCAGATACAGATGGTTCTCAAAAGCTGCTGCACGATTAAGCGATCAAGTGAATCTTTTTATAACCAATCACCGAATGTCCCCCGAGTCTCGCCTGGCGGCTTGGTTGGTGCTTCTGCTTTGCAGAGGTGTCTACCGGACACCCGCACTCTCTTAGACGGCGGGGGACATTCGGAGCTTCAGTGGGGGTCTGATCCCCCACTAAAACTCCGAGGAGCTAAAGCTCCTGCAGTGCAGTTGCCTCGTCTCAGCCGATATTAAGCGAGCTTACATCGGGCTTTGCTCCAAGTTAAACCTCACCAACAGCAGGTACATCATTCTTACGAAGTAAGACAGTGTACCTGCTGTTTTTTTGGGGTTGTAGTTGGTAATGGTTATTTTGATGGAACAAAAGGAAGCAGGAGAGAATAAAATGGCTATGGGAAAGCGTTTGTGCTTCAGAGAGAATGGAAGTGATGAGGGGATATAGAATGGAACAGTGGTGGATCATCTGGGGGCTGCTGATACCTTTTGCCGGCACAGGAGCCGGCGCAGCGGCAGTGTTTTTAATGAAAAGCAATATTGGTGCTCGTACGGAAAAAATGCTGACAGGACTTGCGTCCGGTGTAATGTTGGCGGCATCGGTCTGGTCATTACTGCTGCCGGCGCTGTCCATGACAGAGGATCAGCCGGTATCATTTTTACCGGCAGTAGTCGGTTTTTTGGCAGGCGTACTGTTTTTGATGCTGACAGACAAACTGTTGCCGCATTGGCTGTTAAAAGAAGGGAAAGACCAAGTGCCGTGTCAAAAGAAAAACGGTATGATGATCTTTGCTGTAACGCTTCACAACATTCCGGAAGGCATGGCAGTAGGCATAGCGCTGGCGGCTGCCTTTTGCAGTCACACCGGCATTTCCGGAACAGCGGCAATAGCGCTGTCGGTGGGGATAGCTATACAGAACTTTCCGGAAGGTGCAATCATTTCCATGCCGCTGAAAACAGAAGGAAAGACGAAAGGGACAGCTTTTGCAGTCGGCGTCCTATCGGGAGCTGTCGAGCCTGTATTTGGTTTGCTGACGCTTATGATGACAGGGGTTATCATACCTTTCATGCCATATCTGCTGTCCTTTGCGGCAGGAGCAATGATCTATGTGGTAGCAGAGGAACTGATCCCGCAGGGACATAGCGGAGGCTGTTCTTCTTTGGCAACCATTGGAACGGCGGTTGGTTTTGCGCTGATGATGGCGCTTGATGTAGCGTTTGGCTGAGTCTTTTCAGCAGGCGGAGAAAAAGGAAACGCACTCTTTCAAAAGAAGCGGGGCTTCTGCATGAAGAGTGCGTTTTGAATAGTTTGTCAGTGTATGCTCTCTTGGCAACACTCTGCAATCTTAGTGAGCGAAAAAGCAGAGTGTTTCTCAGTTTTCATTGCCGGACTCATCGTCATCGGCGCCGTTGATTTCTTCCTCAAGATATTCACGGGCATATTCTACGATATGCGGATAGTTTTCGTCATCAATTTCTGCCTGTTCAACGTCAAGTCGTTCTGCATTTTCCAAAAAAGCGCTGAGAATATCTTCGGCGTCGTCATAAGCACGAATGCCGGAAGCGGGCCCCTCTTCCAGTAAAAAGAGGATAATATAAGCGATAGCCTTCATCTGAGAAGCGTCGGGATTCTGACGGAGCATACTGCGGATATCCAGCTCATCAAAAAGCTTGTTGGCAAGGTATCCCGGGTGAATGCTATTATGTACGCCGTTATTCAGTAGCCATTCCCGTATTTCCGGTGTATCAGGCTGCAAAAAGTGTACAGCAAAGATTCTGCCCCAGCCAAACGTGCGTTTAGCCATGGTGAAAACCAGTTCATTGGCATTATCAAGCCTTTGCACCGCCCAGATACAGAAGAGGGTGAATTCATTGCAGGCGGACAGCTTCATAATGGCTTCCAACAACTTGTCGTTATAATCGGAAAAGATCTCGAGAATCATCAGACCGGTTTTGACAGCCTCGTAATTTTTGGAGCTGACGAGTAATGAAATACCAAAATCATAAATAGCGTCTGCGTTCAGTTCATCTCTGTGGCTGATGATATAATTCTGCAGATTGTCTGCAATATGAAGAGTGAATTTATCAGGGTCCGAAAAGAATTTTTCCGTTTTGTTGACAGCCAGTCTGGTTTTGCCTTTGCCTGCCAACTGAACGATGTTTTCCATCTCACCGAGTTCTTTCTGTTCCGGTTTATAATGAAAATACATGATGCCGTCCATTGCACCGTCATCAAGGGGAGCATGATCCTTGTCGGGCTTTTTACGGGGCAGAGAAAAATCCGGCGGCAGCATACCGTCGTCCATATATTCGCAGATGTATTCAAACACAGGAATATCCACCTTGGTTGGTTTTCTGAAGCGTGTTCCTTTGAATTGATAGGTTTTGTCAAGTTTGTCAGTCAGCATAGAATTGCCGTTGCGCCGGTCGAGCTTTTGCGCATAAAAAGCAGCTTTTTCAAAGAAATAATCTTTCAGATCGGAAATTTGATACTGATTGTCGGGCTGATAGATGCTGTCTTCCTTAAAGGGGAGCTTCATACGGACGTGATGATAACCTTCTTTGTCAAGATTGAGCATGACGTGGTAAGCAGCCCGGAAGAAGACAAAGCAGCCCTTTGCGTTATGGCTGACGGCAGCAGCAGGCAGCAGGTCACGGAGCATTTTTAATGCTTTTTGCGGTTCACGATAAGCAATAATCATGGCGGTATCGGAGAGGGAATTGAAAAAGTCACTCTCAGGCGCAGACTGGTTGCGTATCAGGCGATAGGACTTGGTAGCGTATTTAACGGCATCGTTGAGTTTCCCGTGGTCAAAATAATAGACGCTAAGATTAGAATAGGTGGTTTCCGGCACTTCGGCGCAGTACAGTCTTCCGCTGAAAACAGGTTCAATGACTTCAAGTGCTTTTTCAAGATTATCTTCGGCATTGAGGTAATAATCGAATTCACGGTCGAGTTCACAGGCAGGGCAGTCGCTCAGGGCGTCACGCTTTGTTTTCAGCATTTTCTGAAAAGCTTCCTTTGCAGTCAGCCCACGAAAAGCTTCGCCGGGCATACAGTTATTTTGAATAAATATGCTGAGGAATTCATAGTAAGTGCGCAGGCTGTAATTGTACTTACGGCAAAAGGCAGCGTATTGTTCAAAGATATTGTCAATCTGAGTGAGGGATATCTGATAAAACTCATCCATATTGTTGATGATCCACTTAAAGCACCACATCACGTCACGCTTGAATTCTTTTTGCAGCTCGGGGTGCGATTCAAAAAAGGAAAGATACTCCGGAAACACCAGAATGGCCTGTTGATTATCGCAATGAAAGATATCCTCACGGATTAGTTCATGGTAAAGCTCCATGGCTCCGTTATGATCCTGCTTTTCAAGAGCGGCTTCCAGCGCCCTGCGAATGCCGTTGCGGCGAGAAGCGCCGTTTTCCAGATCGGCAAAGAACTCTTGTTCATATTCTTTCAGATTCATTGTTATCCCTCCGGTTAAGTGAGCAGTAGATAAAGATTTTCATTCAGTGTTTTCATCTCGTCATGCAGCAGCGGAAAATGACCGGACAGCAGGGCGTTAACGTACAGTATTTCAATACTGGCTCTTGTTTTGTCAGAAGCACCGGAATCAAGCAGCTTTTTGACAACGAGATTGTTGGTGTTGAAATACAGACACGAGCGTGCTTTTGAATGCAGGTCTTCTTCAAAGGAAGAGAGCATATCCGAAAAAACGCCGGTGACAGTTTCTTTTGAGCGTCTGATCTGCCGTGTCTGTACAGCGTCCTCATTGATCGTATAAAGGGCAGGAATATCCGTGGGTCGAAACTGTTTGACAGCGGGTTTGCAGTCATATTTCCGGAGGACTCTTTCAGCCTCATGCAAAAAGGCGGAGAGCTTTTCATCGTCATCCTCATCAGAATCTTCCAGTATCAGTTCAATATCTGCGTCGGTCAACATTTCAATATCGGTTTCAAAAGATTTATCGGCTAACTTTCGGATAATCGGAGCCTCATAAACATAGCCGGCGTTAATCAGCAGCTCAGAGCGCTGTGTATACAGAGGCGCAAGCTGGCGGAATTGATTAATGTCGGTGGTATAAAACGCACTGGTACCGAATTCTGAAATCTCACGGGCAGAAAGAATGCCCAGAGAGGTTTCGAAGTTCACATAGGGCAGCAGAATATCTGATAAGCCGTCATCGGAAGCAATCACTGATTTGACAGCCAGACTGTGAACGCTGACAATCTCACGAAGCAGTTTGTCGTTGTGGATTTCCAGCCCTTCGAGATAGTCTGCGATACATTCTGCAATCTCGTCACGGGCAGTAGAAAGAGCTTCGTTTTCATAGAAATCTTCTCTTGACGAGGTAGGTGTCAGACGATCGGTATTGATCATACACTTGATAAAGAATGCCCATTCCGGCAGTAGTTTTTCTCCGTTTTCGGTCAGAAGCATATTTTTAAGATAGATGCGGTGCATATTGTGTGTCGTAGCGGCAACAGGATAGGGCAGAACGTAAGCGATGCCGCTGAAAAGACCTGTAGGAGAACGGAGATTAAAGCAATCCAGAAAATCGTCACCTAAAAACATTTTGCCTGTTTTCAGACACAGGGCTTTATTCTTGTCAGCGTCCAGCTTCATCTGCAGATTCAGTCTTGTTCTGTTATCTCCGTCAATAACGTACACCGGATATTTCAAAAACAGCCCGTAATAATAGACAAGATTGGCAATTTCATCGGCGTGAAAGTAAGCCGAAGCCGAGTCTTTTGTTGCGTCAGCGTTATATTCCAGAATAATTTCCGTACCGACAGACGGCAGATCGTCCGCAGAAGTAATAGTGTAAGTGCCGTCAGCGTTACCGTGCCATTCCAGTGTGATGTCGGGTGTGCGGTATGACTTTGTTCTTACAATGATGGTATCACTCACCATAAAGCAGGACAGCAGACCAATGCCGAAGCGACCGATATAGTCACCTTCTGCAAGCTTATGACCAAGATCGTATTTGGAAGATTGCCCGATCACGGATAAAAAGCGATGAATTTCATCTTCCGTCAGACCGGTACCGTTGTCACGGAAGACGATTCTCCGTTCGGGTTCTACTTCGATTTCAATGACGGCGGATTTTGGATCATAGGTATTGTCAGCAAGTATTCTGGCGCTGACAGCGTCGGTAGCGTTTTGCAGCAGTTCTCTGACGAACACGTTGGGGGAACTGTACAAATGCTCTGAGAGCAGTTCAATCATTCCGCCCAGATTGACTTTGAAGGTGTAGTCGTTTGTTTCCATTATCTGACCTCATTTGCTAAACTTTTTTATATATACATTGAAATGTACGAAAACTTTGTATCGTGCCTTCAGAAACTATGATTGGCGGTGCGTTTTGTGTCGTCACAGTTTTTTGCAGATGCCGGTATTATTTCCAGTCGTGGCTTGTGATATTAATAGAATATCTGAAACAAAACAGCCGCAAGAAATCATAGTAAATAGGCTGATAGTATGTTTTGACTGACTTGTATATTTTGATTTTAACACACGAAGATTACAGAATCCGGCATGATGCGTAATTCGATCAAAAACAGTCTTTCAAAGAGCTATTTATCAATATAAGAATATCACAGACAACCTGCGATTTCAAGTGAGAATAGAGAATTAATCAAAGGGTGTTTTAGCGTTCCGGCAAAAGAAACGGTTTTACTTGGAAGCAGATGGTAAGAAACAGGCAGAAACGAAGACTGAATGATTAGAATCATCATGTATCGTTAGCGTTATTGAGAAGGAATGCGGACAGTATTGTTCATGACAAACAAAAGAACTAATCGGTCGGTGTTGTGTCAACTGTCGAAGAGTACAGATGGAAGAATGGAGGGATCGATACGGCATTGTCAAGAAAAGCATAGTCGAAAAACATACTGAATTTGAAGTGAGCATTCTGTCGCAGCGGCGGATTATCAAGCGAAAGAAATAAAAGCAGAATTGTGTTAATATTGTGTTAACAGGTCGAAAATCCGTTTACAATAAACGCTGGAAATGATATAATAAACTATCTTGTACAAGACGGAGGAAAGAATGTATGAAAGATGAAGACAGTATTTTTTACGGACCTTACGCAGAGGGACTGGAGAGAACCAAGGAACTGATGCTGCATGAGATACAGCGGATTCTGGACAGTATCAGTACCGATTCGGAAACAGCGCCGGCTGAACATTTGAAATGCCGGATCAAGGGTTCGGAAAGTCTGAAAGAAAAACTGCGGCGTAAGGGTTTGGAGGAAACACCGGAGAACGGACTGCGTGAACTGTCAGATCTGGTCGGAGCGAGAGTTGTTACCCATTTTGTCGGAGACATCTATACAGTACTTGAAAAGATTGAAAAAAGCGACAAGTGGAAAGTGTGTGAGATAAAAGATTATATAGCCAACGCCAAGCCCAACGGTTACAGAAGCCTTCACGTTATCATAGAAGTGCCGTTCGGCGCCGGAGGCGTGAACAGTATCCGTACAGAAATACAGATGAGGACAATAGCGATGGATTGCTGGGCAAGTCTGGAGCACCAGTTAAAGTATAAGAAACATATACGGAACACAGGATTGATCGTAGAGGAATTAAAGCGGTGTGCCGATGAAATGGCGTCGACGGATCTGACGATGCAGACGATACGGGACATGATCAGGAGGGGATAAGACGATGAAGGTGTTATACGCAGAAGACGAAAGGCAACTTTCCGTGGCGGTAGCGGAGATACTGAAGATGGAAGGTTTTGAAGTAAAGGCGGTATATGACGGCGAAGAGGCGATAGAGGCAATCGGACAGGACTATTATGATGCTGTCATACTGGATATTATGATGCCGAAAGCCGACGGCATCGAAGTACTGAAAACAATGCGCAGCAGAGGAGATCATACGCCTGTACTGATGTTGACAGCCAAGGCAACGCTGGACGACCGTGTAACGGGGCTGACGCTGGGAGCTGACGACTATCTGGCAAAGCCGTTTGCGATGAAAGAACTGGTTGTCAGGCTGAAGTCCATGGTACGCAGAAGTGTGGATTACCGCCATTCGGTGATCAGATACAAGAGTCTGGAACTGGACACGAACAGTTGTGAGCTGAAGTCTGATAAAGGCAGCTTACGGCTGAGCAATCCGGAAGCAGAGCTGCTGGAATTTCTGATTAAAAATGCCGGCAGAGCATATACGGCGGAGCAGATCAACCAAGAGGTATGGAATGGCAGAGAAAGCGCTGAAAAAGCTGAGCTATATGTTTATTATCTGAAAAACAAGCTGATACCGCTGCGGGCTGGAGCAGCCATTATCATAGACGGAGACGCTTATGCGTTGGGAGAATAAAAATGAAAAAACTGCGAATAAAAATAGTATTGGGAGTATTCTTATCGGCAACTGTCGTGCTGATGCTGACGGTACTGCTGGTTGGAATCGGGTTGGGTCTTGAGGTTGACCAGCACGCAGATTCCATGACGCAGATGATCGTGAACAACGGAGGTACGATGCCGGAACATAACGATGAAAACTACCATAACCGAAGCGCTGAGAACCGAATGTATGGGTATGATGAAGAGTCGCCGTACCGCATGAGGTATTTTGTAGTAAGATACGAGAATAATGAAATAAAGACGATAGATCTGGAGCATATAGCGTCGGTTACGGAAGAAGAAGCCAAAGGGTTGGCGAATGAGGTTTCGTGGGAGTATGACAGTACCGGGTATTATGACAATTACCGCTATCGTATAGCAAGTGAAAACGGCATGATGGTTTTTTTGGATTCAGCGAATGAACTGTATGCGGTGCGGTATATTATACTGATGCTGATGGTTATCGCCCTGTTTTTTATTTTGATGATCACAGTAGTTTTCCATTTTTTATCTAAGCTGATTGTCAAGCCGTTTATAGAGAACAACAAAATGCAAAAGCGTTTTATTACCGATGCCAGTCATGAGTTAAAAACGCCCATAGCGATCATTGCCGCAAATGCTGAGGTTCTGGCATATAAAGACGGCGAGAACGAATGGATCAATAATATTACCTCGCAGGTACAGCGGATCAGTGAACTGGTGAATGAGCTGCTGACGCTGAACCGTCTGGACGAGGTAGAGACAGTAACGGATATCAAGCCGGTAGACCTTACGGAAACGGTAACTAAAACATCGGCTTCATTTGAAGAAGTGCTGAAAAACAAGCATACTGCTTTCACACAGGAGATTCAGCCGGAGGTTGTACTTAACGGTAATCAGATGCAGCTTGAACGGCTGGTATCTGTTTTGGTGGAGAATGCGACGAAATATGTCAGCGAAGGCGGCGAAGTGGTGATCACTCTGAAAAAAGGTCAGAGGTTTACATTTTTTTCGGTCTTCAATACTTGTGAAATCGACAACAAAGCGGAGTTTTCACATCTGTTTGACCGCTTCTATCGGCCGGATTCTTCCCGGACTTCCAAAACAGGGGGACATGGTATTGGACTGAGTATTGCTAAAAGAATAGTTGAACTGCATAACGGCACAATAGAGGCGATACCGTCTGACAAGGGACTGACATTTCAGGTAAAGCTTTCCAATCGTCTGAAAACCGGCAAAAAAAGGCAGACTTAATGGTGCAAAATGTACTGTGGACAATATAACGGCGATATAGCACATGACTGTTGTAATGACTCTTCACGGTAGAATTCATCAAGTGAAATGGAGAAAAGAGCTGACCTGACGCTGAAACCGGGTGAAGATGCAAGAGCAGAGTACCCGTGAGTGATTGAAATAGCAAATACAATAAAAGCGAGATAAAAAAACTGATACCGTTTCGAAACAGGAATCCGGCATCAGGTTTTTTATAGAAAGATATAGCAGTATTGTTATCCGACAACAAACTGCGTGCCGCATTGACAGCAGCCGAAGGGAACATTGTTGTTGCCGGTAAGAATCTGCAGAGCGCTGCTCAGCAGAGTATCCGGCGATGTGTTAAGGCACTTCGGACATCTAATGGTCTGTTGATGATACAGGCAGTAATCATCATTCAATATCAGTCCTCTACTCTGATTGAGGCTGTGAAGAATTACACCTGCCTCCTGGGTTGTACAGTCTTCACCCTGTTCTGTCAGCAACTCTGCGATACAGTCGGTTGTCATCGTATTCGTTAGCGAAACTGCCAATTCGTTAATATCTCTTAGAGTCATTCATGAAAACCTCCCTGAAGGTATTTTTTGACAAAATCCGATTGCAGTTATTATACAATAATTACAGATGCGATGTCAATAAATGCGGTTTCAAAAGATAAAGGAGAGGTAAAACAATGTTTTACGGTAATAGATAAGATATGTGAATGTCACCGGTGACGGTTCAGATCATGCAATCCTTTATAGTAATCGTATACATTAAACAACATACTTTTGAGCGGGTACCGAAGCTTCATTGAGGGTTTATTCATCTTTTTACTTGTTACATCGTGGAATCGTTGTATATACAAAGACTTAGCAGGATCAATCTGTGTGGATATCAAACCAATGGCATCAAGTATCAAAAAATATAATACATTTTTTTCGAAAAAAACAAAAAAACCCTTGACAAATTTCGTTTGTTATGATAATATAATTCTTGTCGCTGATATGCGGGTGTAGTTCAGTGGTAGAACCCCAGCCTTCCAAGCTGGTTGTGTGGGTTCGATTCCCATCACCCGCTCCA
>JBGUWM010000112.1:0-1976 GCA_045221175.1 Acutalibacteraceae bacterium | reverse complement strand
ATTCCGCTGACGTTCGCTAACGCTCACTCACATCATACTGATTCGCAACTTCAGTTCCGCAGGCATTCGGCACGGGCAGCGGCAATCCGCCGCTGCTATTCACGCACACCGCCGTCACAAGCCTGACGGCTTGCTTGTGGCTGTTTCCTCTTGAAAGCGCAGATTTATTTTACGCACTCACTTCACCGTGCCTACAATATGCATTGAGCATTAATGCCGCAAAGATTCTTCAAACAACGCTTTCAGAGTGCTTTCAGAGTGCTTTCACGGCGCTTTCAGAGCGCTTTTATGGTGCTTTCAGAGTGCTTTTATGGTGCTTTCAGAGCGCTTTCAGGGCGCTTTATGCTGTCCTTTATTATCTTTGACAAGGAGTTTTTCAAAAATGATTTTTCCGTTTGCACTTCCCATGATTACAGACGGCTTCGGCTCTTGTGACGAGCTGACAGGACACGATCCTGACGCTGTCTGCAGCGAGAATGTAATCGAAAATAATCCCCGTCTGCTGCTCCGCAAAAAGCAGCAGGCAGTTGCCGACGGCGTGACAGCGCTGCTCTCGCCGACAGGCGGCATTATGCACGAACGGCTTGAAGATTTCGGTCTGGACGACGATGACTTCAGCAGCCTGAACGATAACCTGACCGAGCTGGTGCTGTCCTGCGCCGGCAGTCTGCCTGTGGGCGGCGTTGTCCATGAAAATATCCGCATTCACGAGGAATACGGAAAGACCGTCTTTGAGAGCGCCTATTTTGACCATCTGGAGCGCATGACCGCCCTGAAAGATGCCGGCGTTTCTTTTATCCTGCTGGAATACTTTGACAAGCTGTGGGATATGCGTGCCGCTGTCTTAGCAGCCAACAGCATTGATATGCCTGTCTTTGTGCTGCTTCGGGTTGACGACGAGGGCAAAACCAACAGTGACACTGACTACATTGCGGCTCTGATTACGCTGCAGGCACTCGGAGCGGCTGCCTTTGGCATTGAATGCACCGATTCTGCCGAAGCTCTTGCCCTTTTGTTAAAAAAAGCCCTGCCCCATGCAGAAATCCCCCTGATTGCCGCCGCTGATTTTTCAGCCTATTCCACAGAGCAGCTTTCCCGACTCTCAGAGCACGGAGCCTCTGTTTTTATCGACTGTTCCGAAACCCTCGATCCGGACAAGCTCACTTTTTTGAAATCTCTTTCCGTTCCCTTCGACCCTTTCTCCGAAAAGGACAGCTATGCCGCCGCAGGATATCGTGAAGCCTTTTTTCTGCCGGAAGACCTGAATCTTTCCGAGCCTGTCCGTTTTGGCTACGACATGGCTGATGAGCTGATTGATCTGGACGATTCTTCCGCCAACGCCATTTACTGCATTCTCGACTCTACCGACGATGCCGCCAGCATTGCCGACAACGCCGATATGTCTTATCTTCCCTTTGTCGTGCATACCGACGACCCCACCACTCTCGAAGCCGCCCTTCGTTACTATCAGGGCCGTCTGATCGTCGATTCCCGCTGTGACATCGACCGTTCCGTTCTCCTCTCCCTCTCACAAAAATACGGCGCCATCCTTTATTAAGTGCGTGACCGCACTGGACTATTCCGTTGCCGTTCGCTGTCGCTCACTTACTTATTGGTAATTTGTTTCTTCTATTCCGCAGCCAACCGGCACGGGCAGCGGCAATCCGCCGCTGCCAATCACGCACACCGCCGTCACAAGCCTGACGGCTTGCTTGTGGCTGTTGCATCTGAAAGTGCAGGTTTAACTCACGCACTCACTTCACCGTGCCTGCTTATAGTATATTGAGTGTTAATGTTACAAAGATTTTTCAATCAACGTTTTCGGGGGTGTCGGGAGGCTTTTACGCAAAAGACCTTGTATAGAAGATGGAAGAAAAGAAAGTGATGTCGGCAAACAGAATTGTTTCATCAAACTGAATGCGTCAACAACGTTTTCGGGGGTGTCGGGGGGGCTTTTACGCAAAAGCCCCCCTGAC
>JBGUWM010000111.1:0-15723 GCA_045221175.1 Acutalibacteraceae bacterium | reverse complement strand
CGAGGAGCTAAAGCTCCTGCGGTGAGGTTGGATCAATGCAGCCGATGTTAAGCGAGCTTACATCGGGCTTTGCTCCGAGTTAAATTTTGATTTCATATCTATTGTAACACGATATACATATTGATGCAGAGCAGTTTTGTTCTATTGATAAGTCATCAAAAATATGTTACGCTTAATTATATCATTGAGAAAAGAGCGTAAAAAGAACGAATTTTATACATTAATAACCTTTGTATCCATGTGGGGTGGAACGATAGAGGTCGTATACAATAACTATATACTATCGGAGCAATGCGTAAAATTCACCATTGATTCTGTTGAGCGAGCTTCGTGAATTGTTTTTCAGTCTATTACCTTTTGCGTTGATTTCTTGTAATTAGTGTTAGATGAGAAGGAGGTATTTGATTGGCTAACAATTATGTTATGAGTTCAAAGGAACAAGAGATACAGAAAAAAACAGAATCTCTGAAAAAATCATATAGTTTTATTATTAAGATTGATTTGGAAAAAGACACGATGGAGTTTATTCACAAAGTTACACCCAGATCGATTGGCATTTCTTATGATGTGGTACTTACCTTGGAAAGTGCAAATGATTATTTTCTGAATAATTTTGTCATGCCGGAGGATCGTAAAAAGGTTGAGTTATTATTTGCAAGAATCATAGCTCTAAAGGGGTTTGAAGATTCCACAGCACTGGAGGAGGATATACAGGCTGTTTATTCTTTTCAGTTTAGTGACGGTGAGATCAGAAAATACGGTGCAAGCGTAGTGTTTTTAGATAAAAGAAATGTTCTTTTGTGCGGCAGGGATATGACAGATGCAAAATCTTCCCAAGAGCTGATACACATGTGGCGGATTCTCCAAAAGCTGTGGAATCACTGTAACAGTACCTTATCTGCCCTTTATATGGAAGGATTTACCCTTGAAATATCGGAAAAGATGATATATCCTCTTTTCATATCAAAAACGGTATGTAAAAGAATGCAAATCGGTGAAAAGGAGCTTCGTGAAATATCTGAAAACGGTATTTCCGTGCCGGAGTTTTGTTCTCGACTTGGCATGAAACGAACCGATTGTAATGCCATACTGACAAGAGAAACAGACGTTGTTTCTCTTGCAGATGAAAGAGGTCTGAAAAACGACTATCACGTCAAGGTTTTTTCTTCGCAAAGTAATAATGAAGTGTTCTCGGTAGTGCTTTCACAGGAGAGTATAGGCAAAACGTCTATTATTAATCCGATAGCAGCATCCAATGATGCAATGAAACCGGACAAAGCAGCTTCTGCCGACAACGGAATGTTTATTCCGGGAAAGAACAGCAGAAGCTGGATCCGAACCTTTGGGAATTTTGATGTATTTGTAGCCGGTGTTCCCATCAGGTTCACCAGTGCCAAAGCAAAGGAGCTTCTTGCTGTGTTGGTAGACCGTCGGGGAGGCAGTCTGACAGCAGAAGAAGCAATAGCGTACTTATGGGAGGATAAACCGACCGACAAGCAGGTGATGTCAAATTATCGGAAGGTTGCCATGAAAATGCACGAAACACTGGACGAATACGGTATCGGTGAACTGGTGATCAATCATAAGGGGATCAGAAGTCTTAACATGTCTGTTGTGGATTGTGATCTGTACAGGTTTCTCATCAAGGACAAATCCGATACGGATTATTTTCATGGTCAGTATATGCAGAATTATTCATGGGGAGAAGCCACGCTTGCTACCATTTGCCGTATGGCTGAGGCTTTGAATGTATAACAGAAGATCATTGAAAGGATGCTTGACGAATACAAGCATCCTTTTTTTGACGACTTTACCATGGAAGTTGCGATTCCGGATAGATAAACAGCATATTGTAAAACAGGCTCTTAGCGGAATGGCTAAGGGCTTGTTTTTTTACTCGCAGTAGATGATAGGCTTTTAAGTAAGGAATGTCACGATGATGTTGTTAAAATTCATAAATATTATCCATGACTATTGTGCGTTTTGATAAAATTTGTATTGTTCGAAAATTAGGAACCATCAGGAAACGCATAAGGAACGGAATAACGAATAGAAGGAACGTATAAGAAACTCATAAGATTGTATAATTTTATAAAAATAAATATGCAAAGCAACGATTATTGCCATCTGGTTCTATTGATTTGGCATCGATTTACAGCAAGGCCGCAAAAACTACCTTGAGTTTTTTATGCGCATTTATGCGCTAAAAATAAATACATTTTTTAAGGAGAGATACTCTTATGAAAAAAAGACGGAACTTCACAAAATTATTTTGTGTTGCATTGGCTGCAGCGGCGCTTTCCGGCTTTAGTGCAACACAGGCCATGGCGGCCAACACCGTCATAACGGACGGTACATGGACAGCAACCTCTACGGTTGCGGCAACCACCCAAAAGACCATCACAGTAACGGATGTTAAGGAAACCTCTGCATCACTTAAGGTGACGGCATATCAGCTTGCAAAAGGTGTGTACAAGGATGGCAAGCTTGTATCATACACACTGTGCGATAGCACCAATGCGTCCGTGGCAGATCTCAGTGCGCCTACTGCCGGTGAGATTACAGCAATCGCTGATAAGATTGCGTCAAACACTACCACACTAACCGGTATTCGGATGACTAAGTACGGCACAAGCTATACAGCAGACGTTGAGGCAGGCCTGTATATTGTCTTGGTAGAGGATTCTGATGAATATGTTTATAATCCTGCCGTGGTTGCTGTCAATATCACCGATGCCAATCAGATTGCCTCATCAGCAACCGGCGGAACAGTAGATATGACGTCATACTTTAACTTCCCTTCACAGGCCTATCTCAAATCCAGCGTTTCAGGTTTTGACAAATCCATCACCGGCAGTACACATAACGGTACCGACGCCGACTCCAAAAAGAGTGATGGTGATACTATTGCATTTGGTGATACCGTAAAATTCAAGCTGGACAGCATGACCATTCCATCCTATTCCAGTGATTATGCTGAGAACTCACTGAAATATGAAATCAGCGATAACCTTGATCCTAAGGCGTTCCTTGGTGTTGCTGATTTGTCTGTTAAGGTTGGCGGAACATCTGTTGCTGCCGATAGTACCACCTATACAATCACATATAAAAATAAAGCCGGTGAAACAGTAACCGACACTGCTCAGGCTGTTGCCTTTACAGTAAGCTTTGCAGACAGTTATATCAGAGCAAATGCAACCAAAACCGTTGAAATTACTTATGCAAGCGTTGTGCAGGAAACTGCCGGTGTAAACTATGCGGAAAATAAGAACACCGCTACGCTTACCTACAGCAATAATCCTAACAACGCAAACTCTTATAAGACCAAAACAGACCATACTTACCACTATACATTTGGTATTGACGCTGACCTCGATGGAGAAAGCGGAGATAAGTCTACATACGAGTTGAACAAGGTAACAAAGGCCGGAGAGGGATTTGAGGATACCACTGATCAAAGAAGTCAAAAAAGCAAAAATGCTCTGGCGGGTGCAACCTTTACACTTTATTCTGACGCAGCCATGACACAGACAGTGAACACGGCAATATCTGACGCAAACGGACACATTTCCTTTACCGGACTGGATGAGGGTGTTTATTACCTCAAGGAGACCATCGCTCCCAATGGCTACACGCTCAATGATACTGACTATCAGATTACCATTGCTGCAACGCTGAATGAGGAAGGCATCATGACATCCTATACCATGGATATCAAATCCAAGGATAAGGATACAGGTCTTTACACGGTTGCTGCCGGCTCGGCATCGTATACAAACACACCGGTTGTTGGAGAGGACGGTTCAGTTGATAATACCATTGTCAATACCACCGTTCCTGCTGAAATTGTCAACACCAATCTTGCTTCTCTCCCGTCAACAGGCGGAACCGGTACAGCCATGATGGTAGTCGGAGGCACTGTCGGCATGACAATCTTCCTTGGTGCGATTGTTCTTGTCAACAGAAAGAGAAAGCAAGACGCTCAGAGTGAAGAATGAGTAAAAAACCCGACCGGCTGTCCCGGTGACAGCCATTCGTAAGGTACAGAGAGCGTCTGCTGCCTGAGAGTAACCTCTTTCAGCGGCAGGGGCAACCTGTGCGGTACGGATATATGCGTTTATCCCGTAGATTTGGGTAAAAATTATTGTCGTGATGTAATGACAGCTTTCTGACCGGATATAGAAATGGTTCTGCAAGCCCGTACTGCCACCGGAGAACGGAGAAAAAATGAAGAAAAACAAAAGAAAAAAACATATCAGAATTATAATAACGATTATATCAGTTCTGGGCTTTCTGGCATGTACATTAGTGCTGATGTATCCTGTTATCAGCGACAGATGGAACAGATACAGAGATTCTCAGCTTATTGCAGAGTATAACGAAATGATAAAAAACGGTGATCCCGCAACGCACGAGGAAGAATTGAAGGAAGCCTCGGAATACAATAAGAAGCTATATATGCAAGGAAGAAATATCGTAACAGACGCAGAATATGATCCCGATCAATACTACGAAAACATTCTGAATAGTATGAACAACGGCTTGATGTGCTATATTGAAATACCCGTAATTGATGTTTTGGAGCCGGTGTATCATTATTCAAACGAGATTTCCTTGGGTGTAGGCGTGGGACACATACACGGCAGTTCTCTGCCGGTAGGGGGAAAAAGTACGCATTCGTTGCTGACAGGGCATAGAGGACTGCCAAATCAGAAATTCTTTTCCAATCTGGATCAGCTAAAAAACGGTGATAATTTTTATATCCATATCTACGGGCACACGCTTGCTTATCAGGTTTTCAAGAGGGATATCGTTCTTCCCGGCGAGGTGGACGGTTTGTTTATTGAACAGGGCAAGGACCTTGTTACTCTTGTTACATGTGAGCCTTACGGCGTTAATACGCACAGACTTTTGATAACGGGCAAGCGTATACCCTTTTCCGAAAAAGAAAATGTCAAGGACGGCAGAGTAACCACCGGTGAACACCGTGTGATTATAGATCCATCCGTTTGGGTATTGACAGGCTTTATTGGTTTTATATTGCTTGTTAGCATTTTTGGCATCATAAGGCATATTGTGTGCAATAAACGCAGAAAAAAAAGGGGAGGAGCAGCACAAAATGAAGAAAATCATTAATTATCTGCTTGTATCATTAATCATCTTGACTTTGCAGAGTCTGCCTTCATTATATCCTGTATATGCTGCGGAGGAGGATACTATAGAGAACAACAAGCTAACGATTCATTATTATGTTCAGATCAACGGCAAGGATCAGCCTCTTCAGGGTGCAGATATAGAATTGTTCAGAGTGGCGGATATGAAAAAGCTCAATGGAGGAGTCACCTATACTCTTCTTCCGGAATATGCTTTCGCCGGAGAAACCAAGGACGGAGAGGATATTACGTTTGAACATCTTACGGTAGATCGTTCCGTAGCTCTTGCCGGGCGGCTTGATTCCATTGCTTCAACTCCTGATATGGATTGTACTACGGATGCCCGGGGCATAGCGGATTGCGGAGTGCAGGCTGAAGGTATGTATCTGGTCAGGCAAAAGTCCGCTTCGGGCAAAAGCTCTGAGTATGAGCTGTTTCAGCCTTATCTTATAGCTGTTCCGTATCCGCAGATGGAGGACGGCAGGCTCACCTGGATAAAAGAGGTAGTGTCTGAACCCAAAACCCGCATAAAAAACACGGAGGAAAGCAGTCAGCCGACTACCGACGAAGAGAGCAGCCAAACACAGGTTTCGGTTGATGAAAGCCGGATTTCTCCGCCAGAAAGCTCCGTGTTTTTTACGGAGGGAAGTGACGCAGTAGGTACAGGTGATGCTGAAAACCTTTCGGTTGTGTATTTTTGTATTTCAGCGGCCGCAGTTTTGAGCATAATGTTTATTGTACTAAGCAGGAGGGGGAAAACACATGAATAAAATAATAGAACCCACCAAAAGAGTGATGGCTTTTCTGATTGTTTTTTTAATTACGTTGTCCTCATTTCTGCCAATCACCACCATAAGCGTCAATGCGCAGGACAGTGATCTTGAGATCAAGACTTTTGCAGCCCGGTTTGTTTCGGGTGCGGGGCTTGAAGAAGGCAAGTACGTCTGGAATGCCAATAACACCAGCGAGGGTCACCGTTTCACCTACAGAATATCGTTCACACTTTATATCGTTCACACTTTCTGGTACAGGGGAGATCGACGAGGGAAAATTTGTTATCAGAATTCCTAAAAGCATTCTGAAAGACAGAAACGGAAATTATGCCGATGTGGCTGAGCTTTCGATTCCTTCTGTTGACGAAGCAGACGGAGAGAGTGAGTATTATTACTACATCGACGGTGATGAAATAGTCATTGTCAATCAGCGTCCGATTTCGTCTGCTCAGAGCGGTTTTATTGAACTGGCTTATGACACATCGGAGAAAACCTTTGAGTATGTTGATATGGCGCCGTCTGACCCATTTGTAGCGAACATTTCAGTTACAAAGGATAACATAGAGGTTACGGCTGCAGACGAGGTGGCTCCGGTGCATATCAATACAGGAGCAGAAATAGAAGCGGTATCCAAAAGCAGTGAGGGCGACAGAGAATCCTCGTGGAAAGATTCATGGGGAGTAAAGCCGGAGGATGCGGACGAATATTATTATTTGATATGGAGGATTGTTTCTAACGTCAAGGACGTGACACAGCCATATAATTTTACGCTTGCCGATACCTTTTCCAACGAAGAGGCGGAGATTGTAGGCTATAAATTATCCGGCGAATCCGTGTTCAGTGATAAGCACACGGTATATAATTGTTGTGAAGAACAAAAAAGAATTGACTATGTACTGACAAGGCACAAAAAATCTTTCTATGAACCGCTTGAGACTTATACGCTGAAAAACAAGGTGGAGGCGCAAGTTGACCCTGTAGATCAGCTTGACGAGGACACATCTGCTCAGTCTTCCGCCATATTTGTATATACTCATCCCGAGTTTCAGCGCCCTATCGGCAGATTCAATTCGTCCAAAAAAGGCTCCGGGGTGTATAATTACGGTTTGGATGATCTTAAAGAAAGGTCTGTTCCTTATACTGAGAAGAATCTGAATTACATAGTTCGTATTACCGGTTATAGCTATCCTTGGACAAGAGATAACAATGCAGATCCGGATTCGGAGGATAGCTACGGAAAGAAAAAAGTCAAGTTTGTTCTGACAGATGAGGATCTGTATTTTAACGGCAATCCCGAAAAACTGACCTCCGAGGATTATGAGATCGGCAGTATCAGTTATTTCATTCAGAGCAAGGACGCCGAATATGATGCCGATAACATGAAATTTGTTATGGCCAATAGCGTTACTTATGCGGATGATGAATATCTGACCTTCTATGCAAAAATTAATGATTCCGAGGAGTTTGTTTATGTCGGACGATATCACATAAAGACACAGACGCCAAGCTTTGAACCCCAATATGTCAAAAGCATGAGCGAATCCAGTCTTGTCTTTAATGATAACTGTACAGGCTTTCAGATTGTAACCGAGAATGTACATTATTACACGAACCTCAGTGCCGCAGTCAATTGTCGTCTGAAGCCGTCTGACTATATTCTGGAAAAAACAGGCAGTAGTGATAAGGTATATCTCAGAAACAAATTAAATGCTTCGGTGCTTGATGCAGACGACGAATATATTTATCACTCTGACAGCTACGCCAATGACTATTCGGTTGGTGTGCAGAAAAAGTCTGAAATAATCAAGGAAATCAAGAATACGGTCAACAACAAGGCTAAGAAATTTGTGACGATTGGCTGGAAAGTTCGCATGAGCGAGTATTTTACCAGCAATGAAGGCACAGAATATGTCAACCAGTCTTCCGGACGGTTTTATGATCTGTTGCCGATAGGCTGCGAATTTGTGCCTGATTCGGTCAGGATCACAGCAGATTATCATGTACTTCCAAGTACGGCGTATGATATTCAAACCATACCGAATTATAATGGTACAGGCAGAACAATGATCATTGCCGATATCCGGGAAAGCGGTGACCGGTATTATCTGGAATATTCGACCACCTATTCATGGGACAATATGGCGGATTACGGAAAGAAAGTACTTAACTCTGTTGCTTATCAAACCGGCAACGACAGTATTGCAGGCGGTTTTCCTGACAACGGCGGCAATATAGAGGAAAAACTGCTGATGCAGGGATTGGATGACGAATCAACTGGCAACAGGTTTATTTACGGACAGCGAAAAAGCGTTCTTGATGTGCTGTCAAGTGCGTCTGTCGGTCTGACAAAACGTGTGAAAGGACCGGCGGATACAACATACAAAACCACAGCCACGGTCGGACCCGACGCAATTTATTCCTACAGAATCAGATTCAGCACAGACGCTATCAGCAAATCCAAAAATCTCATTTTTTATGATTCTCTGGAGAATTACAACAACGCAGGTGATCCCGGCAACTGGAAGGGCAGGCTGGTGGATGTTGATGTCAGTCAGTTGATAAGGGCAGGTATCAGTCCTGTTGTCTATTATTCTAAGGCAGAGGGCCTTAATATAAATATAGACGACAACAGAGATCTGAACGCTGTGGTCGGCGGCGAAAAGCTGTGGCTGACAGCGGAAGAAATCGGAGATTTAAGCCTTGCCAGAGCGGTGGCAATTGACCTTAGAAAGGACAGTAACGGCAACGATTTTGTATTGGGGCAAAGTCAGTCGCTTACAGCGGTGCTTTATCTGAGGGCACCGGAAAACGATGAAACACAGTCGGCTGATCCGGTTGCCTATAACAATATTTATGCAGAAAATACAGTCATTGATCTATTGGATAACGAAGAGGATTCATTTGTTCATTATAATTTCACGACTGTTCATTATCGAGTGATGTCAGATTTTGGTATTCTAAAGGTAGACTCCTCCGATACCGAAAAGCCGGTTAAGGATATTTCCTTTTGTCTGGACGGTACGTCGGACTATGGAACAGGTGTTTACAAGGTACTGACAACGGATAAAAACGGCCAGTTGATGTTCAGGAACATTGAGAAGGGAACATACAGGCTGTTCGAATATGCCGGTACCGATGATTATCAGGAAATACGCGAGGAAATGGTACTTGTCATCGACGGTTACGGTCATGTCACCCTGAACGGCGAGCCTGTGCAGGGCTACGCTACCATTACCAACGATCCAAGAGTTCATACTGATATTCAATTTACCAAAAGGGATCTTGTCAACAAAAGACAAACGCTTCCGGGCATCAAGTTCAAGCTGTACGGTACCTCTGATTACGGAACTGACGTCATTCTGTATTCTGTGTCTGACAGCGCCGGCGTCGTTACCTTTGAAAACATTGAGCCCGGTAAATATAAGATGACAGAAATCGAAACCGATGAGGCTCATGTTCTCAGCGATACTATATATACTGTTACGGTAGATGACAACGGCAACTTCTCTGTCAGTGATTCGTATATGGAAACCAACGGAACGATCAGTGTGTATAACGAGCCATATCATTCCTTTACTGTGTTAAAGGTTGGTTACAGTGACGGTGCATCTGTGGCAGGCGCCAAATTCCGCCTGTACGGTACGTCTGACTACGGCACAAAGGTAGATATGGAAAAGGTCAGCTTCCGGAATGGTCAGATCATCTTCAGTGGTCTGGAGGCAGGAACATATATTCTGGAGGAAACCGAGGCACCTGAGGATTATACGCTTGACGAAACAAAACGAATTGTCAAGATTACGGCTGATGGTTCGGTTACCATCAGTGGCATAGATACAAACGCTATGGGTTATCATGTGATACCAAACAAGGAAAACGGTGTTGTTACCATTACAAAAAAGTGGATTGACCGTGCGGATAATGACACTCGCCCTACGCCCATTATCCACCTCAGCTCCGAGAGGAAGGCAACAGAGGCAACATTTAGAATCAGCCCGTCTGGAGCGCATCAGAGCTGGACCTTATTACGTTATTACTTCAATAACCGCGCTTTTGATACAGAAAATAAGGCAAAGGGGTTCAGGCACTGGACAGAAACCGACAGCTACCCGGAGGGAGCCTACCGGGTTGATGATCAGAAAACAGATTATCAAATATATGTATGGATGGACGAGGACGGAATCATCTGGTGGTGGTCTGACGCTCAGGAGGTTTATCTGCCCGAGAACTGCACTGATTTTTTCAGGTATCTTCCCAACTTGGAAGCTGTTGATTTGAAGGATATCAGTACAGCGAAAACAAAAAATATGAGTAATATGTTTTACGGCTGCAGCAAAATGACGGAGCTTGATATCAGCAGCTTTGATACTGGAGTGTTATCATGTAAGTAGAGTCGTCAAATGCCCAAAGGTGTGATATAATGAAAAATCATAAAAGAAAGGCGAGAAAAAAGATGACCTACGAAAAAAACTTTAAAGAAGAGGCAGTGAAGCTGTCAGACGAGATCGGACTAAAGAAAGCCTCAGAGCAACTGGGGATCCCGTATAATACACTTGCTGACTGGAGACACAAGCAGAATATCCACGGCAAGCAGGCGCATGTAGGCAGCGGACACAAGCGTATGAGTGCTGATGAAAAAGAGCAGAGGATCAGAGAATTGGAAAAACAGAACGCGGAACTTCAGAGAGCCAACGAAATATTACAGGAGGCGCTCGGTTTTTTCGCAAAGAACCGAAAGAAGTAAAGGCACACCTGCGATATGCATTTATTGAAAATAACAAATGTAGGTGGACAGTAAAGTCCATGTGCAGGGTACTGGGTGTGAGCGAATCCGGATATTATAGGTATATCGGAAATAAAGATAAACCCGGAAAAGATAAGATTCTTTCGGTTGCTATGAAAGAAATATTGAATGAAAATCCGTTGAACGACAACTACGGTGCGCCAAGGATGCAGATGGCGTTGAACCAGCGAGGCATAAAAGCCGGCAAGCGCAGAATAACAAGAATCATGCGTGAAAACGGCTGGCTGCATACACCAAAACGCCGTCCGAAAGGTCTGACGAAGGCTGACCCGAAGGCGATGATAACAGAGAACCTTATAAAACAGGACTTCAGTGCTAACGCACCGTTTGAGAAGCTGTTAACAGATATTACACAAATACAGTGTAAGGACGGTAAGCTGTATATCTCACCGATACTTGATTGTTACAACGGAGAAATACTGTCGCTGATCATGCGAAGCAATATGAAGAAAGAGCTTTGCATAGATACTGTAAAGGCACTCAGGAAGTATCCCGTAAGCGGTGCGATCCTTCACAGCGACAGAGGCAGCCAGTATACCAGTGAAGCTTTCAGAGAAACGCTTAGGAAGATGAATCTTTATCAAAGTCTGAGCGGAGTAGCGCACTGCTATGATAATGCACGGATGGAAAGCTTCTTTGCTACCTTAAAGAAAGAATTGCTTTATCGTATCCCTACATACCGTATGGCAATAGAAGAAGTCAAATCGACAGTATTCAGATACGTGTTTACCTACTACAACAGAACAAGGGTATATACGAAGAACCCCTTTGGGTTGCCGCCTGCGGTATACCGCCGACTATACAAGAAACAGGTGGCATGATTGACCGACGCGATTTTGAAGCCGAATGGAGCGTAGCGGAATGAGGCTTCAAAATCCTTCCTACCGCTCACTCATTTTGGGTGTTTCCCGACTGCACTTTTCTTGACAATTCCAGGTAACGAATATGGCAGGAATGTTTAAGAACTGCACCCAACTAACAGACTTGGAACTCAGATATTTAGATACCTCAAAGGTAACGAATATGGCAAATATGTTTGAGAACTGCTCCAAGCTTACAGACTTGGATCTCAGATATTTTGATACGTCAAGCGCAACCGACATGGGGTATATGTTTAGCGGTTGTGAGCTTCTTACAGATCTGGATCTCAGATATTTTGATACATCAAACGTACGTAATATGGGAAGGATGTTTTCTAGTTGTAAGGAGTTATCAACAATTGATATTAGCTATTTTGATACCTCAAAGGTGACAGATATGTCTAATATGTTCACCAATTGTTATAAGCTAACGGAGTTGGATGTCAACCATTTTGATACCTCAAATGTCACGAACATGGCTAATATGTTCTATGGCTGCCGAAGTCTTACAGAACTTGACCTTAGTCGTTTCGATACCTCAAATGTAACGAACATGGCATATATGTTCAGTGACTGCCGCAACCTTATTGAACTTGACGTTAGTCGTTTCGATACCTCAAAGGTTACGACCATGTCTTATATGTTCTATGGCTGTAACAGTCTTACAGAACTTGACGTTAGTCGTTTCGATACCTCAAATGTAACGATCATGGCAAATATGTTCAATGGCTGCCGAAGTCTTACAGAACTTGACGTTAGTCGTTTCGATACCTCAAAGGTTACGACCATGTCTTATATGTTCTCTAACTGCGGAAGTCTTACAGAACTTGACGTCAGTCGTTTCGATACCTCAAAGGTTACGAACATGTCTTATATGTTCAATGGCTGCCGAAGACTTACAGAACTTGACGTCAGTCGTTTCGATACCTCAAAGGTTACGAACATGTCTTCTATGTTCGAAGGCTGTAGCAGTCTTACAGAACTGGATGTCAGATATTTTGACACATCAAAGGTAACGAACATGTCTTCTATGTTTGTTAACTGTAATGCCCTCACGGAACTGGACGTCAGTCGCTTCGATACCTCAAATGTAACAAATATGGCTTATATGTTTAGTAACTGCCGCAGTCTTACAGAGCTGGACGTCAGTCGCTTCGATACCTCAAAGGTAACGAACATGTCTTATATGTTTAGTAGCTGTCGCAGCCTTACAGAACTTGACGTCAGTCGTTTTAATACATCTAAAGTCACTATGATGGCAAGAATGTTTGCTTCTTTGGGAACTATTTCCGGATTTGACTATCTTGACCTCAGCAGCTTTGACACCTCAAAGGTTACTGATTTTTCATATATTTTTTACGAAACCGGTATTAAGGCGATTGACTTGAGCAGCTTTTCTATAGAAAGCATAAGAAGCTCAGGATTCAATGGATTATTTTCCTCAAGCAGAGGTCTGACCACCATATATGCTTCGGATAAGTGGGACGGTTCTAAAGTTGAATCGATGGTGAATGTCGTATTCTATATGTGCAATTCGCTGGTTGGCGGTAATGGAACTACTTATTCGTCAGGATCAGTAACATACGCCCGTATAGATGACCCGGCAAACGGAAAACCCGGATATTTTACATACAAGGCGTATGAAGCGCCTGAACCCTCGCCGCTTCCGGCTCTGCCTGCACTTGAGCAGGTTCCGGCGCCTGAACCACGACCCGAGCTTGATCCGCTCCCGGAGCCTGATCCAAATCCTGACCCGAACCCCGATCCCGATCCTGATCCTGATCCGGAACCGGAACCTGACACGATTCATTATGTGTCTACTGATACCGAGCACTGCGAGATTGTCAAAAACGATGACGGAACATGGACATATACCTTTACAGGTCTGAATCCCCGTCTTCAGTATTATACATGGGAGGAAGAGCCGGCAGGCTATACTGCCAGCAATACAGAGTATACAGCGGGTGTGGTGTCTGAGGGACGCTATACCATTACCAATACGTCCAAAGACAATCCTCCCACCTTTGGCAGCATCGGTATCGTCAAGCTGCTGACAGGCGATGACCTGACAGCGGAGGACAGAGAAAAGGCGTTTGAATTCAGTATTATACTGACGGATGAGAATGACCAGCCTGTCAGCGGCGCAATGCTCTATGGAGGCATTCTGTTTACGGACGGCAGGGGACAGCTCAGCATTAAGCCCGGTGAAGAGGAAAAGCTCGTGCTTTCTGATATTTCCACCGGTTGGCATTATCTCATTTCGGAAAACAGTGTGAGTGGCTTTGAGCTGACAGAAAGTGTTAACACACAGGGTGTTATCGGTGTAGATACAGAGATAGCTGTCCGGTTTACCAACACAAAGACAACCGTTGTTGAAGCGCCTAAAACAAGCTTTATTCTTAAAAAGCTGCTTTCCGGCAATTTTGAGAGCTACACCGAAAGCTTCGGCTTTAACGTCACTCTTTCGGGACTTGAGCCGGGAGAGGAGTATGTACTGTCTGACGGTACTGTCTACAAGGCAGACAGATTCGGCAATGCGGATGTCAGAGTCATTCTGCACAATGGCGAAATGGTCGAGTTTGTAGCAATCCCTGTTGGCGCAACCTACCGTATAACCGAGGACCAGGGCCCCTATACAGCATCCTATACTGTCAGGGATGCCAATCTTTTGGGATTGATTAACACGGACAGAGGAACCAACACACAGGAGAATAAGCCGCTCTCAACTGCTGTCGAAGAAGCCGACGAAGGCGAGGCTGTTACGGTTACATTTACCAACAGAGTGTTTATGTACCAGGATCTCAAGCTTAAAAAGCTTGTCGCCAATGCTTCCGACTCCAATACGGATGAGTTCACCTTTACAGTAGAGTTGTCTGAGCTGAACAGCTTTGCACTGGTTAATTCCTCTGTGGGCGTACTTAAGGCAGACAGCGACGGAAAGCTGGAAGTCACCTTTACGGTTCGTGCCGGAGAGATTGTAACATTCGAGGCACTGCCTGTCGGTACCAAATATCGAATTATTGAGGCGGCTTCCTCCTATATTGCCTCATATCTGATACAGGATGCTAATGGTGTTAACAACAATGTGAGTGCTTCCGGTTATAATCTGGTCAAGGACCAGCAGCTTGCCACAGAAACGGAAACTGTTAATCAGGGAGAAGATGTAACGGTAGTGTTTACCAACCGAAAGGATCAGCATGATCTGAAAATATCCAAGTTTGTAGATTTTACCTATGGAGATGAACAGTCTGTTGATTATAAGGCAGAAGAATTCAAATTCAGACTGGAAGTTGGAAAGAAATACACGCTTTCCTATGGTGCTGATGATATGACCGGAACAGAGGATGAGTATTTTTATGCCGAAACCGACGGGACAAAGGTTTTGACCATTACGTTGAAGGATGGAAACTACGTCACCGTCAGAGATCTTCCTGAGGGAGCGCAGTACAGAATCACTGAACTGGCAAACGAACACTATATTCCCTCCTATCAGGTAGCGCATAACGAGGGAGCCACTGTTATCAAAGCTTTTGATTCATCTACAACGGATAATACCCCATTGTCCACAAGCCTTGAAACGGTTGATGCCAATGATATTGATGTAGATTACGTATTCACCAACAGATACATTTTTACTCCTTATACGCTTCCGGATTCTGGAATGGAGAATGCGATACCTGTTCTGGTGATGGCTGCTGCTGGTATGGTCTTTTTTGGGGCATTGTTTATCTTATCCCGAAAGAAAAGATCGTGAAGGATGCGCAGTGAAACAAGGTGGTTTGCTGATTATTCATCACACAAAGAAGATTGCCTCATTTTGTGCAAGCAGCATAAAAGTAAAGAATCTATCGTTGCAAATAATAAATCAGCAAGCTGAAGTCTTTTTAATATGACAAAGGGCTGTTGCAGAATGTAATTCTGTGACAGCCCTTTGTTTGCTTCGGTGATTCCATGTATGACGTGCTTTGAAGCTATTTATTGTATTCCTGATAGCTGCTCTTATAATGAGCGGTGTAATAATTTGGATGTACCTGATGTATAGCGCTTTTTCTTATAACCAATCACCGATGTCCCCCGGGTCTCGCCTGCCGGGTGCGTGACCGCACCGGACGAATATGTTCCGGTAACGATCTTTA
>JBGUWM010000110.1:0-2554 GCA_045221175.1 Acutalibacteraceae bacterium | reverse complement strand
GTAAAGATCGTTACCGGAACATATTCGTCCGGTGCGGTCACGCACCCGGCAGGCGAGACCCGGGGGACATCGGTGATTGGTTATAAGCAAAAAAGTCCGCCGCAGAAAAACTGCAGCGGACTAAATAATTTATGCTGTTGAAGTGGGGCAGACCTGACACAAAAGCGAAATACTTCCGGTCAGATCGGATATGACGATTTGGTTATCCGAAAATTACAGAGAGATGTACTTGCCCTCGCTCTTGCCGTTGACAACATAATAAGCAACACCGTTTTCGGGCTGTACATACAGAGCGACAGTCTCAACAGCGTCTTCGTTTCCTTCAGCTTTGTAAGCAGCCTTAACAGCTTCAACGAGATCGTTGACAGTGGTGTTTTTGCCCTGGAACTGGAACTCAACTGTTACAGCAGTTTCCTTAGCCTTGGCAGCCTTAGTTGTCTTAGTGGTCTTAGCCTTTGTTTCCTTCTCGGTTGTCTTCTTAGCAGTTGCCATAATACATTACCTCATTTCAATAAAATTCTTACCTTAAATAGTTATGAAATACGAGCCGTTCTTACTCGTACTTTACTTGAATTATAAACGGATTTTTTGGTTTTGTCAAATAAATGGCAGGATTTTTTCGGGTTTTTGCAAAAAAACAGTTACATATACAAATTCAACAATTAATTATTTCCAATATTATGAAAAATAACCTATTAAAAAGCGTCGATATGCATAAAACGGCAATCTTCGGGCAATCTATCTGATGACGAAGACAATCGAAGCAAAGCCGGCTGATGTGTCAGTGTATCAAAAAACGGTGCACTGCGGCAAAGGCGCTTCGTGGTACTTTGTGAAAGAAGGCGTTAAAAATGCTTATGCTGCAGATAATCATACGGATATGGAGGTATCGCATAATGGCAAGAAATACAGCAAATGTGATCAAGGGTGTAGGCGCAGGATTGCTGACGGGAATTCTGGCAGGGGCAGCCGGTGCAGTGATGCTCAGGGATAACAAACAGTGGAAGAAAAAATCCCGGAAAGCGATGAGCGCCGTGCAGGAGTTGGTAGAGGGCGTCAGGGAAATGCTGTCATAAGCGGACGTCTTTTGAATGGACGTTTTTGTAAAAGGAGATGTGTTCCGGTGTCAAGCGTTCAGAAAACGGAAATTCGTCCGCTGAATGAGAGAATGTCAGAGAGATGCTGTCACAAGCAGACGGCTTTTGAACGGACAGCTTTCGTGATGGCGCCGGTTTTTTGATAAGCTGCTGCGAAGTGCGCCGCATGAGAGACAGTGTGCCTGTAAAGAGAGAGGCTTTCAAAAGAAACAGTTTCTGTTCGGTGGAGAGCCGCTGTAAGCGTAAGGCGCAGGGCAGGGCGGATTACACGCAGCAGCCATTCGCATTGGTACGGTGTAAGCGTAAGGCGCAGGGAGGAAAAGATTTTAGGGATAGAGATAAAAATAATCGTTTCTGCAGTTGAAATTTCGGAGAAGTAATGTTATACTAAAATGCATGACACGACAAAACTGAGACGGAGAGATGATCATGGAAATTGCAAAAGCGCTGACGATAATCACCGGAAAGGTAGACGGTGTTCTGCTGAACAAAGGGTATGAAAAGCACGCTGTAGCGGATACGGAAAACGAAAAGACGGTGCTGTATACGGGCGACGCAGCTTACAGCGTTGTATATTATCTTGATAAAAAAAGAATCGTACTGCGTTCCTGTGCGATGAACGACGGCGAGCCGGATAATGCGTGGAAGACAGCGGCAACATGGCTGTTTGATGAAGAAGTGGATACGGAAAAGGAAGCCGAGAATATCGGAGAAGATTTTGCCGAAACAATCCGTGGTCCCAAGCAGATTGCCGTACAGAAGAAGAAAAACAAAAAAGAAAACGGTGAACAAAACAGTGATCCGCTGTTCTTTGCCAATAGAATGATCGCCTATTTTCCGGAACTGAGAGACGAGATCGCCTATGAAAAGGCACACTATGAAAGCTTTCGGGGTGTGACATTTGCTGAAACAAAAATTCTGCCGCATTTTACAGAGTACGTGGGCAGTCAGGGCGACAAAAACCTGGAGAAGCTTTCCAAAACGCTCAGCGATCTCTATGACGCCGGTGATCTGGACGTAAAGGGCATTATCACTTATGTGCTGCTCAACGGCATTGAAGATAACGACAAGTATGAAAAGATGATTTCTGCCTTTAATAAGGATCAGAAAAAGATTGCCAATGCTTCCAGAAATCTGAGGGGCAAAAAAATGAAGCCCGAAAAACCCAAAAAGCCGAAAAAGTTTATAGCCGACAGATTGAGCGCTATGGACGCTCAGAGCCGGAACGGCAGAAGATAAGCCTGCGTGGTGGACGCTCAGAGCCGGAGCCGCAGAATGAAACTCCGAAGCGTGCGTAAGGACGGCGGCAAGAAGGCTTTTTGCGGGTAAATGCGGGTAAAAAACGAAATAAAATCCCTTGACAAACAACTTCTGATGTGGTATAGTATATTTACCTCATCAGAGGTTATTTTTTTGTGCCTTTTTTTGAGGGAGGCTAAAATATTCCGAAATACCGG
>JBGUWM010000109.1:0-4346 GCA_045221175.1 Acutalibacteraceae bacterium | reverse complement strand
GCGTTCATTTCAATTCCGTTACTGTCTGTTGTTGTTCTTATCCATAACGGCTCTTTATCAGGCTCAATGACAACCGGCTCTGCTCTTTTTTGGAGGAAAATAATATCGGAAGTAACTTCTGTTCCTGCATTGGCTTTGAAAGCATTGTTCGGCAGTCTGACTGCACCAAGAAATTCTGCTTTTTCAGCAAGCAGACGGCGAGCTGTCGAATCTAACTTATCAAGCGTACCCTTTGAAGTGATGAAAGCGACCACACCGCCCGGCTTTACCATATCAAGCGATTTACTGAAAAAATAATCGTGTATCAGAAGATTATGCGGATTATACTTTTTATCGTACAAATGAATATCACCGAAAGGTACATTGCCGACCGCAACATCAAAGGAGTTTTCTTTCAGCTTGCTGTTTTCAAAACCGCAGACTTGTATTTGTGCTTGTGGGTAGAGCTTTTGTGCTATTCTGCCCGTCAGACTGTCAAGCTCAATTCCCGTTACCCTTGTGTTACTGCCGGGTATCATTCCTATGAAGTTACCGATACCGCAGGACGGCTCAAGCAGTCTGCCGCCGTTCATACCCATTTCAGCGAGTTTAGAATACATTTCTTTGATGATGACAGGAGAGGTGTAAAATGCTGTCATTGTGGATTTTCTTGCGGCTTCAAATTCATCATCAGTCAGCAGTTCTCTGACTTCCTGATAGTGCTTATTTTCAGGCTCAAAAACCTTTGCAAGACCACCCCAGCCCGTGTATTTTGAAAGTATTTCCTGTTCTTCGGGAGCAGCGTCACGATCTTCGGCTTCAAGTTGTTTCAGAGTGCGGATTGCAGCAAGATTATCAATGATTTTTTCCGATGGTTTACGCTGTCCGAGAGATAAGTCTGTAATCCGGTAGTTGTCAGCTTCTTCAGAAGTGCTTTCTCTTTCCTGTAGGTCTGCCTTTTCTGCTTCAATAACGGCTTTCGGTCTTAAATCAACAACAATAGATTGGAGTTTAACTTCTTCGGGCTGTTCAGGTGTCTGCTCTGCTTTTTGCGTTCTCTCCAAAAAGAAATCAGGTACATCCTGAAAACCTACACTGTCAACAAAATGTGCCTGCTGCTGTCCGTCCTGTTCGATAACAACTACATCACTAACAGAAAGAGAATGACCTGTGAAATCTTCGGGACGATTGATATTGAATTGTTCGTAAATGCCATCTAATGTGTCAGTATCAGAAAGAGTACCCTCATAGACCAAATCATAATCGGAAATGCTTACAGGTTCAGGCTGTCTTTCTAAGCCCTCAAAACGCTTAAAGTGGTATTCCTCACTCGACTTCATTTGATAAATTTTGAATGTACCTGTTGTATTTTTCTGTGACGGCTGTTCCCGTTTTGGTACGGCAGTATTGTTACGCTGTTCGATTTGTACTCTTGCCCTTGCTGTCAGTTCATACATAGTACTTGTATTACCGCCCTCAAGGTCAAAAGGCTGATTAAACCTTTCAACATAAGCACCAAATTCATCACTTGTGATATCAACAGCCGTCTGATTGGAATTGCCCTCAAGCTGTTCAAAAAATGCCGTTGTTTGTGGAACGACATCTTTTATGTTGACCGTTGCGGCTTCTGCTTCGAGAATGTCCTCATAGCTTATCCGACTGATAACAAACTGTCCGCCCTCTGAACTGTCTGGGTTATAGTAGATTTCTTCCACACCGTAAGGAGTAAAGAAAAACTTATCTTTTTCGGTATCAAAGTCATAGCCTAATTCCCTGACGACTTTTTTAACAGCTATCTGTGTTTCTTCTTCGGCAACTGCCTTTTGAATATCCTTGTATTCATTTTCAAAATATTGCAAATAAGCCAGTGATATTTCCTCAAAGGTAACTTCACGGCTGTATGCACCGTAATTCACAAGGAAACCTGTTTCTGTTCGATTTATCTGTAAATCGAGATCTTCAAGATAACTGTCCTCATACGGAATTCTTGTTGCAGGAGTACCGCCGTTACTATACAGAAAAAGTCCCTCTGCAAGCTCTTTTGAAACATCTTCACCGTTTTTATACTTTCTTGCAAGGTCATAAACCTCTGGCTCTGCAAAAGAGCCGTTTCCGTAAAGTGCTGCATTTGACGGGTTGTATTTATCAATATATCCTTCGTCAAAGAATATATATCCAAGACTTTCAATTTCGTCCCAAGCAAGAGAGCTTTTCGCAAGCAGAGCAGGCAAGTCGCAATCCCTGAAAAACTGCTCCTTTTCATCAAGTATCAGGTCAATATTCTGCCCGACTATATCACGAACTTCGACATCTTGAAACAGAGGATACCACCCTGTGTTATCGTCACGGATATGTGCCTTGTTTTTTGCAATGTCAACCCTATCAACAACATACTGCCTGCCGTTATAATCAACGGTCTTTCCGACAAGGGATTGATACTGTTCTTCCGATACCCTTGTCGGATAGCTGTATTTCAGCCTGTTAAGGAAAAGCTGATCTGCCTGAGTAAGTTCTTCGTGTTCACGCAGGAACGGAATAATAATATCCCTGATTTTCTGCCTTTCAGCAAGTTCTTCATCAGAAAGATGAAAAGGATTTGTCATTGAAAGAGTATAATCAACATAAGCACTGATATGGTCTATCAGACTGCCGCCGCCCTGACCTTTGCCGTCACCAATGTCAAACCGTCCGCTATAACTATATTCTTCTCCGTCAATAACTGCCGTGATTGTAAAATCGGTCTTTTTATACCATCCTGCTTTGAGAATAGGATCAAGTCTTTCAAGGTGCTGTTTTTGGTCAAGGTACTCAAAGGCAGCATTGACTGCCGCAAAAGTCAACGGCTCTGGACTGTTTGCTATACGCTCATTCAGGTCGTCAATGATTGGACTTTCGGATAAACCTATTTCAACGGATATTCTGTCCTCAATGACTTGCGGCTCAATATTGACTGCAACAGATGTAATCTTCAAATCATCGTCAGAGTTTCCTCTTTCATTGATTTGTTGGAGCTGTTCATCAGAGATATATGTCAGGTCAGCAAAGTCAAGATCATTCAGAGCGTCAACGAGGTCTGCAAGAGATTGATATTTTGTCAGGCTGATAACACCGCCGTCAACTCTTTTAACGATACTTGTATTTACAAGGTCAACAGAAGCCTGAATTTCGTGTTCACTGTCCTCTGTCGTTGTATAGGCAACACCGATATTGGAAAGGTCGGAAAAATCTGCACCTTCACTATCATATTCAGCTATCACAAAGTCGTTGATACGCTTTTTGGCTTCTTCAATTAGTGCTTCCTGCTCATCTGGGACTTCAAGTCCCACTTGTTCCTGTTCACCAACAGAAGAAGAAAATATCTGTGCGGCTCTTTCAGCCTGTTTCTGTTCAAGATAGGCTTCGGCTTTTGGTAAGTATTCATCAAGTGTTCCTGTTTCTTCGGGACGGATAGGATTGACATCAACGGAAATACCGTCAATTTCAATATCCATATCGCTGAAAAGATTGAAAAGTGCGTCCTCTTTCAGTTCTGCATTATTTATCTGAACAACAATATCAATATCCGTATCTTCGCTTGTTTCAAGACCACGAGAACGGGAGCCGTAAAGAACAACTGCTTCAATATCTCCTGCAATCTCATTGTCAATCATTTCCTGCCGCAAGAGTTCCTCAACTTCAAGCTCAATGTCAAATTCAGTCCTGTCACCGATAAGATGAAAGCTCTCCATTGTCTTATTCCTGAATTCTGCAACAACGGCACTTTCGGAATAAACACTTTCTTCCTGTTCAATCGGTACTTCCGGAGCGTTAATATCAGGTATTTCCGCATCATCAGGAATAGAAGCGTTCATTTCCTCAACCTGTTCGGGAGTAGCTGTTTCGACTTCGGGCTGATTTGCAAGGAGCTGACTGTAATCAATGTTATAGCTGTCAAGAATTGCTTTTGCCTTTTCGATTTGAGGAGCTTCAAGAGGATTGTTCGGATCATAATTTTTCAGATAGTAAATTGCTCTCTGCTGTCTTTCCTCAATATCTTTCGGAGTAATATACATATCATTGGCAATCAGAAAGTCTATCATATCAGCTAATTGCGGATATGTCAGATGTACGGTAATGTTGTTTTCGGGATTATCGTTGTCGGTGTGTGACATCGTTATGCCTTTGTTCGGACGATAGTCCATACTTTCACCGCCGCCTGCATAACCACCCCAGCCGTATTCATCACTTAAAAACTTCGCCTTTTCTGCTTTGGTATGCTGTCCTGAAAAATATTCTGCTATTCTGAATTTACCGTCCTCAAAAGCCGTACCGTGACTTATGATCTTTGACATAGCATATTCGTTAGCTCTGTCCTGTTCAGACCTTTC
>JBGUWM010000108.1:0-4158 GCA_045221175.1 Acutalibacteraceae bacterium | reverse complement strand
TGTTGAGTATATCGTTCGACATCTTGAAATATGCCTGCACAGCTTTCCCTCCTATCTTATTTTTGGTTTTTTCTGTTCCTTTTTCAGCAAATCCTCATTGACGTCCTTGTTCTTTGAGAACACTGCATTGACCTTATAGCCGAGAGCCTGATATTTGGCTATGTACTTTGACACCGCCGTTCTTCCTGCTTCGTCATTATCCAAGCGCAGGTTGATGGTCGTGACTTCGGGATGACGTTCCAAAAAGGCTTTCAGTGCCACGTCAGAGCTTCCGCAAAGGGCAAGCCTTGTCTGTTCTTTATAAGCACCTGTTTTACCGTATGCCTGATCCGTCATTGTACAATGGCTCAACAGGTCTATCGGTGCTTCAAATATGTACAGCCTTGTGCTGTCTGTACCTATCTGAGAAAAAGCATATCGTTTATCGGAGTTCTTGTAATCTCCACGATACTTTCTCTCCGTCAGAGTAGTCCTGACGGCACCGAATTTTGCTGTTCCTTTCTCATCGAAGCCGACAAATACGCAGTTGCCTTTTGTGTTCTGATATATCTGTTTTGACTTCATAAAATCGGCAATAACAGATGATGAAATACCTCTTGTTCCGGCAAGGTAGGCGAACACCCTGTCATACTTTCCTTCGGCTTTCGGTGGGAGTATCAGTTTACCGGGTTCAGATTTATAAGCCGGTGCCGGCTGACATACGACGGGAGCCGTTTCACCGATAATCGCTTCAACCGCTTCGGGAAAAGACTTGCTCTCGACCTTTCGGAGAAAATCAATCGTATCGCCGCCGGAAATATTTTTAGAGTTCCATACAAAGCCCTTGCGGTCAGCATAGACGATCAGACTGCTGTGCTGTTCGCACTGATAGTAGTGTCCGGCTGTCTTGAACTCAAAGCCGTAATATGCCCTTAAAAACTCGATCAGATCAGCGTTTTTTGCCCTGTCAAGCTGTTCGGGAGTAAACTTCTTGTATTCCATACTATCCGTCCTTTCTGTTTTTGGACAAAAAAATAGCAAGCAAAGCGAATCGTAGCTTTACTTGCCTGTGTAGGTATATTTACTTGTTATGGGAGCAGACTATCGAGATCACGCTTGCTATACACAAATCTTCTGACTTCCATTACATCATCTATGACAACATAGAAAACAAAGAAGTTTCCGACTTGTATTTTATAGTATTCGTTTTCTCTCTGCCGAAAAGAGTGATACGGTTCAAAAGCCAATGGATATTGTAACCGTTTCTTTATGGCGTTCTCAACATCATCGAGCAGTTTTTCTGCGCTATGCGGATTCTTAAGCACATTCGTAATATAAAGCACAGTTTGTTCCAAGTCATCCTTGAATAAAGGCAGATAGCGTAATTTGTATTCCTTATCCATTGATCTTTTTCCTCAAATCTCCAAAAACTTCTTCGTGGGATAATCTGACATCCGTATTGGCAGCCTGAATATCGGCTTCATCAAGTTTTCTTTCCACCTGATCTGTAAGTCTAGAATATTCCTCAATGCTCATCAGTACCATTGTTCCGTATCCGTTTTTGGTCAGGAATATCGGCTGTCCGCTTTTTACTTCTTTTTCAAGTTCTGTAAAGTTGTTTCGTAAATCTGATACCGGTCTGATCTGTATCATAACAACACCGCCTTTCTATCATCATCTTATCATAATTATGATAGAATATCAAGCATTTTTTTATCTTTTCGGAAACTCAAACTTGATTTTTTTCTCCGTTTTGTCAGCGACAAGATAAGCATCAAATGTTCCGGTTCCGTTCTTTTTCTTAAAGCCCTTGATAAGAGTTGTCTTGCCTTTTTCGATAAGCCGTAACGCTTGTGCATCCGTTATTTTCTTGCCGCATATTTCCTGATTTATAGAAAACGTACAGCCTGTATCCTTCTTTGCGGAACAGAAATAACCGTTCTTTTTGATGACCTTTGCACCGCAGAACGGACAAGCGAGCTGTTGTTGCTGTTCTTTTGAAACGAATGTGTCTCCGTCATAAGCCGCAATAACAGAGTACCAATTCCTGACATTCTGATTCATATCAGCAATAAATCCATTGAAGTCCTCTTTGCCTGTTGCTACATCGTGAAGTCTCTTTTCCCATTGTCCGGTCATTTCGGGACTTTTTATGTCCTCAACGGGTAAATGGTCTATCAGGAACATACCCTTTTCTGTCGGCAGGATTGATTTTCCGTCTTTGGTCAGATAGGCTCTCTCTTTTGAGAAAAGCGAGTTGATAATTGCCGCCCGTGTTGCCGCCGTTCCCAATCCTTTATTTTCGGCTTTCATCAATGCCCTTGCTTCTTCATCCTCAAGGTGCTTTCCGGCTGTTTCCATTGCCGTTATAAGCTCCGGCTCCGTGTATCGTTTCGGCGGTTCCGTAAAGCCTTGTTTTAGTCCGTACTTGCCCGGATAGCTCTCACCTTCGCTGATCGGCGGCAAGGTGGATTTCTTCTCCGGCATAGCATCAACCGCATACCACCCTTTGTTGGTGATGATACTTCCGTTCGCCTTGAAAGTATTACCGTTGACATCGAGCAGAACAGTTGTGTCCTCAAGCTCCGCTTTCGGATATACTATCCTGATAATTGACTTGACGAGCAGATCATAGAGCTGTCGTTCGTCCTCTGACGGTATTTCTGACAGGCTTTTCGGTACGTTCATAGTCGGAATGATTGCCGGATGGCTGTCAACTTTGCTGTCATCAAAATGCCGCTTGCTGTATGGCTGCCACTGTTCCTTTAGAAGTGCATACTGACTATACTCAGGTAACTGAAAAAGCCTTATCAGTGTTGTCGTGACCTCCGGCTGCATAGCAACGGTCAGATGTTCCGATGATGTTCGGGGATATGTCATATACTTATGTTCGTACAGACTTTGCATAACTTTGACAGTTTTGTCCAAGTCCCAGCCGAGCTTTTTTCCGGCTGTTGCCTGAAGCTGTGTCGCATTGTAGAGCAACGGCTGTCCGACCGTCTTTTTCTTTACGGTCTTTGATGTTACCGTGCCGTTGCCCATACAGCTTGCCAACACACTTTTGGCTGTCGTTTCATTGTCAAACTGTCCCTTTTCGTATTCTGCTATAAACTTGCCGTTCGGTGTTGTAAACTCTGCAAGCAATCTCCAGAACGGTGTTTTGACGTGTCCCTGAATCCTTTTCTCACGCTCAACCACCATAGCAAGCACAGGTGTTTGCACTCTGCCCACCGATAACATTTCCTGCGAGGACATTTTTACCGTTGCCGCAATCGTCAGGTTAATGCCGCATATCCAATCGGCGATACCTCTTGCACGTCCTGCCTGCTGTATGCTGATAACTTCACTGCTGTCTTTCAGGTGTGCAAAAGCATACTGTATTTTCTGAGGTGTCAAGTCCTCTATCCATACTCTTTTCCATTTCTTTGTGCAGCTCATAGCCTGATAGATATAAGCAAAAATCAACTCTCCTTCACGGTCAGGATCAGTAGCATTGATTATCAGGTCAGCCTTGTCAAAGAAACCTTTGACATACTCATAGCAAGTTTTTGTCTTGTCCTTGACGATGATCTTGTATCTGTCAGGAATACAAGGATAAGCATCCAAGTCCCATTTGACAAACTGCTCACCGTATTCTTTGGCATTTGCAAGACCGCATAAATGTCCGACACCGTGACATAGCACTGCTTTTTGTCCCATGAATGTAAATTCATAGTGTCCGATTGTTGGCTCTTTCGGGTGTGCAATTCTGTTTCCTGCGTGAAGTGCAGAAGCAATCGCTTTTGCAAGACTTGACTTTTCAGCGTATATAACGACCATTTATAGACACCACCTGTCAAAATGGGGCTTGAAGCCCCAAAACTATTCTTTGTCCCATCCAAGTTCTTTGCAGCGTTCCATTACTGCACTCAGCATATTATAATCAAGTCTGGCAAAGGTAGTCAAGAAAGTTTTTCTACCCATATCAAACTCAATATTTCTGTTTGTAGAAAAATCTATAGGAACGGCTATTTGATGATCTGATACCGGTTTTGAATCGCATTGATAGTAATGCACACTGGTTTCCTGTTTCCTGAACGGTTCCGGTGCGTACTTATACTCTTCCTTAACTAAAACATGACAATATCCAAGAACGACCTGTGATACTTCGTATAGTTTCACGGGTCAGGCAGCGGATGG
>JBGUWM010000107.1:0-47299 GCA_045221175.1 Acutalibacteraceae bacterium | reverse complement strand
CGCCGTCACAGCCCATAATGGGCTGCTTGGGGCTGCTTCCTTTGAAATCGCAAATTCCATTCACGCACCCGCTTCACCGTGCCTGCTATGTACAATTTTATTTCATGACCACTAACTATCGGCACCGGACGAGTGCGTGACCGCACTGGACGAGTCCTATGTTGCTTGGTGCGTAGAGCACACTGAACCACCCTGCTAAGACGAAAACCATGTCTGAAGCATATTACACAGCGCAATTAACAATTTTGCTGAATTATCTTTTAATTTGCTGTTGCCATACACACTGTTTTTCTGCTATAATGACAACAGGCTATCAAACAATAGTAAAAAGCAACACTTCCTGTTGAAAAAAGAAAAAAGGCGCTGAATAGTATGAAAAAATTTCTTGCAATCGTAATCTGTAAGCTGCTGAGAATTGTCGGCAAGCTTGTGGGAAAAGGCAGCAGTCTTCCGGGCAAATTCGCACTGAAAGTATGTCCGGATATTCTGCGGAGAGTACAGCTTCCGCCGTATATCATTGCGGTTACCGGCAGCAACGGAAAAACCTCTACCGTAGAAATGATCGCCCATATTCTGACGCAAAACGGCAAGTCTGTAGCATGGAACAAAGAAGGCTCCAACCAGATTGAAGGCGTCACCACCATGGTGCTGAGCAATGCCACCCTGGGCGGAAAAGTCAAAAGCGACATTCTGCTGATCGAAAGTGATGAGCGTTTCGCAAAATATACTTTCAAATATATCTCTCCCACACATTACGTCATCACGAATCTCTATCGTGACCAGCTCACCAGAAACGGTCATCCCGAATGGGTATATGATGCTCTTGCCGAAAGCATTAACGATAATATGCAGTTGATTCTGAATGCTGACGATCCCCTTGTTTCTCATTTCGGGTTTGGCAAAGACAATGTCCTGTATTTCGGCGCTGACGCCGTTTCCACCGATATCGCAGAATATCATGGCGCTTATGACGACGGCGCATATTGTCCGCATTGCAAAAAGCCTATGCATTATACAACACGCCACTACAATCATATCGGACATTTCGCCTGTGACGCTTGCGGCTATAGCCGTCATCAGACGGACTACACCATTACTTCCTGTGACTTTGACAAGGGAGAAATTGTTATTGACCGTCAGCACACCATCTCTTTGGCACTGAAATCTCTCTATAACGCCTACAATCTGTTGGCTGCCTATACCGTTGGGTCCATTATCGGCATTGACGGTGAAAAGCTGGCTGCCGACCTGAGCAATTATGTTATGAAAAACGGCAGAATTGTTTCCTTTCAGATCGGCAAACGACAGGGTACTCTGCTGGTATCCAAGCACGAAAACAGCATTTCTTACGATCAGTCCATCAGTGTTGCCACAACAGATAAAAAAGGCTGCGATGTCATGATCATTGTCGATGCCGTCAGCCGCAAGTATTTTACAAGCGATGTTTCGTGGCTGTGGGATATTGACTTTGAACTGCTGAAAAATGACAATATCCATGAGATCGTGCTGACAGGCACGTATTGCAATGACCTTGCCGTACGCTTTTCTTACACCGATATTCCATGGGAAAAGATACATATCTTCAAAGAAATTGATGACGCTTACCGCTATCTTGACAGTGACCGTGAGGAACACATTTACACCATCACCTGCTTCTCCGATAAGGGCAAGTTTCTGAGCCTTGTGAAAGGGGGCATTTCATGAAAATCCTGCATCTCTATTATGACTTTATGAATCTGTACGGCGAATATGCCAATATTTCAGCGCTGGAACGGCTGCTGCAAAAAAGCGGCATTGATTTTCAGACCGACCGTCTTTCTTTGCAGGACGACGTTTCATTTTCCGATTACGATTTCATTTACATCGGCTCCGGCACCGAGCGCAACCGCAACATTGCCATGGAACATCTGCGTCTGTACAAAAGCGCTCTTGCCGAATGCATTGACCGCAACACAGTGCTTTTGATGACCGGCAACGCCTTTGAAATGTTCGGCAAAAGCATTACAAGCGCCGATGGGCGCACTGCAGAGGGTCTGGGACTGTTCAATTTCACCGTAACGGAACAGAAGAAGTCCAGAAATACTGCCGACGCCATTTTTACCGCAGATTTTCTTGACAAACCGCTTGTCGGCTTTATCAACAAGTGCAGTGAAATCAGCGGCATTGATGCTCCGCTCTTTACCGTCAGAATGGGACTGGGTAATCAGCAGGAGGACAAAAATGAGGGCATTCGTCTGAATAATTTTTTCGGCACACACCTGACCGGCCCTGTTATGATGAAAAATCCTCATTTTCTCCTGTACGTTGCTCAGTTGATTGCTAAAGACGCAGTATTGTCCACCGATCATCTCGGTTATGAAAACGCCGCCTACGAAATCACCCTTAGCGAACTGACAAAATTGACAGAAAAGAATAATTGAACCTTTTCACTAACAGCGGTCTTTTGCAGCCGCAGAAAAAACTGTCTTTAGTAGATCATACAGTGCAGCTCCATGAAACACCGGTTTTTTGATGAAATCTATTCTATTGCTTTGGTTTGCACAAACGACAGTAATGTACCTGACGGATCTTACGGCATTCGTCACGGAACTGTCTGCTGTACAGTAAAAATTATTTAACGGCTTTCATTGCAAAAGCAGCTATTCTTGCGTTGATCATCGCAACAAGAATGGCTGCTTTTTCTTTTCACCGCCGGATACCCTGCCGACTGAATGCTTCAAAACTCCGGCTGCACAGATTGTCTGCCATCGGCTCTGTTGAAAGGAGCCTGCCTTTCTGAACCTTCTCTTTTTTTAATGCCAGTATCGCCGCACTGCTTTTTCACCATTCACTGTTACACCAAGATTTACCGGCAAGATGAATGTCTATTCCGTTTTTGTTTTTCAAGTACTCTACCGGTAAACCAATTTATATAAAGCCCCGGTCATAAACCGTAAAAAAACTTGGATAATCATGTAACCTATCCTCTTGATTTCGGATTATATTAGCAAAGACAGTCTTTAATATGCTGTTTTGTACAAATAATCTGTCACGATTGTGCACGACACATTGAATTCATTACCCAGATATGGTATAATACTCCATAATCATTCGTTTCAGGAGGTTTTAATAATGAAAAAGGTATTTGTTAAACTGACAACCATGTGTGCAGTTACCGTTTTGTCTCTCACAGCTTTTGGCTGCAGCAACGCATCCTCCTCCGCTGAGCTTTCATCGTCCATCGCCGGCAATACACTCTTGCCTCAGGCATCTGCTTCAGTAAGTCCATCTGTTCCCACAACCCCTTCAACAACTGACTCACCTTTACTCCCTTCTTCTCCCGCTTCTCCTTCCTCTTCAACTATAACCTCGCCATCATTCACTCCTGCTCCGGCAAACAATGCTTCCGTCAGAATCGGCGGCTGGAGTAATATCGAATGGGAACAGTACAGTAACACCTACTTTACCGCTATGATCCCAAAGGGCTGGACTGTCAATGCTAACGGCAGCGCCGGTCAGCTCAGTTTCACCATCACCTCCTCAGACGGCAAGGTGGGTATGTCTTCTATGGATCACCCTGTTTATGCTTCCAAGGACTATCAGCTCATGCAGCAGACAGGCTCTTCCATGTATCTTGAAAACGGTTCGGTTCAGGAATTTTTTGAGAAGAATTATGCTTCTACAACCGAAAACTTTTCTGTTGTCAGCAGTTGTGTCCCCAGCAATTTTCAGCAATTGCAGTCCATACTGGTCAACACGACAATTAACGATTACCGTTCTCTGTATGCTACCTTCCGTGAAAACGGATGGAACGGTGAAGGCGTGTATTCCGCACTCGTTTGCAGCTCAGACGACGTTATATACAACGGTTACAACTATGCTATGTGGACAATTAACATGATCTTTACAGAATGGACTCCGCTCGGAGAACTGAAAAACTGGGAGCCTGTTATAGCACAAATCTCCAAATCCATTCAGTTCACCGATTATTACTATCAGGAAGCAGCTTATGTATTAGGCTCATCATCTGCATCTCCTGTCAGCGATAATGACGTAGTCATAGAAGCCTTTGAAAGCCGTAGTAATTCCGATACCATTATTCAGGAAAAGCGGTCTGATATGTTAGAGGAATATGAACGGGTATATGATAACCAGACAGGACAGATTTACCGTGCTTACAGCGGATTTATGGATGACATCGGCAACAACAGCCGCTATTCACCTATCTCTGATCAGCAATATACAGAAGGCTATATCGGCTGGATTGACAAATCATAACGGATTCATTCAGCAACAGGGCTGCCGTATCAAAAACAACAGATACGGCAGCCCTGTTTTATTTTTTTACTCACTGTTTACACTTCTTATTATTGTTATCTCTGTTTTACACTGCTTCTGCAATAAGCGTCCTGTTTTCTTCCTTTTTGATCACACGATACAAAATACCAATGGAGATTGCCATCATCACAACTTCGGTAACAGGCTGCGCCAGCAGCATTCCGCCAAAGCCCCACAGCATATTGAATGCCAAAAGCAAAGGTACATATAGAATAAGCTGCCGTACAAGCGTGATAATGAACGCAAACTGCGGCTTTCCCATCGCTTGAAATGACATCCGGCACATTGATGTTGCCCCTACAAACGGCAGAATCAACATCAGCGTTCTTAATACTCTTGCACCTGTTTCAATTACTTCGGGTGAATCTGTAAACCACCCCGCAAGCATCGGCGCCAACAGTCCGTAGATAAGCACGACTGTCAGTTCCACTGTGCTGACAACAATGATTCCTGCTTTGAGCACAGCCAGCATTCTCCTGTAATTTTTGGCTCCGTAGTTATACCCCATAATCGGCTGTGTGCCGGACGCAAAACCCTGATAGATATAATTGCCCAGCGACAGCAGCTTTTGTGCAATGCCCATGGCTGCTACCGTCAGCTCTCCGTAAGAAACTGCCAGATTATTGTTGATGACAAAGACTGCTGAGGTCAGCAGTGTTTCAAGTGATGCCGGAATGCCCACCAAAAAGATTTCTTTCAGTATTTCTTTAGTCGGTCTTATATACGCCTTCTTTGGTCTGAGCAGCGTCTTTCTGCGGATATAAAACAGCATGGATACCGCCATGCTTGAAGCATTTCCTAAGATGGTCGCCAGCGCTGCGCCCTGAATGCCCATTCCGAAGGTGAAGATAAACAGAGGATCCAGCACTATGTTCATAACTGTCCCCAATATCATTCCTGCGATGGAATATTTTACCGAGCCTTCACTTCTCAGAAGCTGACCAATGGTATAGCTTCCCATAGTAAACACACTGCCTGCCAACAGTATGCTCACATATTGCTGCGTATAGAGAGTGGTATTCTCCTTTGCACCAAGCCCCTGAACTATCAGCGGCAGACAAATCAGTCCTGCAGCCGTAACGATCAGACCGATCACCGCTGTCAGCAGCATTCCTGTTGTCAGAGTATGATTGGCTTTGTCACGATCACCCGCTCCTAAGCTTCTTGCAATCAGTGAAGCCGCTCCTGTTCCTACAATATTGGAGATAGCTACCGTCACCATCATCACCGGATATGCAAGATTGACCGCCGCAAGACAGTAATCATCTTTCATCATGCCGATAAAATAAGTATCCACCAGATTGTATAAAACCATTATCATCATTCCGGCAATCAGCGGTACACCCATTTTGACTACAGCTTTTGCCGGCTTTTCTTTGCTGAGGGTAAAAATCCGCTTGTCCTCTTTCAGCAATTGTTCCTCCTGATTGGTTTCCATTACTGCCGTGCCTCCCGTGCTACATAAACAGATCGTATCCTAAATCACCTTGTATTATAACACTATACTGTGATGCTTACAATTGTCATTCTCCGTCTGCTGTAAAGAACAGCATCTCATTACCTTCTATGCGGGCTCTGACTTCGGAAAAACCGATGATTTGTATATTCGGAAAATTACTTAAAAAATTTTTATAAATTTTTTAAAAACCTATTGACAAACAGACAACAGAGTGTTATATTAGATACACAACAAGTTACTCACTTGACCAGTTAACTTGTTAGTTAATACATTTGGCTATAATTAGCCTTAAGTATAAAGGAGATCATCACTATGAAAAAGACAATTAAAACAAAGGTTTTCGCTACTGTTCTCGCTGCTGTTTGCGCCGTATCCGCTGTAACCACTGCTTCCATTATGGGCGCTTCGGCTGCTTCTCAGAACGCTTCTTCTCAGACACAGTCCTCCAAGTCTGCCGTTATCGTCAATAAAACCAAGAGCAGCACCTTTGTACTGCCAATAAAAGGCGAAGACTGGAACTACTTTGCAAATACGCTGAATGTTAAGGTGACCTGTGATTTTGACTACATTAAGAATATCTGCAATTTCAAATTTACAGCGGTAAAGTCCGGTGTAACGGATGTCATCCTCAAAACCCAGAGAGCTGACGGAAAATGGGACAATACTCCTGTACGCATTACGGTTGACAGCCAATTGCTGATGAATATCGTTCAGACTGACAGCCCCTATATTACGGAAAAATCATACACCACCGAACCGGTTAAGAACGCTTCTCAGCAGAGCAATACAACCAAAACCGAAAACAACACACAGACCTCTCAGGCTGAAAGCGGCACTGTAATTGCCAAAAACGCAGCAAACCCTTTCAAGCTTAATCTGAAAGGCTATGACTGGAACTACTATGCCGACAGCCTCAATGTTAAAATCTCCTGTGATTTTGACTACGCCAGAAATATTTGCGGCTTTATCTTTACAGCAGTAAAGCCCGGTACTACAAACGCTGTGCTGAAAACACAGAATGCAGACGGCAAATGGACCAATACCCCTGTTCGCATTACTGCAGATAACAATCTGAAAATTACTGTCGTTCAGACAGGCTACCCCTTTATCACCAATTCTTCCCGCACAGCCTGAGTGCTGACAAAACGCTTATGACCCCCTTTCATATAAACAAACTCCGGCCAAAACAGCAGCATTATTTCCTGCACGAAATAATGCTGCTGTTTTTGTTGATCCGGTTGACAACAACCAACAGAAATGCTATTGTACAAAAGGGTGATGACGGATGGAAATAATTACTTTGGTTGAAAATTCCTGCGGCGATACTGAATGTATTGCCGAACACGGTCTTTGTGTATATATCAAAACAGAAAAACACTGCCTGTTGATGGACACCGGTCAGACAGATGCTGTTCTGCACAATGCCGACCTTCTCGGCATTGACCTTTCCCCAATTGATACGATTATTCTCAGTCATGGACATTACGACCATTCCGGCGGGATTCTGCCGCTGATGAAACGCTGTCCCCATGCTGCCGTCTATATGCAGGAAAGTGCCGCAGAACCTCATTTTAACGGCGACAGATATATCGGTATTGACAAGAACATTCCTGCACTTCCTAATGTACACAGAATCAACGGTAATCTGCGGATTGATGATGAACTGTTTCTGTTCAGCGGGATTTCCGGCAGACGATGTTTCCCGCAGGGAAATCTCCGGCTTTTGCAGGTACAAAACGGCGTCACTCTTCCGGATGATTTCCGACATGAACAGTGTCTTGTCGTTTCGCAGAATCAACACCATTGGCTCTTATCGGGCTGTGCTCACAATGGCATTCTAAATATTCTTGATGAATACCACAGGCTTTTTGGCAGCGATCCCGATTATGTCATCAGCGGTTTTCACATGATGAAAAAGAACTCGCCTTATACACCTGAAGAAATCAAAACTATCCGGCAGACCGCAGAGGAGCTTACCATGATGAAAACCATCTTTTACAGCGGTCACTGTACAGGAGAAAACGCCTTTGCCCTGATGAAAGAAATCATGGACAACCGGCTATTGGCGCTTCACAGCGGTAACCGTATTATATGAAGTTCTCTGTCCTGACCTCAACATAACCGGAACAGTCCGAAATTTTTTTCGGGCTGTTTTTTCTTGATCTTCTTCAAAAAATCTCATCATCTGACTGCTGATGATTGGTTGACACATCTTTTATCATCTAATACCGTTATCATATAAAAAGAAAACAAAAAGTGCGCTTCTCACTGAATGCGACAGACGGCGTTTTCGGGGATGTCGTGGGGCTTTTTCGTAAAATCCCCACCGATCCGCTGCCGCAGGCAGTGAAATGCATCTGTAAACTTAAAACAGGTAAACGCCAAACAACGATACTATCATAATCCCAGAAAAGAACCGGGGGCAGGGGCAGAATCAACAACGGAAGTACTCTGACGCAGTTCCTTAACCCTGCAAGCCTTTGAAAAGGCTTGCGCGAAACTTTTGATTTGTATGCACAGTAGTTTATTGTAAATTCCTCAGATATCGTTTCCACTGCTTCTTTTAAGTTGTCTGTTATTTATTTAAGATGCGTATTACAGCATTGTTACCCCGAATTGACAAAAAATGTTGTCAGATTTTTCCCAAAAACGCTTGACAAATGAACAAAAATCATGTATATTACAAACATAGTTACTTACTTTAGTAATTATCCATCGTGCTATTAGAAGGTGAGCGATATGAAAACAAGAAATACGGTTTTTTCGAATATGACACACACAGCTTTTGCTATGAAAATTGCTGCGGATACTACTCTGTATCTGCCTTGTTCCGCTGAAACAGCTAATTCCGGTCAAAAATCATGCTTCTCCGAAGCATCAAGCCCACAGACAGTCAAGGGCAGCTTTTGCTTCTTTGGCAGCAAAGCACCTGAAAGCTATTTTTACAGTGATTCATATTTCTTGCATTCCGGTTTTGATTCTGACCCTCATCTCAGAACCATGTCTGCCGTCCTGGCTTTTGCTTCCTCAAACCTGAAAAAGAACAACGGCAATGTCCTGCAGGTTTTGCAAAGCGCAGGCTTTGACATGAACTCGGTTAAAACAGACGACATGGAACTTACCACACCCCATTCTATCGGAACAGTTATGGCCTGCAAAAAGATGAATGACACCTGTCTGGTTGCTGTTGCTGTCCGTGGAGACCGCTATCATCACGAATGGGGTTCTAATATGCTGGCCGGAAAACATGGCGATGCTGCCGGTTTTTCCGCTGCTGCCAAAACGATAGCACAGCGCATTCAGCACTATCTCTCTGAAAACCATATTGCCCGTGCCAAAATCTGGGCAGCCGGTTACAGCCGTGCCGGCGCCGTTGTCAATCTTGTCGGTAAATATATCAACCGGGATCCTTCCCTTTTTGGTACCTCACCGGAGGATTTGTATTTCTACACCTTTGAGGCTCCTAATTCTTCCGGCACTGATACTGTTTATCGAAATATTCACAATATCGTTTCTCCCTGCGATCTTGTTACACAGGTTTTCCCTCGTCAATGGAACCTTCATCTTAACGGCGTCAAAGAATATATCGGGAAGGATGAGTCCATCATCACATGGCAGCTTTCTGCCCATACGGCAACTCTTGCCGAGCAGTATCAACCTGTCAGTAAACGTGCTTTTGTCCATGATCTTATGTCTTATATCGGCAATACTGTCAGCAGAGAAATCTATGCTGAGCGTCTGGAACAAATCGTCAGCACTGTACTGGCTATGATTATGGGAAAGACGGATTTACAAAAAGCCAGAATTATCAACTTCTTTTCCAAAGTTTTTCATGCTCTGTATGAAGATTCGACCTTTAAGACAATACTTGCCGAAACAGACTTATCTGCCGATTCTGATGAATGCTCAAACCCCTTAGGCAGCCTGATTTGTTCTCATTTTGACCTACTAAAACAGCAGATCAAGGTACCGTTAACAGAATACGAAATAGATGTTATAAAAAAATGTATTGTTACAATTGTCGGTGTTTTTTTAGACGGAACCAACTCTGACGATCAGGAAAATCAGTCCGAGCCGGTTCATGCCTTTTTCTTTTTATCACTTTTCTTCAATTTCAAAAACTTAGTAGCCGCTCATGGTATCGGACGCATTTTCTCCGAACTGAAAGAAACGGACAGTTTGTATCAGTAAACGTCTGCTTTGCATATCGTCTTTCAGATTCAAAAAGTGCTTTTAAGACGCAAAATGTCATCATAGAGATGTGCAAACCGGTAATCCGACTTAAGATTTTGTCAGGTTGTCAATCGAATGCCACTCTCTGTTATTATGACCAGGGCTCCATCTCTGTTCCTGTTTTGTCTGTGATACTATCTGAAAGCAAAAGACTGGATCGCCACAGCATGCAACTTCCGCACAAAAAAGAATCCTGACTCCTAATAAGTCAGGATTCTTTTTTATTGTTGTTGTTTAGCAGCTTCTTTTAAAGCTTTCTGCAGCCAGACATTTCCAATGTCAATTGCCTGATACAAACCGTTTTTTTCGCTTGTCTTTACAATCGCTTTTCTTGGACTGACATTCGGGTCAGTGTTGATGAGCTGAATACTAACCTTATCCGCCAGTTCTATATCACCTGACGGCTGTTTGGACTTGATCACCATTTTAATAACAAACGGATCACTCATATTACCGTAATACAGCGTATCGCCACAGCGCACAAGCGGCTTACCTTTGTACTGAAAAAATTTTGTTTCAGCCATGATCTGCCTCCTTTTTGCTTTATAGCCTGTTATGTGTTCAGGTAGCTTTTGAGCAATACCTCCAACAAATCATCTCTGTCGATTTTGCGAATTAAGCTCCTTGCATTATTATGAGTGGTGATATAAGTCGGATCTTCAGACAGTATATAGCCTACGATCTGGTTGATCGGATTATACCCCTTTTCTTTCAGCGCTTTATATACGGTTGTCAGAATGGCACGCACGCTTTCGTCACGGTTATCTGAAATAGAAAAAATCATCGTTTTATCACGCATTTATATCACCTCACTCATATATCTTACCATATTTATTTGTAAAATACAATAGAATTTAGACGAATTTTATGTGTTTTTTCATAAGGGAAAATATTACCCCGTATTCTCGTCGAATACGGGGCTTTTCCTCAGTAGGTATCTGCCGACAAACAGGCACTGTTTTTCAGCTTACAACTCTGTTTTTCAGCTTAGTTGTTTTTGATCGTGACGTTCTTTCGGGACAGATTGGCGGTGATCTTATCTATAATCTCCTGCACTTCCACCGATGACAGCGTTCTGTCATGTGAACCAAATACAAACCTTACCGTAATACGGTTGACCGTTTCTGTATGGTAAGTATCTACTATACCAACAGACTTCAACAGTCCGTTATCTTCCTTTTCCCAGCATTCCCTCAAATCTGCATAGAAGGTGTTTTCCGGAATGTCCATGCTCAGGTCATACTCGATGGACGGATACTTTGAAGGCTCATCATAGACTATGCCCTTATCTTCTGCCTGTGCAAACAGCTCAACATCTATCTCGGCAAATACTACGGCTGCCTTTTTGTCAATATTCTTGCTGACAACCGGGTGAACAATGCCTATTACTCCCAGCTCCTGACCGTCCAGAAGTACCTTGTTCAGATTGACAGGGTGTTCATAATGATGGGCAGGCTCTGTGGCTGCAAAGGTCAGCTCGGAGTGCTTGATATCCTGCGTCAGCGCTGCCAGAATATCACGCAGTCTGAAATACAGCTCACGGATATCGGTACTCTTGCTGAAAAGTGTGATTGCCAGCTTTTTATGCTCCACACACAGATTATTCTCATCAAGTCCGCTGACTGTTCTGCCGATTTCAAAGATGCCAAACTCGGGAGCATAGGAAGTATTGCTCTTTACCTGACAAAGCTGGGTCGGTATAATGGAGTTTCTCAAGGTTTCAATATTCGGGTTGGTCGCATTGGCAAGCTTGACATTTGGCTCAATCTCAATGCCGAGTGCTTTCAGTTCGTCATTATATGCCCATACATAAGAATGCAGCTCATGCAGCGCAAACTTTTTCACCAGCATATCCTTCATTCTCTCTTCGCTGTTTTTGACTTCTGTCATTCTCACAGGATAGAGCGGTGAACGGGTTGTGTTAATCTCAAAATTGTCGTATCCGTAAATTCTGGTGATTTCTTCGATGATATCGGCATTCATTGTGACGTCTTTCGTGATTCTCCATGAAGGCACTTCTACCGTAAAACTCTCGCCCTCCAGCGTCACGCCAAAGCCAAGACTGGTCAGTGTATGCAGAATCGTCTGACTGTCAATTTTGATGCCGGTGTATCGGTCAACAAACTTCATGTCAAAGTGAAGCGTTACCGGCGGGAATTTGACGGCATATTCATCGGTCAGCGCCGACACTACCTTTGCACCGCTGTCATACTTCATCAGCAGGTGTAAAAACCGTCCGATGGCAGGAACCGTCATCTCAGGATCAAGACTCTTTTCATAGCGCATGGAAGCGTCTGTACGGTGAGAAAGCCTTACCGTCGATTTTCTGACAGACGCAGCGTCAAAGTTTGCTGATTCCAGCGTCAGAGTAGTGGTGTCGTCTACGATCTCGGAATCCAGTCCGCCCATAATACCTGCAATAGCGACCGGTGTTGTATCGTTGCAGATCATCAGTGTGTTTTCATCTATGTTTCTTTCCACACCGTCAAGTGTTGTGAACGTAAAAGGAGCGTCAAAGCGTCTGATGCGGATTTTCTCTACCTTGCGTGCATCAAAAGCGTGCATGGGCTGTCCCATCTCCAGCATGAGGTAGTTGGTAAGGTCAGCCAGAAAGTTGATAGCTCTCATGCCGCAGTAATACAGTCTGATACGGATATTGACAGGGCTGACGCTTCTGCTGATATTCTCCACCTTCATGGTACTGTAGCGTTTGCAGAGCGTGTCTTCTATTTTCATGTCAACCTTCGGAAGATTATCATATACCGAAAGCTCGGCTGTTTCCAGCGGCTTCAGTTCTCTGCCGGCCAGTGCCGCAAACTCTCTGGCGATGCCGTAGTGTCCCCACAAATCAGGGCGGTTTGTCAGCGACTTGTTGTCTACTTCAAAAATAATGTCGTCCATGTCATAGACAGTCTTCAGATCAGTTCCTACCGGAATATCATCGGTAATTTCCATGATACCGGAATTGTCGTCACTGATACCGATTTCGGATTCTCCGCAGCACATACCGTAGGAAGTATAACCTGCCAGATCACGGGGCGCTATCGTTATCTCGCCGATTTTTGCACCGACAGGTGCAAAGGCGGTTTTCATACCGACTCTGACATTCGGCGCTCCGCAGACAACGTCTGTCAGCTCTCCTTTGCCGTCGTCAACCTTCAGCAAATGCAGCTTTTTTGACTGCGGATGTTCCTCCACCGACTTGATCTCAGCCACAACTATACCGGAAATATCGCTGCCTTTATAAAAAATCTCATTCTCAACCTCGGCTGTGGAAAGTGAGAATCTGTGTATAAGCTCTGTTTTATTCAATCCGCTGAGGTCAACAAAGTCCTCAATCCAATTCATAGATAACAGCATAATGATATGATCCTCCCTTATTCATCGTCTGTGAACTGTGACAGTGCTTTCAGACTGCCGCTGTTCAGGTCACGGATATCTTTGATACCGTATTTCATCATAGCCAGTCTTGTCAGACCCAGACCAAATGCAAAGCCTGTGTATTCGTCAGGATCTATGCCGCCTTCACGCAGTACATTCGGATGAATCATGCCGCAGGGACACAGTTCCAGCCAGCCGCTGTGCTTGCATGAGGGACAGCCTTCTCCGCCGCAGATCAGACAACTGATATCCAGCTCAAAGCCCGGCTCCACAAACGGGAAAAATCCGGGACGAAGCCGTACTTTTATATCCTTGCGAAAAACTTCGGACAGCATCGTCTTCATGAAATAAATCAGATTGGAAATAGAGATATCCTTATCGACCATCACACCCTCCATCTGGAAAAAGGTGTTTTCATGACAGGCGTCGGTTGCTTCGTTGCGGAAGCAGCGTCCAGGGAAAATAGCACGAATGGGTGTGCCGTTCTGAATCAGTCCGGGACCGTATTTTTTCAGAATCGCATTCTGTGCCGCTGAGGTCTGGGATTTCAGCAGTTGCCCGTTCTCAAGGTAGTAAGTATCCTGCATATCTCTGGCGGGATGATGCTTCGGAATATTCAGCGATTCAAAGCACTCGTAGTCTGTGACAACTTCGCTGTAATCTTCTACCGTAAAGCCCATTGACTTGAAGATTGTCTCGCACTGTCTTTGTACCAGTGTGATCGGGTGATAAGAACCGCAGGCGCATTTTGCCGGCGCAGATATGTCAAACTTCGGCATAGATCGAATCTCTTTTTCAACCTGCAGTCTTTTCAGCTCCTGCGTTTTATTCTCAATCTCCTGTGCCGCATATTCTTTCAGTTTGTTCACGTCGGCACCAAATGCTTTTTTCTGCTCTGCCGCAAGATCTTTCATGCCTTTCAGCAGTGCCGTTATACTTCCCTTCTTGCCGAGATAACCGACTCTGACAGAATCCAGACTGATCAGGTCTTTCGCTTCTGACAGCTTTTTTTCCAATTCAGCTTTTAACTGTACAATTCGCTCGTCCATAACTACCTCCGATAATCATTTCGTGATTGTTTTAAGGCTTTCCCCCGAAAATAATAAAAACCCCTGCACCGGTTTTTCGGTGCAGGGGCGAAGAAACTTCCGTGGTACCACCCTGATTTCTGCTCTTGTTGAACAGACTCTTTTTGCGTGAATAACGACACGAACCGTTGCCGCCTACTATGTCCTTTCAGCAGCACCGCTCCAAAGTGAACTTCACCGAGCCTTCGTCATTCGCTTTCAGCCACGGCGAATGTCTCTTCCAACCAAGGGGATTCGGCTACTCTCTTTTTCTCTGCGTTTTTGTATTGACTCTATTATAGCACAACCCATCTCTGTTTTGCAAGGGGGTATCTTTCTGTTCTTTTCAGGGAAGCCATATAGACGCTTTTTCTGCTGCCGTTATTCTATCGTTTCCTTTTTAGCGCCGACAGCTTTTTGACGTCTATTCTCTTTTACCTGAAGTTAACGGTCACTGTTTTTCCAGCTTTTTCAGCTTCTCCATTTCTGCCTTATCCACCTTGATCTGACCGTCCTTGATCAAAGATACTTCTTCCGTCTTGTATGTATGCGGCGCCGCATTCGGTGCCTTATGCAATGATACCGTCAGGATACCGGTAATCAGGTTCTGCTCTACTACGGTTCCCCTGCCGTCCGGTGTATTGACAATAGCGCCGATCTTCGGTGTACGCTTCAGCAGATCTGTATAAGCGTCCTGTTCATATTTCAGGCAGCACATCAGTCTGCCGCAGGTTCCGGAAATCTTCACAGGATTCAATGACATTCCCTGTTCCTTTGCCATTTTGATGGATACAGGCTGAAAATCTCCCATAAAGGTCTTGCAGCAGAAGGGCCTGCCGCATATTCCCAGTCCACCCAGCATTTTTGCCTCGTCACGCACGCCAATCTGTCTGAGTTCGATTCTTGTGCGGAACACAAACGCCAGATCCTTGACCAGCTCACGAAAATCGACTCTGCCGTCTGCCGTGAAATAAAAGAGAATTTTGTTATTATCAAAGGTGTATTCTACGTTGATCAGCTTCATCTTCAGCTTATGCTCACGAATTTTTTGCTCGCAGACAACAAACGCCTTTTTCTCTTTCTCTTTGTTTTCCTGTACTTTGTCCAGATCCTGTTTTGTCGCTTTTCGCAGCATCTTTTTCAGCGGATAACTGATTTCACTGTCTCCGATCTCCCGATTTCCCATGGCGACCTCTCCGCACTCTACACCGCGGCTGGTTTCTACTATCACGTATTCTCCCTTATTCAGCGTTTCGCCGTCAGGATCAAAATAATATATCTTTCCTACTTCTCTGAATCTTACACCGATTATCGTTGCCATATTCTCCTCCGTCTTAATTCTGTCTCAGCACAGCACACAGCCATGTGCCGTATAAATTCAGGTTCACATTATAATTCAGCAGATCCCTTGCCTTCGTGATATTCTCCTGCAGGGTACACAGTCGTTTTTTCGATACAGTACCCGCCAGTTCTTTTGCCGTTTCGGATACTTCTGCTGCGCCATAGCTTGCCTTTACACATTCCGCAGACAACTCATACAGTCTTTCCAGAACCCCTGCGGCAAAGGCTCTGTCACGCACTGCCTGATTCGTCTGTATCAGCAGGGGATATTCCGCTGTCTGCAGCAAAGCTTTGAAAATATCTGCTGCCATCTGCTTTTCTTCTTCCCCTTTGTTGTTTAACAGCGACACGGCTTCTCCGATATTTCCGCCGCTGCTTGTTGCCGCCTCTGCAAGCTTTTCCGACTCTTCCTCCGGAAACATCTTCTGCAGAACCTGCAGCGCTTCCTCTGCGGTCGGCGGATACATGGTCAGTATTCTTGTTCGTGACCGCACTGTCTGAAGCATGGCTGTGGCTGAAACCGACGTCAGAACAAACAATACGTTCGGCGGCGGTTCTTCCAGTACCTTCAAAAAAGCATTCTGAGCCGGCGCCAGCATCTTCTCTGTATTGTACAGCAAAAACACCCTGTTCTGAGCTTCGTTCGGCTTGATATACGCCGCCGATCGAATCTGTCTTACCGCTTCAATATTCAGTTCCCCGGATTTTGTGCCGTCAGCAATAAAAATATCGGGATGAATGCCCTTTTGTGCTTTGATACAATCCGGACATACGCCGCACGGACGATTTCCTTCACCTGAACACACCGCATACTGAGCAAGAATCTGCGCCAGCGTCTTTTTGCCGCTGCCCTTCACTCCTTCTATCAGAATGGCATGAGGCAGCGTCCGGTTTTTCATCGCTTCTGCTATATCATATTTCAGCTCGGCATTAGCCGCCAATTCCGACAAAAGCATGACTCTTTCTCTCTCCCGATCGTTATTTTACTGTTCTATTATAAACGATTTTATGATACATTACAAGAGTTTTTCTTTGGCATATCGCATCAGAAAAGCTCCGCCGCATGAAATCCCGGCGAAGCTTTTTTCTCTTGCTTTGTTTTATGGTTCCTGTTCCGGCGTTTCGGGTGTACCGTCATGCACCACAATTGCCGTAATTCGATTATCTTCTACTTTCTTTACCCTGATCGTCAGATCTTTATAATTCAACTCCGCACCGCTTTCGGGAATATCTCCTAACTGTTCTGTTACCCAGCCGCCAACGGACTTGCTCTCTGTTTCAATATATTTGTCGTCCTTTTCCAGCAGCTCCAGTAGTTCGTCAATATGGCAGTCTCCGCTGATCTCATACCGGTGATCTCCGAGCTTCTGGATACGGTTTTCCACTTCTTCGTCCTCGTCCCAGATGTCACCTACTAATTGCTCCAGCAAGTCTTCCATCGTTACCATGCCCAGTGTTCCACCGTAATCGTCTGTGACAATCGCAATATGCAGCCGCTTATACTTAAAATCCGCTAACAGTGACGACAGCTTTTTGGAACGATAAATAAAATACGCAGGCTGTATCAGGTCTGTCAGCTTGGGCGAATCGGTGGTCAGCAGCGCCTCCAGATAATCTCGGGTGTGCAGAATACCGATAATATTGTCCACACTGTCCCGGTAAACCGGGATTCTGGAATAACGCTCGTTTAAGATAATCTGTCTGATTTTGTCAGCACTTTCGTTTTCTGCTATCGCTGTCATGTCTACTCTCGGCGTCAGTATATCGTATGCCGTCTTTTCATCAAATTCCAGTGCCGACTGGACAAGCTCGCTTTCCTGCTCCTCCAGCACACCTTCGTCTTCAATGCTCTCTACAATATATTTCAGCTCGTCCTCTGTTACAGACGGCTCTTTGTCTGTTTTGCCCCGTGACGCTAATTTCTTTGCCAGATCACTGAGCTTCAGCAGCAAAAAGGTTACCGGCGTCAGTATCACCATCAGAAAATACAGTATCCCCGAAAAACCCATGGCGGTTTTTTCGCTGTTCTCTTTTGCAATGTTCTTTGGCAGCACTTCACCGAAAATCAGTATGATGATCGTCAGTACCACCGTACTCAGAACTGTTCCGCTTGCCTCGCCGAAAAAGGATACAAACAGCAGTGTGGCTAACGCAGAGGCTGCAATGTTCACGATATTATTGCCTACCAGTATGGTGGAAAGCGCTTTGTCGTAATGCTCATATATGTAATATGCCCGTTTTGCTTTTTTACTGCCGTTATCGGCATAGCTTTTCAGGCGTATGCGGCTGGCGGAAGAATAGGCTGTTTCTGAAGAAGAAAAAAATGCCGACGCCATTACCAACAGCAATATTATTGCGGATAATATCCACGGATCCAAGAATGATCCCTCCATTTTCATTGTTACAGTTTTTTTGATGTCCGACTGACGCAATACAACCAATTATAGCATCAATTGACTACTATTATAAGAAAACTCCGCTTTATTATAATTCTTTTATAGAAATATGATTGTATATTTTTTGACTTCTCTGACTTGACACCAAAACCATCAAACTGTGTAGAATTATGCAAATAAAGGGCTGGATTAGTAAATTGAAAACAGTATTGTTTTATGCTACACTATGAATAGAAAGCGTACAGAAAATACCCATCTGTCTTTATTACACAATTACGGAGGTGCCTTTGTTATGGATCGTGCCGCAGTTTTTCACCGCAGCAACGGTAGTTTTTGCTACGCAGCAGATCGTGATACCGTTGTCATTCGCCTTCAAACCGGAAAAGATGTTGACGAAGCTTTTATTCTCTGCTCTGATCCCTTTATCAACGAGCTGGAACGAAAAAGCCGCTGGTACGGCAAACCCTATCCCATGTCTTTTTTAGCGGAAACGGAATGTCACTATCTGTGGGAATACCGGATAAAGCCGCCTTTCAAAAGACTGCAGTATTACTTTGAAATCAGATCAGAAGGTCATAGCTACTGTGTGTTTGACAACAAGGTCTGCACGATTGACGACGCTGAAGCATCTGTTTGTCAGTATTTCAAATTTCCGTGGCTGAATCCTTCCGATATTCTTTCCCCTCCTGAATACGTCAGTGATATTGTATGGTATCAGATCATGCCTGACCGTTTTTGCCGGAATGCCGGCGCACCGGACGACCCGAAGCTGGTGCCTTGGAATCAACATAAAAAAACCGGCTTTAATCACCTCTACGGCGGCAATCTGAAAGGTATTACAGAACGGCTGCCTTATCTGCACGAACTGGGCATCAGGGGACTGTATCTGACGCCGGTTTTTCTTTCCAACAGCTATCACAAGTACAACACCTTTGACTACAAGACAATTGATCCGGATTTCGGTACGGAAGATGATATGCGTGAGCTGGTACAAAAAGCTCATGAGCTTGGAATCCGCATTATGCTGGACGGTGTATTCAATCACTGCGGAACGGAATTTTTCGCATGGAAAGATGTGTGTGAGAAGCGTGAGCTGTCACCCTATTACGAATGGTTCTTTATTAACGACAAAGATTTTTTGCGTGACCGTTTCGATACCGCAGACGGCCGCTTTTACACCTTTTCCTTCTGGGCAGGTATGCCAAAGCTGAACACCAACAATCCGGAAGTGATTCGCTACTTTACCGATATCTGCTCTTACTGGGTGCGTGAATGGGATATTGACGGCATTCGTTTTGACGTCGGAGATGAAGTGTCCCACACCTTTCTGCAGGCTCTTTCCGCTTCCCTCAAAGCTCTCAAAAGCGACATTTTCCTTTTGGGCGAAATCTGGTTCGACTCTATCCGCTGGCTCTGTGCAGGAGAATATGACTCTGTTATGAACTATCCCCTCAGCAGCTGCATCAATGATTTTTCCCGTCATCCGCAGCTTACCGCCAAAGAATTTATGTACAGCCTGAACCGTTGCCTGACCATGTATCCGGAACAGTCTGTCAGGGTAATGTTCAACTTTCTGGATACGCATGACACAACCCGCATTGCAGAAGAATGTAAAGGGAATCAGCGCCTTTTGCTGCAAAAGCTTGCCCTGCTGATGACAATGCCCGGAACCCCCTGTCTGTATTACGGCACCGAAATCGCCCTTCGTGGCAGAAATGCCGCAGAAAACCGTCGTCCTATGCCTTGGGACGAACTGGAAAAGGGAATGCATGATGATATGCTGCACCGTGTCCGGGAATTGATTCGCCTGCGGCACTCTTTGCCGGAACTGAAAACTACTTGTTTCCGTTTTATCTTTGATGACAAACAGCCCCGTCTGCTCCATTATCAGCGCTTTGCCCACGATTCTTCCCGTACGATCGGCATTATTCTTAACGGAACCAATACGCCTCTTCCCTTGTCTTTGCAGGGAAACAGTCTGTTTTCCGAAGGGTTTGACGGCAAAGTTTTATTACCGGAAGGTACGATTATATATGAAACAGATTCAATCCAATAAAGTTCATGCAAACGACTCTGATGAATCACCTGAAAAACTGAATCTTTTTCAGCTTGCGTGGCCTATGCTGATTGAAACCCTCCTGTTTATGATGCTCGGCATGGTCGACGTCTTTGTCCTGAGCCGTTATGATGACCTTGCTGCCTCCAGCGTCAATACTGCCAATCAGGCTGTTTCTGTTGTGACAATCGTCTTTACGGTCATTTCGGGCGCAGGCGGCATTCTGCTGACACAGTATCTCGGCGCCAAAAAGCCAAAAGAGGCCGCCCGTACTGCCGTCCTTTCCATTGCTCTACAGTTAACTGCCGGTCTGATCGTCAGTCTGATCCTGCTGCTTTTCAGTCAGCCGATTCTCATGTTCATCGGCGCCAAGGGACAGATTCTCTCCTTTGCAGGTCAATATCTCTCCGTCGTGGGCGGTTTCCTGTTCTTTCAGGCAGTTATGAATGCTATGTCCGTTATCATGCGCTGCCACGGCATGACTAAGCTGCCTATGTTCGTAACGGTCGGCATCAATCTGCTGAACACTCTGCTGGATATTATCTTTGTTCTCGGTTTGTTCGGCATTCCGCAGCTCGGCGTAACAGGTGTTGCCATCGCTACGGTGATCAGCCGTATTCTCGGCACCGCCATTATGGCTATACTCCTCTTTCGCAAGGTTCTCCGATTGTCTGACCTTCGGCTGCTGTTTCCTCTGCCAAAACACGATATTGTCACATTTTTCAAAATCGGTATTCCTTCTGCTCTGGAAACATTTTTATACAATCTTTCGCAGTTGGTGATTACCTCGATCGTTCTGAATTGTCTGTCAGAGCAGGAATTGGTTGCCAAAACCTATATCCAGTTCATCACGACCCTGTTCTATATCTGTTCTGTTTCTATCGGTCAGGCTTCTCAGATTATGATCGGTCATGATGTCGGCGCAGGCAACATTCAAAAAGCACGAAAACAGGGGTTTTCTTCCCTCCGCCTTGCATTGATCATTGCAGTTTGCGCTTCTTTCCTCGGCATTCTTTTCAGAGTACCGCTAATCTCTTTGTTTACGTCCGACAATGATGTGATTTCCATTGCATCTGCTGTACTGATTATCAACATCATATTGGAATTGGGTCGCACGACAAATCTTGTGATGATTGCGTGTCTGCGTGGTGCAGGTGATGTGTTTTATCCTACCTGCTGCGCTGTCTTTTCCAACTGGCTGCTCAGTGTAGGCGGCTCTTATCTTTTAGCCGTGGTCTGCGGCATGGGTATTTACGGACTCTGGATTGCTCTCGCAGCCGATGAATGCTTCCGTGGAATTCTGATGATTATGCGCTGGCGCAGTAACAGATGGACCACCAAAAAGCGTGTGGAAGATTAACACCCCTCTTTTTTCTTCAATCATCTGTTCCAATGATAGCAAAACCGACAGTCATACTTTTCATCAAGTATAACTGTCGGTTTTTTCTTCCGTCAGTTACCCTCCGGCAGTACCTTTGCTCCATTGCTCCGGACTCTTCTTATCCTGCATGATCAAGCGCATACGAGAGAATACCCCATGTCCCTTTCTGCGTGTAGGTTTTCCATTGTCACCGTAATCCCATTTTCCATAGTCTTTCCCTTGCCTCGTGTTTCTGTTGATACCAGTTTTCTGCCATCGGGCGGAATCGATGAACAGATTGTTGTTTGTCTTCTTTTTGACTCTGTTTCCTGCTGTTATTGAATGATAAAAATAGATGGTATCCTCTCAGACGCTTTACTCCGCAGTAATATGCAACAGGTGTGCGATTCCCGGTATGCTCTCTCCCTGCTGAGAAGAAGTAGGGGACATCAGCGCCCCGGTGGCAATAAACAAAATATGATTCAGTTCTCTGCGCTGCAGACGCTGCATGATGTAGGAACAGAATACGGAACCGCAGCAGCCGCATCCGGATCCTCCTGCGTGTACGTCCTGCCCTTCAATATCATAGATCAGACAACCGCAGTCCTGATGATTGAACCCTATTTCAATTCCCTGACGCTGTAATAACTGACACAGCAGCTCAGAGCCGATTTTCCCCAGATCGCCTGTCAGAATCAGGTCATAATCAAACGCCGTGGTTCCGGTATCTCTCAGATAACGAAAAATCGTATCCGCTGCAGCCGGCGCCATGGCAGCCCCCATATTGGTTGCGTCTTTCACAGATAAGTCTACAATTCTGCCCGTAGTCAGATGCTTTACCTTGATCTGACTGTCCGTTTCAATCAGCGCTGCTCCTGCCCCGGTTACCGTCCATTGGGCGGTAGGCGTTCGCTGTCCGCCATATTCAATGGGAAGTCTGAATTGTCTCTCGGCAGAACAAAAATGCGACGAAGTGACGGCTGCTGCACGGTTGGCTGCTCCTGATTCTACAAAAACAGACGCAACCGCTATTGTTTGCGCCATTGTGGAACAAGCGCCATATTGTCCGTAAAGCGGTATGCCAAGTTCTCTCAGCCCGAAGGTAGATGAGATACACTGATTCAGCAGATCTCCGGCAAAGATGACGTCAATATCTCCTTCCATCAGCTCCGCTTTTTTCAGCAGTGTTTTTACCGCTGTTGTCTGCAGCGTGCTTTCGGCTTTTTCCCATGTTTCCTGTCCTAATTTATCGTCCTTGAAGGCTATGTCAAAATACTGTCCAAGCGGGCCTGCCAGCTCTTTGCTGCCGGCAATTCCTACGGACTGACTGATACCTGCTTTTCCGCTTAATTCAATGGTCGCTTCTCCGATTCGTTTTGCCATTTCGGACTATTTCCTCCGTTTCGTTCTTTTGATCGTTCATATTCACTTTTTTTATTGTTGTCTTTTTTTTCATTTTTATTCCGCTGCTATCGTTTTCGGTGTAATAATATGGTATAATCTAATTAATCCTCAAAGAAAGAAGATGCCATTATGAATTCCTTTCACACATCTACTGAACCGCTGATCAGAGCTTTTCGTTATGAAGATCTTGAAGATATGATACAGATATGGAACGAAGTTGTCAGCGATGGGCTCGCTTTTCCGCAGGAAGAGCTGCTTGATAAAAAGAATGCATTGTCTTTTTTCCAAAGTCAGACCTACTGCGGTGTCGCCACAGTCAATGACAAAGTTGTCGGACTTTATATTCTCCACCCAAACAATATCGGCAGATGCGGACATATCTGTAATGCAAGCTATGCCGTATCCTCCGGCTGCAGAGGTCTGCACATCGGCGAAAAACTCGTTCTGGACTGTCTCTCAAAGGCCAAGGAAACCGGCTTCCGTATTATGCAGTTTAATGCTGTTGTGGAAAGCAACATTCATGCCAGACATTTATACGAACGGCTTGGCTTTATTCGGCTCGGTACTATTCACGGTGGTTTTCGCAGCAAAGACGGCAGCTATGTCAACATTTGCCCTTATTACCGTGCTTTATGAACCTGATTCCGCAGGCTTTTACAAAAAATCATTCTCAATGCACAATTCATCTGACGACTGTGTAAGTTTGATATTACAACCTCTCAGAAAGGAATATGTAACATGAGCAATTCATCTGCCTTTCGTGCTTTACAATATGACGACAATATCCGCAGGGTCATTCCGTTTTATGACGAAATCTATCGGCAGATTTTCAGCTTGATTCATGCTTACTTCGGCAGCCGTCCGCTCTCTGTGCTTGACACCGGCTGCGGAACCGGTCATTTCGGCTGTATGGCTCAGGATATGCTGATCCTGTCGGAACTGGTGCTGTGTGATCCTTCTGCCGAGATGCTGGCTGCGGCTGCTGACAAGCTGAAAAACAACCCTTGTCAGATGCTTCATGTCGGGTCAGAAAGCCTCCCCTTCGAAAACAGATTTGACGTGGTTACTGCCATTCAGTCTCACCATTATTTTGACAAAGCTGCAAGAAAAACTGCTGTCAGTCATTGCTTCCGGGCTTTACGGCCAAACGGTCTGTTTATTTGCTTTGAAAATACCGCACCGGATACCTCCATCGGCAAAAAGCTGATGCTCCGACAGTTGGAAGAGTTCGAGTATCAGTGCGGCAGATCAAAAGAAGAAATACAGCGCCACTCCAACAGGTACGGCAGTGAATTTTTCCCCATCACCGTCAACGACCATCTGTCTCTTTTGCGTGAAACAGGCTTCTCCTGTGCAGAGCTGTTCTGGCATACCTATATGCAAAGCGGTTTTTATGCCATTAAGTCCTGAAAAAAGCAACTCCCTTCTTTCCGTTTTCATCTCGGAAAGAAGGGAGGCTTTTTATCCTACAATATATTACCAGAAGCGGCTTGTTTTTCATCATTTATCATGTTGCCTGAATGCGGATACTGATACAAAATTCAATTAAATACTTTAATTGAATTTTGCTGTGCGCAGACTTCGACACGCTGCCGGCACTATAAAATGCTTATAACGCATTTTAACGAAGTATAGTATCAGGCCACTATTGAATAGAATACTTATGATACCTTTTGCGTGAATCCCACATATTTTCGTTATCGTTCCTCGGAATACGCAAAGTACTCCTGCAGTTTCCCAATTGTGCGAAATTATCCGCTCATGTCTATTGAAGGTATCTTCATTAAAAGCTTCTTATCTAATATAATTTTCACTCTTCAGCAATGGTTACTTTTTCACCTTGATACCTAAAGCTTCAATCTTCGGTACTAGTCCGATGCGGGGCTTGTCATCGTCAGGCAACTGAGGGAAATCATACGCAGGAAAATCGTTGCCTTCGACAATGCAGGGTCCGTTCGGCGTCAGGCATACGTCCCAGCCCACATAGCGGAAGGACGGTATAACCAGAGCCGCCTTTTTGACCAGCGCCTTGACTTCTTCATGGAAGGGAAGCTTATAGCCCACAAACTTGATGCCCGTTGCAGGATGCTCGTCATAGCATATCAGCGCAGAAGTATGTCCTCTGCCGACAATCTCTCCTGTATCCAGATCAAAATGACAGGCAAGTCCGCCGCTTTCAAGATTATCCACAAAATGACCGTTATTGCCCATTTTGAATACGGCATACAAAATATGCGCTTCTCCGTTTACAACCAGCGTAACGACTCGAAGACAGTTCAACGAATACGGATAGATTCTTGCGGCGTCAGGATGCTGAACAATCACTTCTTCGATGACGCCGAAGTTCTTCTCCGGCGAACGAATGTATTCATACAGCTTTTCCGTATTCTCATAATCCGCTACCTTGATCTTCTCAATTCCTTTGCCGCTTTCACCGATGTACGGTTTGGCAAAGAAATACTCCTTACCCTGCACAAACTTCTCAAATTCCGGATAATCGATATCCGCCAGATCAAGAATCTCTCTGCCCATGAATGCGGCAAATTTCTTGTCAAACAGATTTTTCTCGTCAAATATCCGGGTGTACTGCGGATCGTTCATGGTGGTGATCAGTCGGTTGTTCTTCATTCTGGTCATATATGTTTTGCGCTGCTTGCCGTTCATTTTATAGAACTCAAATATAATATAATCATTATATCCTGCGCCGTAACGCATGGAACAACCCAGCATATCAAAAAACGTAGTAAACTTGCTTTTTCCTGATTTTTCGTGTACCGTGTTGATGGCTTTTCCCATCTTCTTGAAGCTGGCGCCTCCCAGTACACGCACGAGATACTTGAAATTCATGTTATCTTCCCCACTTAGAATAGTCCTTTGCCTTCGCCTTTGCTTTTCCCTGTTTTCGGCATATATTACATTGCTTTTTCCAGACTCTTCCGCCTGCAATTACAGCGCTGCAAGGCACTCTGCAACGGACTGTCTGATGATCTTCATGCCCTCGATCAGTTCTTCTTCACTGATTACCAGCGGCGGCATCAACTTGACAACTGAGTTTTTACGGCCTGCGCCTTCTATAATCAGACCGTGCTCAAAACATTTTTCAATAACTCTGTCAGCCAAGCCCTCTACCGGAATCTTTTCAAATTCCACACCCCAGATCATACCGATACCACGAAGCTGTAAGCGGCTGTCCTGAGTGAGTACCTCTTTTTCCAGATAATCTCTGATGATCTCTGCCTTTGCCTGTACCTGCTCCTCTACCTTGTGAGAAAGCATATATTCAATACCGCCCTTGGCTGCAACAAATGCAAGCTGATTGCCACGGAATGTGCCGTTGTGTTCGCCGGGTGTCCAGACATCTATTTCAGGATTGATCAGTGTAAGTGCCAGCGGCAGACCATAGCCGCCGATCGACTTTGACATGGTGACTATATCCGGCTGAATGCCTGCTCTTTCAAACGAGAAGAAGGTGCCGCTGCGGCAACAGCCTACCTGTACGTCGTCCACTACCATCAGAATCTCGTTCTTTGTGCAGAACTCACGCACTGCCTTGAGCCACTCTGCGTCAAAGACCTGAATGCCGCCCTCTGCCTGAATGGTTTCCAGAAATACTGCGGCAGGCTTCTCTACGCCGCTGTGATCATCGTCCAGCAGGCGCTGCATATAAGCGATGGTATCCAGTTCCGGGAACATATACGGCGCCGGAATAAACGTGACATTTGTCAGCGGTACGCCTGCACCCTTGCGGGAAGACTTATCGGTTGTCAGTGACAAAGAACCCAGCGTCATACCGTGAAATGCACCCATGAATGCAAATACGTTCTGACGACCGGTATATTTTCTTGCCAGCTTCAGCGCCGCTTCGTTTGCATTGGTTCCTGTCGGGCCGGGAAACTGGATTTTAAAGTTCAGTCCACGAGGCTTCAGTACCTTCTCTTCAAAAGTCTCGATAAACTCTCTTTTCGGAACTGTATACATATCCAATGCATGCATAACGCCATCGGATTCAAGATAGTCTATCAGCTTCGACTTGATTTCAGGATTATTGTGTCCGTAATTAACAGCACCTGCTCCGCAGAAAAAGTCGATATACTTTCTTCCTTCTTCATCATAAAAATCGGCACCCTTTGCCTTGGTAAATACTGTCGGAAAATGGCGGCAGTACGAGCGTACTTCGGATTCATAGCTTTCAAAAGCGGCTGTATTCATACTCGATCTCTCCGTTCCTCTTATTTGTGACTGTGTTTTGCTGCAGCAATGCCCTCCTTTTATCCGGACCTTACTTCAGCTTCAGTCTGTTTTATTCTTACTTATCATTACATTCTGACTTATATATCATACTATATAACAAACCGGTATTTCAAGTTAAATTCTTAACAAAAATATCTTACCGTTATTTTCAGATAATAGATATAGTGTTGAGAGGCAAAAAGAGTTGAGTGTTAACAGTCAGATTCAGCTTCTGAATTTGCTTTTTCTCTCAACTCTTAACTCTCAACTCTCTGTTTTTATCAGGAAAGGCACTTTACCATAACTGCCTTCTGTGCGTGAAGTCTGTTTTCTGCCTCTTCGAAAATCTCGTCTGCATGAGCTTCAAATACATCTTCGGTAATCTCTTCCCCTCTGTGAGCGGGCAGACAATGCTGTACCATAGCGTCCGGCTTTGCCAAAGACATCAGCTCTGCATTGACCTGATAACCTTCGAAGGCTTTCTTTCTCTTTTCGGCTTCGCCTTCCTGTCCCATGGACGCCCATACGTCTGTGATAACAACGTCTGCGTCTACGACAGCTTCCTTTGGTGTGCGGAACATACTGAACTTGTCCCCATATTCCTTAGCAAATGCCAATACCTCTTCATGCGGCTCATATCCCTCCGGACAAGCCACTGAAATGGACATTCCTGTTTTCAGAGCGCCGACAATCAGTGAATTCATCATGTTGTTGCCGTCGCCGATAAAGCACATTTTCAACCCGTCCAGCTTACCCTTGAATTCACGGATCGTCATCAAGTCTGCCAGTATCTGACACGGGTGGCAGAAATCTGTCAGTCCGTTAATAATCGGTATGCTGCCGTATTTCGCCAGATCCTCTACTTCCTTCTGCTCAAAGGTACGGATCATGATACCGTCCAGGTAACGTGACAATACCCTTGCCGTATCCTGTACAGGTTCGCCTCTGCCAATCTGCATATCCTTTGATGACAGGAAAATCGGCTGTCCGCCAAGCTGATACATTCCCACCTCAAAGGATACTCTTGTACGGGTAGACGCCTTTTCAAAAATCAGTCCCAGTGACTTTCCCTCAAGATGCTTGTGGGGTATGCCGTGTTTCTGTTCGTACTTGAGCTGATCTGCCAGATTCAGAATCCCGATCACTTCTTCGCTTGACAAATCAAGCATTTTCAAAAGATGTTTCATTGTGGTTCCTCCATATATTTTTATTTGTTGTATATTGCTTTTCAACAATGGTTTTCCGGCAATAAGTGTTTCCCTGATCATGTGCTTGCGTCAACTATCTTCTATCGAAAAACAAATCAGCTATATCAAACGGTACATAATAGGTATCGCCGTCTTCGGCAATCTCCCGTACAACGTTTTCTTTGCAAAGGCGCCGAAGAGAAGTCTTTATTCTGCTTTCTGCATACTGTGAAATAAGTTCGTGACTGCGAAGTGTGGTCAGGGTCCAAAAACTGTACGTACTCAGCATCAGACAATACAGCTTCTCTTTGGAACTTAACGCAGTAAGATCCGGCAAAGAGGGAATCGGATAAATGTCGGCCAGAACTTTCAATTGTTCCGGATTGTATCTGATTGTCAATGCATTATCGACTGCTTCTATTTCTTTATTCCTCATATTTTCAAGAAATTCAAGTCTGTTATGCGCTAATTGCTGAATCAAACGAAGCGTATACCCTGCACTGGAATAGTACGCCTGCTCATATGCATTCAGTTCGGCACTATAAACAACATAATTTCTGAACTTTGAGATGCTCGGCTTAAGCGTTTCGGGACCATACGGTGTGCTGCTTTTGATATAATCAATCATTTTTTTGACATAATCAATCTCAGCCTGATATTTTTGGTCCGCCTTTTCTTCGGCTGCATCAATATCTTTCCTCGACTTCGTGTACAAAGATTCTTTTTTCAGGGCAAGGATAAGCTTTCGTCTGATACGCAGCGTTTCTTCTATCCATTCATCTACTGATAAGGGCGCCGTTTTTGGCGTGGAAGCGTCAGTAGAGAATACAAAATATTTTCTGAACGGTTCATCAAAAAGAGAAACGGCATACTTAAAATGAAAATCATCGGCAGCCCCGTCAATTTCTACCAGATCATAGATTGTTTTGACATGAAAATGAGCCAGACATTTCCCAAGGTGTGCAGTAGGACAATCATACATAACTGCCAACGCCTTATCAAAGTACGTTTCTGCCATATCATAGATGCCGTCAGAGATATATCTCAGCTCTGTGCATGAAAGGTCTGAGTTTATCCATCTTTCTCGTATATTCGTCTTCAATCGGAAGTCGGTATATGGTATTGCACAGAGGACACTCTGCCAGTTTGTTTTCGAGGAGTATCTTCAGCGGTCCCGAACATATCTTACATTTCATTTATGAACCAGTTGCCTCCATCGTTTTTTGCAGAATGGCTAATCCCTTGTCTATTTCTTCATAAGTAATCGTCAGCGGCGGCAGCATTCTTAAAAGATTTTTCGCCGTAAGAATCAACAGTCCGTTTTCAAGACATTTGCCTGCCATCTCTTTGGCATTGTCTTTTTCGGTAACGATTCCGATCATCATGCCCTGTCCCCGAACCTCTGCAACGTTTCCGATCGACTTCAGCTTTTCTCTGATGTACTCTCCCTTTTGGCTGACTTCTTCCAGAAACGCCGGTGTTGCCACTCTGGACAGTACCTCTTTTGCTGCAGCGCAGGCAATGGGATTGCCGCCAAAGGTTGTTCCGTGACTTCCGGGAACAATGACTCCTTCTGTCTTCTCTCCGCTAAGACAAGCTCCGATCGGCAGTCCTCCGCCCAGTCCTTTGGCTGCCGTTACTACGTCAGGCTTGATGCCGTATCCCTGATAACAGAAGAAATGTCCTGTTCTGGATATGCCTGTCTGCACTTCATCTACCATCAGCAAAACGTCTTTTTCCTGACACAGTTCACTGATTGCTTCTACAAAATCACGGTTCAGCGGCATAACTCCGCCTTCTCCCTGAATCAGCTCGATGAATACCGCACAAACATCTTCCGTCAGCTTTTCTTTCAGATCATCAATATCATTTGCTTTTGCATACGCAAAGCCCTCCGTGAACGGAAAGAAATAATTATGAAATACCTCTTGTCCCGTGGCAGCAAGGGTTGTTACGGTTCTTCCGTGAAACGAGTTTACCAGCGTGACAATCTTTTGTCTGCTGCTGCCATACTTGTCAAAGCTGTATTTTCTCGCAATTTTGATTGCACATTCATTGGCTTCTGCACCGGAATTACACAGAAATACCTTCTTCATATCCGAAAGCTCACAGAGCTTTTTGGAAACCTCTGTCTGAAGCGGCGAATAATACAGGTTTGAAATATGCTGCAGTGTTGCTGCCTGAGCAGATACCGCCTTTGTCCAGCCGTCGTCGCAGTAACCCAGACTGTTGACGCCTATGCCGCTGGTAAAGTCGATATACTCCTTGCCGTTTACATCTTTGGCAACTGCGCCCTTACCGCTGACAAGAGCTGTGTTAAATCTGCCATAGGCATTCATCATATAATTTTGTTCGTCTTGTTTTATTTCTTCAAAGGTCATAATTGTCTGACACCTCTTTTTTGTAATTAAACGGGTTTTATCATATTCTCATTAGCTTTGTTTCCCCTGTTCAATGCTTGTCTGCAAAGCTTCATCATATACTATTCTTTGCCTAAACCGGCTTAATTGTCTTGTGCATTCACGCACTCACTTGATTTCATAATATCATAAAGCAGGCACGGTAATGATGATGCGTACAACTAATTACTTTTTTAGACTGTCCAGCCCCAAGCAGCCTGTCAGGGCTGCGACGGCGGTTAGCGTAATTGGCAGCGCAGGTACGCTGCCCGTGCCGGAAATCTCGGAACGAAAGTATAACCAATCACCGATGTCACCCGGGTCTCGCCTGCCGGGTGCGGCAGCGTGACGCTGCACCCGTGTCCGCCTTTGGGGTAGTTTTCTGCCTGCGATAGTCGCATTAACGGCGGGTTCAGAGTTTTGCAGAGAGTCTGGTACGCAGACTGAGCTTTTTGGTTGTAGAAATCAAGGGAGCGTTAGCGGACGTCCCTGCGAATCGTCCAGTGCGGTCACGCACCGGAGGCACTCCGCCGCTGTCCCTTGACCCTGCAAGCCTTTGAAAAGGCTTGAGCGAAACTTTTGATTTGTATGCTCAGTAGTTTATTGTAAATGACTCAAACATCGTTTTCGGGGGGGCGGGGGGCCTATTTTGCAGATGTCCCACCGACCATTTTGAACACAGAAAAAGCACCGCCTCAAAAAACAGCGGTGCTTTCAGGAACGAGTTAAATTTTTCTTATTCAGAGAATCCGGACTGAATCAGCTTAACGAGACTGTCAACAGCTTCTTCTTCGTCTGCGCCGTCAGCCATAACCTTAATGGTTGTGCCGCCAACGATTCCGAGTGAAAGAACACCGAGAAGGCTCTTCGCATTAACTCTTCTCTCTTCCTTCTCAATCCAGATGGAAGACTTGAACTCATTAGCCTTCTGAATAAAGAATGTAGCAGGACGAGCGTGAAGACCTACCTGATTCTGAACCATTACTTCCTTGACGAACATTAAAATTCCTCCTCAACAAAAAATAAATCCCCTCAACATCAACCAGTTCATACAAGATCATCCACTCTTGTATGTTCTGAGTTATATAACAATTATAGCATAATTTAAGCAATTATCAACTGTTTTATAAAAGTTTGGATTTATATACGATTGAAAAACTTTTATTCCATCTCATCTTTGTGCAACTTGACATAAATGTTGAAAATTTTTATGCTTTGTAAAACATAAATCCCACTTTTAACACTGATTTATGGGTGTTTCTTAACGAATTTCAACAGAAAAAGCCCTGTTTTTTCTGTTTTACGCATAAAATGACAGCATTTCTGACGGATTTATCATTCTTTTTTTATGATTGTAGTGCAGCTTTTCAGCAATCTTTTTCAGTGAATTTTGACAAATTCAGCCTCTTTTCCGTTATTTTGCACATCTGATACACGCAATCGGCACTGTTTTCTGCGGTCAGTATCGTTTTATCATCGACTCAGCTTCCACACGTTCCGACTTTTGCTATTGTATTGTTCAAATCAATCTTCATCACATTCAGGAAGTTATCAAAGTGCTTATGATCAACCATAAACAGTACTATAATGCTCTTGCTCAAACAATAATCCCATGTTCTTTCAAAAACTTAATATCCTTTTCACTGAGTTCTGCCTTCTTCAACAGTTCAGGGCGCCTTGCGGCAGTTTCAAGCAGAGCGCTTTCGTGGCGCCACCGCTCAATGTTCGCATGATGTCCGCTGAGCAATACCTCCGGCACTTCCCGGCCTCTCCACTGTGCAGGTTTGGTATATTGGGGATATTCCAGCAAGCCGCAGTAATGACTTTCGTCTTCAAAACAAAGGCTGTCTGACAGAACGCCCGGAATCATGCGGCACACACTGTCTGCTAACACGAGTGCAGGCAGTTCTCCCCCTGTCAGCACATAATCCCCGATGGATATCTCTTCATCAACGTACAAATCCAGCACACGCTGATCCACTCCCTCATAATGTCCGCAAAGCAGCGCAAGATTGTCATATTCCGCCAGCTCACGCACTTTTTGCTGGGTCAGCACGGATCCCTTAGGCGAAAGATAAACAAGATGCGGTCTGACGCCGAGACTTTCTATCAGATCCTCATAACACAGTGCTATCGGTTCTGCCATCATCAGCATTCCCATACCGCCGCCATAGGTAGTGTCGTCCACCCGGTGGTGCTTGTCAAAGGCATAATCCCTGATCTGATGACATTCCAGCGTGACGATCCCTTTACTTCTGGCTCTGCCGATGATACTCTCATTCAGCACTGCCTCGCACATTTCCGGAAACAGCGTGATAATATCAATCCTCATCGTCAAAAAGTCCCTTCATCGGTCGGATTCTGATCAATCCGCCGTCAATATCCTTTTCGATTACCACGTCGGGAATCACAGGTATCAGATAATCCCTGCCGTTCTTTGACACCTGATAAACGTCATTGGCTCCTGTTTTCAGAACGTCCGTTATTACCCCGTACTGCTCGCCCGTGTCGGCGTCTGCCACAGAAAGCCCCAGAAGATCCTGTATAAAACAAGTTCCCTCCGGCAGTTTTACATCGTCACGGTTCATATAGACGATTTTTCCACGCAGCAGATCTGCCTGCTCAATACTATGTATATGACCGAACTGTATAATGGCAACATTTTTGTGTACCTTGGCGCTTACAACCTTCCACTTTGTTCCCTCTGCGTCATACAATGCCTTCAGACGGCACAAAAAAGCGGCACTGTCACACCATGGGTCGATTCTTACCTCGCCCTTCAGACCGTGTGTACCGACGATTTTTCCTGCCTCCAAAAACTGCTTTTTCATACATTGTCACCTGCCCCTTTTTATGAAAAAAGGAGAAGCCCCAAAACAAGACCTCTCCCTTTTGTAACGATCTTAAATTGTCGGATAAGGTACTGCTTACTCAATCTCAACCTGAATCTTTTCGTCATTTCTTGCAGCAGCAGCTCTCATAACGGTTCGAATTGCTCTGGCAATTCTTCCCTGTCTGCCGATGACTCTGCCCATATCGTCCTCGTCAACATGAAGATGATAGACTATGACGCCTTCATCGTTTTTTTCGTCAGCGGTAACGGTAACAGCTTCAGGCTTTTCTACCAGTCCTTTGACAATTGATACCAGTAATGCTTCCATGTTTTCCTCCGGATATCACTGATCAGATAATGTTGTTCTTCTTCAGCAATGCCTTAACCGTATCGGTGGGCTGTGCGCCGTTAGCGATCCACTGCTTAGCCTTGTCAGCGTCTACCTTGAACTCTGAGGGCTCTGCCAGAGGATTGTAGGTGCCGATTTCCTCGATGAATCTGCCGTCACGGGGATATCTGGAATCTGCTACTACTACACGATAGAACGGTGCCTTTTTTGCGCCTACACGGCGAAGTCTGATTTTTACTGCCATTGAATTTACCTCCAAAAATTTGAACTTGTGCCATTGACACAGTTTTTTGTTTTCACGGAAACCCTGTTTCCTTTTTATCTATTTCACCAATGCCGCTGCATCGGGTGAAAGCACAATTATTTTTTCCGCTTGCCCGGATTAGCCTGTCCCTGCATCATTGCAGGATTCATCGGTATGCCGCCAAGTCCCGGCAGTCTTTTTCTTTTGCCGAACTTATCTCTGGCGTTCATGCCCTTCATGAACTTCTGCATTTCTTCAAACTGCTTCATCAGCCGGTTGACGTCTTCCACCTTCATACCGCTGCCGGCAGCAATTCGTTTTTTGCGTGACGGATTGATAATTTTGGGATTCTCTCTTTCCGCCTTTGTCATCGACTGAATCATAGCGCCGATTCTGTCCATCTGTTTCTCGTCAAAGTCAAGGTCCTTAAGCTGACTGCCGATTTTCGGAATTTTGGACAGAATCCCCTTGATAGAGCCCAGCCTCTTGATCTGCTGCATCTGCTCTAACAGGTCGTTCATGTCAAACTTGTTCTGCTGGAATTTTTTCGCCATCTCTTCGGCTTTTTTCTGATCCAGCTTATTCTCTGCATCTTCAATCAGCGTCAGCACGTCGCCCATACCCAGAATTCTTGACGCCATTCTGTCCGGGTGGAAAACCTCAAGATCTCCCAGTTTTTCACCGACGCCGGCAAATTTAATCGGTTTGCCTGTGACCGCCTTGACAGACAGCGCTGCACCGCCTCGGGTGTCGCCGTCCAGCTTTGTCAGGATCACGCCGCTGATATCCAGCAGCTCATCAAACGACTTTGCCACGTTAACAGCGTCCTGACCGGTCATAGAGTCTACAACCAGCAATATTTCATTCGGGTTGACTTCCGCTTTGATGTTTTTCAGCTCGTTCATCAGCTTTTCATCAATATGCAGACGTCCTGCCGTATCCAGAATCACCACGTCGTTGCCGTAGTCCTTAGCGTGTCTGACAGCAGCCCTGGCAATAGTCACAGGATCCTCCTGACCCATTTCAAACACAGCCGCACCTGCTTGACCGCCCACAACCTTCAACTGCTCTATAGCAGCGGGTCGATAGATATCGCAGGCAACCAGCAGCGGACGATGTCCCTGCTTTTTCAGCATTTTTGCCAGCTTTGCGCTGTGCGTCGTTTTACCGGAGCCCTGAAGACCGCACATCATGATAATTGTCGGCGGCTTGCCTGCATAGTTCAGCCTCGATTCCTCTGAGCCCATCAGCGCTGTCAGTTCTTCGTTAACGATCTTGATAACCATCTGCGCCGGCGTCAGACTCTCCATAACGTCTGCGCCCACAGCCCTTTCTGTTACCTTACCGGTAAAATCCTTGGCTACTTTATAGTTAACATCTGCTTCCAGAAGCGCCATACGCACTTCTCTCATCGCACTTTTTACGTCGCTTTCTGTCAGCTTGCCCTTATTCCGCAGCCGCTTGAAAGCTGCGCTGAGCTTTTCGGACAATCCTTCAAATGCCATATTCACACCCCTTATATACTTACAATTCTTTCAGCTTTTCCAGCTCGTTAAGGATCACCTTTATGCTCTCGTTGATATCATTCGAACGGTACCTGCGCATATTCAGCCCATCAATAATATCAATATTGCGGCGTATCGTGTCCAGTCCGTTCTGCAGATCCTTTGTCTTCTTCAGCAGTCCGAGCTTCTCTTCCGCCTCAAACAGAATCAGCTCGCTTCTTTTGATGCTGTCACGCACGCCCTGCCTGGAAATTCCCGTATTCTCGGCGATTTCTCCCAGCGACAGGTCGTCATTATAGTAGAACTCCACGGTTTCCCGCTGTTTGTCCGTCAGCAGCATTCCGTAATAATCCAGCAGCTCTGCAATCTGAAAATTCTTTGACATTCCGGTGAACCTCCTTTATAGGGACGATTCTGTAAAGCATTTCGCTTTACACTGGTACAGATTATACACGATTCTTATGCTTTTGTCAAGCATTATTTTGCTGAAAACACTCTCTTTTGCGACATTTTTCAACTATTCTCCAATCGGCTGACCGTCTTTTCTCCACAGGAGCATCAGTTCTTTTACAACCAAACACCAACCAAACGAAAATCCACTTCTTCACGTTCCGTATCCTTTCATTTTGCATGATGCAAAACCGCTTCGAATGGCTGTTCAACGACAGATAGAAAACCACCTTTCTGAATGCCTTGCAAATCGCATTAGAAGACCCTTCATGATAGAGAAACTCCCCCTTCTGCAAACCTGCTAACCTGCAAAGCTGCTTTGAAAAGGCGATCAAGTGCAACGAGACAAACACTTCTACATATTTAAAAACCGCCTCAAAAAGACGCACTACGGCAGGCGTATTCGTTCGCAAAAGAAAACTGCTTGTATGATGATTGTATCGTTCGATGATTGTATTGATAAAGATATTAAACCGTCCGGCTGTCCGTTTTACGGTATTATTTTGTGCGACAAAAACAGACGGATATCGAACGTTTTTTTGTCAAAAAGACATAAAGTTTTGAATTCTGATTTTTTTCATTGACATACAGCTTTTTGAATGATATAATCATGCTTGACAATTGGAAAGATAACTTATCCGGAGTGACTGAGGGAACAGGCCCTGTGAAGTCCGACAACCTGCTGTAAAAACAGTAAGGTGCCAAATCCTGCGGCTCGACCGAAAGATGAGTGTGATAAAAAGTCCTCCGGTCATGCCGGAGGGCTTGTTTTTTTTGCTCCGGACAATCGTTTTTACAACAGAAAGGAGAGCTCTTATGGCTCATTATCTCTTTACATCAGAATCCGTTACCGAAGGACATCCCGACAAAATGTGCGACCGTATCTCCGACGCTGTTCTGGACGAATATCTTCGTCTGGATCCGCAGGCTCATGTTGCCTGTGAGGTAACCGCCGCCACCGGTCTGGTACATATTATGGGAGAAGTAAGTTCCTCTGCGTCTGTCAATGTTGACAAAATCGCCCGAGAAGTCATCACTTCTATCGGCTATGACAATCCCGAATGCTGCTTTGACGGCAATTCCTGCGCCGTTATCACTTCCATCCATTCCCAGTCACCGGATATTTCAATGGGCGTAGACGCCGCTTATGAATACCGTGACGACAACAGCGACGCTCTTGACAGAACCGGCGCCGGCGACCAGGGTATTATGTTCGGCTTTGCCTGCAACGAAACACCCGAACTGATGCCGCTGCCGATTTCTCTGGCGCATAAGCTCGCCAAGCGTCTGACACAAGTACGCAAGGATCACACTATTCCTTATCTTCGTCCTGACGGCAAAACACAGGTCACGGTGGAATATGATGAAAACAACCGTCCTGTCCGTATTGATACTTTGCTGATCTCCACACAGCACGATGATAATGTTGATATCGACATCATTCGCCGTGACCTGATCCATCATGTTATCACCCCTGTCATTCCCGCAGAGATCATGGACGACGACACCCGTATTCTTGTCAATCCTACAGGCCGTTTTGTCATCGGCGGTCCTGCCGGCGACAGCGGATTGACCGGCAGAAAAATTATTGTCGATACCTACGGCGGTTATTCCCGTCACGGCGGCGGTGCTTTTTCCGGCAAAGATCCTACAAAGGTAGACAGAAGCGCCGCTTATGCCGCAAGATATGTTGCCAAAAACATTGTCGCAGCCGGTCTTGCGGACAAATGCGAAATTCAGCTTTCTTACGCAATCGGCGTTGCAAGACCTGTGTCTGTTATGGTAGAAACCTTTGGTACCGGAAAAGTTTCTCAGGACGTTCTGGAAAAAGCCGTTCGTCAGGTCTTTGACCTGCGTCCTGCCGCCATTATCAAGCAGCTTGGTCTGAATGCACCCATTTACCGTGTGCTTTCCGCATACGGTCACATGGGACGTGAGGATCTGGGCGTTGCATGGGAAAAGAGTGACAAGGTTGACGAACTGCTCAATGCTGTAAAATCCTTCTCATAAGCATTCCCTGTCAACATATTTCTTCCTTTGTTCCATTGACAAGATAAGCTTCCTTCGACTTTTGCAGAGAATCATCTATGCCGCCGTCCGGAAGCAGTCCTGCAACCGCTCACTGCAGTATGGAGCGACACAACGTGACCTGCTTTTTCACAGGTTGATCATATACAAAGGATCATCAGTTTTTCTTAACAAAAGAAACGGCACGAACTTTTTGGAAGCTCGTGCCGTTTCTTTTTTGGGGAAATACAAAATGCTTTTCTGCGGGAATGATCTTTTGCGATACTGTTTTTTTATAAAACACTGGATTACTTTCGGCTTCCATACTCTCATAACTGTCACTTCTGTATTACCGCACCTATTCTTTCACCTGTTGTATTATTCCATTCTATAAGTTGGAATGGCAGAATTGAAAAGCCGACAGTTTTGTAAATACTAAACAACAAGCTCGTTTCCTTATTTTTGAATGTAATTCCATAACACGCAAAAAGCTCCCGGTCTGTTTTGCAAACCGGAAGCTTTTCATTAACCTGTAAAGCATCACTACAGAATCGAGTAATGCACTGACACAGCATCACAGAACACAGCAATCCTTTGACGCTTCACAGCAGGTCTGTACAATCAATTGAAAAAACAGCGGCAGCATTCTGCCAGAGTATTTTTTCCTGTTCCTCATGGCTCAGATCAAGCTGCATAAAGCTGTTGAACTCGCTGACCGGGTGCCACATCGGAAAATCAGAGCCAAACATCAGACGATCAGCACCATACAGTCTGATCATTTCCAACACCCGCTCTGGTTTCATAAAAGGCATGACGCTGGAAATATCCATGTGACAGCTTCTGTCCTTCATATAGGGAATCGCCTCTTCAAAGATTGACCAGCCGCCTAAATGCGCCGCTACCATGGTCAGCTTCGGAAAAGTATCGGCAATACGGGCAATTCGTCGGGGGTGAGAAAAATCATACCGATAATCGCCGCTGTGTATCAAAAGCGGCAGTCTGCCCTCTATCCTTTCATAGATTTTCATCGCCTTGGGTGAATCCGCCTCAAACTGCTGCGTATCCGGGTGCAGCTTGATTCCCTTCAGCCCTAAAGAAACAATGCGCTCAATTTCACTGTCTATATCCTCCATATCAGGGTGAAGAGTCCCTAAACCCACAAATTCCGGGTGGAGGCTGCACTCTGCTGCAACAAAATCATTGAGCCTGGCAGCACTTTTGGCATTCAGTGCAACCACGTTGACCACAAACTTTTTGACCGGACTGTTTTTTGCAATCTCTGACAATTCGTCTGTCGTTCCGCCGCACGCCATGGCAACATCATAAAATTCTCCGACTCCTTTTACGGCTCTTGGCGCCAGCCGCTGATGATAAATATGAGCATGACAGTCTATCGCAAACAACATCAACTCTCCCCTTTCTGTTTATCTACCGCTCATTATATTCCCGCCGTTGTATGGCTGTCAAGACAAAAGATAGCTGCTGAGGAGTTTTTATCTATCGTAGTACAAACTGTCAGTAAAAGCAAGCGATAATGCGTTATACACGAAGAGAATTGTCAGACGAACCGCAAGCAGAATATTCACCTGTCTGATTAGCAGCCCCATGCTGCATACACAGTGACAAGAAACGTACTATACAAGTAAAAACCACTATCAATCTTTTTTAACACATTATACAACCGCTGAGAATAATAGCTGTAAAAACCATATTCGAACAGACAAGCCGTGGCTGGATACATTATCACCTTCTCATGTCAACAGCCCCACGCTGTCCATATCGTAATGGAAAGAAATCAGAAAAGTGGGAAAACGATTCAATTCTCTCAGATTCTCGCAAAATAAAAAACTGCGGCGGATAATAAAAAAATACTCCGACCTATTGACAAGCTATGGAAGAGGTGTTATAATATACCTATCGTTCTGGTAGGTTTACTAAGAATTAATAAGAGAAGGTGATATGATGAAACCCTATTCTTCCGGAGAACGATGTTGATTCCTGCTTTTTTTGGAATAATGCGATAAACAGTATTAACTGAACCGCTGCCAACATAAAATAATGATAACATCAAAGGAGAATTGATTATGAAAATCTATGAAAGCATTACTGACCTGATCGGCAACACTCCCCTGCTCGAACTCAAAAACTATCAAAAAGACAATGAGCTGACCGCAACCATCGCTGCTAAATTGGAATATTTCAACCCGGCAGGAAGCGTAAAAGACAGAATTGCCAAGGCAATGATTGATGATGCGGAAGAAAAGGGATTGCTGGTAAAAGACTCTGTGATCATCGAGCCGACCAGCGGTAACACGGGTATCGGACTGGCTGCCGTGGCTGCTTCAAGAGGCTATCGGATTATCCTGACTATGCCCGAAACCATGAGTATAGAAAGAAGAAATCTGCTGAAGGCTTACGGTGCCGAACTGGTTCTGACAGACGGTGCAAAAGGCATGAAAGGCGCTATCGAAAAAGCCACCGAACTGGCATCTGAGCTGCCCCACAGCTTTATTCCGGGACAGTTCAACAATCCTGCCAATCCTGCCGCTCATGTCAGAAGCACCGGTCCGGAAATATGGAATGACACTGACGGAAAGGTCGATATCTTTGTGGCAGGCGTCGGCACAGGCGGTACCGTATCAGGTATCGGCAAATATCTGAAATCTCAAAACCCCGACGTCACAATCGTAGCGGTTGAACCGGCAGGCTCCCCTGTACTCTCAGAAGGAAAAGCCGGCCCTCATAAAATTCAGGGTATCGGCGCAGGCTTTGTGCCCGAAACACTGGACACGGAAATCTATGACGAGGTCATCACCGTAGAAAACGAAGACGCATTTAAAACCGGTAAAACACTGGCACGCAAAGAAGGTCTGCTGGTGGGCATTTCTTCCGGCGCTGCTGTTTATGCAGCGACACTTCTGGCAAAACGCCCTGAAAACAAAGGTAAGCTTATCGTAGCTTTACTGCCGGACACCGGTGACCGTTACCTCTCAACACCGATGTTTTCTGATTAAAAAGACATCTATCTTGTCTTTTATTCTGTTCCTGAAATCAGCTCATTACTCCTTCACGGAATGAATCATATCGTCTCAGTGTGCTGTTATATGGCGGCTAATCCGCTGTCCTGCTTCATTTCTGGCTATATACCGTCAGTACACGGACGCTCATCACGCATAATGATAAACCCTTTTTGACTCAAGCTGAACACGGGAATCTGATCGGCGCTTAGCTTGCTCAAAAAGCTGACGATCCATACACAATCAAAAGGCTGTCGCACGGCATATCGGTTATGCTTGTGCAACAGCCTTCTCTGTATTTCTTCGCAGGATTTGTATTATCCGTACTGTCTGATTGATCTGTATTGTTGAATATAACGGTATCATCTCTCCGTCAGGTATGTATCATTGAGCTGTTTTGCTGCCTGCAGTGATTAAACCAGAGGTGCTTTTTCTAAAATCACACGCTTATCACCTCTCTGCCCGGTCAGTGCATTTTCCTCGGTTCAGACAGCGCTTTTCATCGGCTCTGTCATCCATTATTCTCAGCTCATGCGGCATTTATTCTTAGCTCATGCGGCATTTATTCTCGGCTCAGCAAGTGTATTTGCCTTCGGCAGAGGTATTCACCATACACTTACAGTCCCCGGACCCGATTCTTTCTCCTTTGCGCCGCATAACAGCCTGAAAAAAACTGTCAGGAACTACACTTACATCGACAGCAGCGCATTCAAAAGCTAAAGCGGCTGAAAGCGTGCTGTGCCGTCACGCAGCACGCCAGAGGGGTTTGTTATAAACCGCTGCGCCACTTTGGCATCTGATTCGCTTCCTTTTCTTTTGCACTGTCAGACGCCTTTCTTTTCTTTCTGACAACGTGTACGATAACGACAATCAGTACCGTCAGTACAATTACTCCGGCTGTCAGATAAAACAGCAGCATTAAAAAATCGTAGTCATTCTCCATTCCGAACAGTGCCTGAATCGGGTTCTTTTTCGTTGAGGGGTCATGTGAAGAATCACGGCCGTAAGCCGACAGTCTGTCCGAAGAATAGTCCTGCGGTGAAACATAAACCACCAGCGATTGCAGCAACGCACGGGTAGCGGGATCGGTTTCTATCTTTTGAAAGCTCTCCTGCACTCCGACGTAAATAACCTTTTCCAAGGAATCGCAGCCGGAAAACGGCAAAGGAAGCGTTTCGCTGTCTTTGCTGTCAGACAAACCGATCCTTGTCATTCCTTCAAAAAACACAATCCGTTTCAGACGGCTGCAACCGGTAAAAGCTCCGTCTTCTATGATACTGACATTCTGTTTCAGCTCCAGCTCTTCCAGCTCACGACAACCGCTGAACGCCATGGTGCCTACTGTACGCAGACTGTCCGGCAGCTTCACCGTTTTTAAGCCGACACACTCAAAAAACGTACTCGTGCCGATTTGCTCGACGCCCTCCGGCACGGTAATACTCTGAAGGGTTCCGCAGCTTGAAAAAGCTCCGTCTGCAAGCACTTTTGTGCCTTCTCTGACAGACGCTTCATAAAACGACGGCATATTTCCCTTGTATCGGTAATAACACGGGCCGAGATAGATATCTCCATCCGAACAGCTTTTGTACCATGCCGTCTGGTCAAAGGCACTGCTGCCCAGCCTTGTTATACCCGCAGGCAAAACAGGCTCCTTCAGCGCCGTACAACCGGAAAAAGCAAAACTGCCGATACTTTTCAGCTTTTCGGGAAACGTCACGCTTTCAAGCCCTGCACAGCCGAAAAAAGCATAGTCGCCGATCTCTGTCAGCCCCTTCGGCAAGGTCAGGCTTTTCACGGCAGTGCAATACCAGAACGCTCTGTCGCCGATTGATCTGACAGTATCAGGAAACGTCAGTGAAGTAACGGTTTTACAGCCGTAAAAGGCTTTGTCGGCTACTGCCGTTACGGGCTTCCCGCCTAATGCTGCCGGCAGGACAACATCGCCTCCTTTGCCGCTGTAGGCAGTAATAAGGGCTTCGTCCTGTCCCGTTATTTCAAAAGAAAACGCCTGTTCATTCTGCACTGCCCTCACGCAAAGTCCTGTGCCGGATAAAGACGGCACAGAGGGTACAAAAAGACTCGTCAGACATATAAATGCAACGAAGATGATTGCTGCAATGTGCCGGAATCCGTGGACGGCGGTTCTGTTCATATTCCCCTCCCCTTTCTTTCAGCTCTTGTTTAGCATATTATCATAATTCTGCCACTCTGTAAATCCCTGCACTATCACTTGAAAAGATTCTCTCCTTAACACCACCCCATACGGCAGTTTTTCAAATTTGACACGCACTTCCTTTTTCAGACTTCATGCGCTTCTGTTCATCAAAACCTATCTCCAAAACCGGCAAAAACGAACAGATCATGTTCTTCTTCCAAGAGTGGCTATTTATCAATCAAATCATCGGTTTCAGAAAATGATTGCGAGGATTCCGGCGGATATCTCCGCCGCAGGCAGAAGCGCCAACCAAGACAACAGGCAAAATAGTGGCAACCCATTTTTCGCCGGAAACGGGGACTTGCCATCAACAGCAACTTTTCCTGAGCCTTAAAGTGCCTTTTTCGCCGGAAACGGGGACTTTCCATCAACAGTATCTTTTCCTGAGCCTTAAAGTGCCTTTTTCGCCGGAAACGGGGACCTTGCTATCAACAGCAACTTTTCCTGAGCCTTAAAGTGCCTTTTTTCGCCGGAAACGGAAACTTGTCCAATGTAAGTGTCCCTGGAAAAAAGTGATTTCCATGACTTCTGTTCCTTCCCCCTTGACAATATGCCGGAAAAATAGGATAATAAATTTGTGTCAAAAAAGATTTTTTACATCGGCGCCTGATGAACTGACACGGCGCTTCGGGAGGTTATTGTTATGAACGCAGTTATTACCGTTTTAGGAAAAGATACCGTAGGCATTTTAGCAAAAGTTGCTGCCGAATGTGCCGGCGTCGGCGTCAATATCATTGAGGTAACACAGTCTGTCTTGCAGGGAATGTTCGCTATGATTATGTTTGTGGATATTTCCGGCTGTACAGTACCGTTTTCTCAGTTGGTTGATTCACTGACCGCCAAGGGTGAAGAAATGGGTGTGAAGGTACACGTCATGCACGAGGATATCTTCAACGCCATGCATAAGATCTGACAGGATTGTAAGGAATAAAGGACGGTTTTAGACAATGATTAATTCACATGATATTCTGGAAACCATCAATATGATCGACCACGAAAACCTTGATGTGAGAACCATCACAATGGGAATTTCACTGCTGGATTGTATTGACGATGACATTGACAAAGCGTGCGGCAAGGTCTATGACAAAGTCTGCCGCTATGCCGAAAACTTAGTAAAAACCGGCGAAGACATCAGCAAAGAGTACGGTATTCCCATTATACACAAAAGAATCGCCGTAACGCCCGTTGCCATGCTGGCGGCTGCCTGCCCGACAATGAGTCCGGTTAAATTCGCCAAAACACTGGACAAGGCTGCCGACACAGTAGGCGTCAATTTTGTCGGAGGTTATTCCGCACTGGTACACAAGGGCTTTGCACCGGGCGACTATGCGCTGATCGAAAGTATTCCCGAAGCCCTGTCTGTTACAGATAAGGTTTGCTCGTCCGTCAACATCGGCAGTACGAAAGCCGGCATCAACATGGACGCTGTTGCAAAAATGGGTAAGGTGATCCGTCAGGCTGCCGAGCTTACCGCTGACCGTGACTGTATCGGCGCAGCAAAGTTAGTCGTATTCTGTAATGCGCCGGAGGACAATCCCTTTATGGCAGGCGCTTTTCACGGAGCAGGCGAGCCTGACTGCGTAATCAACGTCGGCGTATCGGGTCCGGGTGTTGTCAGAGCTGCGCTGGCTAAGGCAGGCGACTGCAATATTACCGAAGTAGCCGATATCGTCAAGAAAACCGCTTTCAAAATAACCCGTACCGGTCAGTTGGTTGCCAAGGAAGCTTCCAGAAGACTGAGCGTTCCCTTTGGTATTGTTGACCTGTCTTTGGCGCCGACGCCTGCCATCGGCGATTCCGTAGCCTATATCTTAGAAGAAATGGGACTGGAACAGTGCGGCGCACATGGTACAACAGCGTGTCTTGCGCTGCTGAACGACGCTGTAAAAAAAGGCGGTGTTATGGCTTCTTCCCATGTAGGAGGACTTTCCGGTGCCTTTATTCCCGTTACAGAAGACGCAGGCATGATCGAAGCCGCCAGAAGCAAAGCGCTTTCTTTGACAAAATTAGAAGCTATGACGGCTGTTTGCTCTGTCGGTCTGGATATGATTGCGATTCCCGGCGATACCTCTGCCGAAATCATCTCCGGCATTATCGCTGACGAAGCGGCTATCGGCATGGTCAATTCCAAGACAACCGCCGTTCGTCTGATTCCTGCCATCGGCAAAAAAGCAGGCGAAGAACTGAATTTCGGCGGTCTACTGGGCAACGGTCCGATCATGGACATCAACCCGAAATCCCCTGCAAAGTTCATTGCAAGGGGCGGCAGAATTCCTGCTCCGATGCAGAGTCTGAAAAACTGATACGGTACTTCAACCGTCTGTCATGTAACTATGACAGGCGGTTTTTTGTTGAAACTTCTTTGATAATCCCTTCAGATAATTGATATTATATAATTTACAAATCTTTCCCAATATGATATACTTAGATTGTGATATCAACATCACCCACAGCGTTTATGAAAAGTTTAGAGGAGGAAAAATATCATGAAGAATCATCAATCTCTCAAAAGAATAATTGCGGCGTCTGTCTTATCCCTGTGTCTGGCAATGGCTGCTGCCGGATGCGGCTCTTCCAATCAGTCGAGCGGTCAAAAAGCTTCCGATCAGGATACGACCGTATCGTCTGCTGAGTCTGAAAAAGAATCGGAAAACTCACTGTCTGATCAGGACAGTACAGAAGATTCCGCTCAGCCTGAATCCTCCGCTGCAGAAGAAAGCTCGGAAGTATCGCAGGTCAAAATACTTGATATGGAAAAAGACATTCAAATCAACACACTGTCTGTAAAAGAAATGCCCTTTAACAAAAACCTGTTTAGCTCTGACTTCGAAGGAAATGATACACTGACTGTGATCACTTATCTTGCAGAATCAGAATTACTTGATGATTTCATCGGCGAGGATATCGAGCGCTTTGACGATAAAAAGCCCTATGACTTTGACGCTGATAAGCGCCTGTTTCTAAACTGGCTGTATAACGTGAAAGATAAGGACGACTACCGTCAGGCAGGATTTTATGGTGTGATCGTCACAGCAGGAAACGCAAAGCCTTCCGACTACTATTTTTACTTCAAATATGACGGAAACGAATATAAAGTACCGCTGAGTGATCAGTTTGTTGATGTTCCTGCGGAGCATTACACAGATGACGAAGCCAAAGTATGCAACATCATTAACTTGGACGGTGAACCGTATTTTATAGCAGGATTTGAAAACGGCACCAACGGCGGCGGAACTCTTGAAGGCGAAAAACACCATACCAGCTACATTGAACTGCCTATGTCACTCAGACGCATTCACGCAGACGGCTCCACCAGGCTTGACATCAGTAAATTCTCTTATGAAGCAGACGAAGATATTGCAGCAACAAACGATACTTCAAAAATCACTGTAACAATAGAAGAGGAATCCAAATACAACAGTTTTGACAGGCAGTGTATTAAACTCAAATTTGAATACGAATATGACGAAGGTCAATACACAGACGATGAATTAGATGAACTGGAAACAACCATGGAAAGAATGTCAAATTTCGGTTATCTTGTCTATAACGGTGAAAAGAATAAGGTCAGAATAGATCTGTAATACCTATCCGTATAACATCAGCCACAAAATTCAGCCCCGATGCTTTGCAGAACAAAAAGCATCGGGGTTATTATTATGAATATAAAAAGTCCGCCGCTTTTTGCAGCGACGGACTCATTTACAATGTCTTTAGCGTACTGTCCGCTATCCTCACAGCCGCACTTATACGGCTCTGGTAACCTTACCTGAACGAAGGCAACGGGTGCAGACATTAACGCGTTTCGGACTGCCGTTTACTATCGCCTTAACCTTAACGACGTTT
>JBGUWM010000106.1:0-9016 GCA_045221175.1 Acutalibacteraceae bacterium | reverse complement strand
AGATAATTCATTTGCTTTTTCTTGAGTAATATATGCTATCTTTTCATAACTAAGATTCCTATTGCCGATGTCTTGCGGCATAATAACCGGAATCCCAAACGACACATATTCATACTGATGTAAAGAACTACCAAATGGACCTGTGATTATATCAGCAACTTGTCCCAAAGTTGTTTTAATCATGTATTATATCTCCCAGTTTTTTAGTAATCTCTTCTTCTAATTCATGCGATTTTTTGAATCGTTCACTTAGTGAACATTTGTATTCACTCATCTTCGCTTCAAATTCCTCAGCAGTAATATCCACATATTCAATCTTAACTTCAAAGTACTGTCCTGCCGAGAAGGAGCAGCCCTTGTTCTTTATGTCGTCGTAGGAGACCTTGACGCTGAAATCGCCGATGACCTCCTGATTGATGAAGGTGTCCTCGATCCGCTTGACCTCTTCATCGGAAAGCACGGTTCTCTGATTCTTGCCGTCCTTGACCTTTTTGCCGAGCTTGGAAGCGTCGATCAGCATGATGTCGCCGCTCTGATTGCCCTTGTCGATAAAGAGAACAGAAACATTCGTGCCGGTGTTGGCAAAGATGTTGGACGGCATGGAGATCACGCCTTTGAGCCATTTTTTATCAATGATTTTGGTTCTGATCTCCTTTTCTATCCCCGATTTTGCGGTCAGAAATCCGGTCGGACAAACAACCGCCGCTTTGCCGTTTTCTTTGAGACTCCAGAGAATATGCTGCATAAAGCAGAGATAGACCGCCATGGATTCTTTCTTCTTGTTCGGTATCTTCGGCACTCCTGCAAAAAAACGCTTGATACCGTCGCGCTCTTCGGAGTTTTCCCACTTGTTTTCTATCAGGTTTCTTGTAGAGGAAAAGTCCATTTTGAACGGAGGATTGGAAGTGATATAATCAAACCGCTTCACGCCGCTTGAGGGGTCATGGGGAATGTTGTAGTGTGCAGGGGTGTCAAGGGTATCGCCCTCGATGATGTTGTCGAGGCTGTTTGTCAGACCGTTCAACAGCATATTGATTCTAAGGAAGCGAGTGGACTTGCCTGAGATATCCTGCGTGTACACTTGCGCCTTATCGCCAAATGAACCTCTGCCGAGCTCGTTTGCAAGGTGCAGAACAAGGGAGCCGGAGCCTGCCGAGGGGTCGTGTACCTCATAGATTTTATCTTCAACAGGGGACATATTCACAAGGATTTTCGCAATAATGCTTGAGATCGTCTGAGGGGTGAAATACTCTGCGTACTTGCCTGCGGCGACATTGTAATCCTTGATCAGATATTCAAAGATAGCGCTGTAGAAATCAAAGTTGCTTTTGAATGCGTCGGAGAAATCGAAGCGTTCCTGGCTGATGATACCGAAGATGTTTTTTGCAAAGTTGTTTCGCTTGGAGCTCTCCACGTTCTCGGTGATTCGGGTAAATAGTGGCTTCCTTGTACCCTCTGCCGACTGAACGGAGAATTCTTCGTTCTGCGGATAGTTGGAGATTCGCTCCAGCGCGTCGTCGAACTTTTTATAGAAAGTGTCGGAAGATACGCGGTTGATAAGGTATTCAATCGTGTCTTCATATTTGAAAGCGACGTCTTGCGGATAGGTGTCGAAGAATGCGTCCATTTCATCATTCTCGTTTTTCAGTATTTCGTCTATGCTCATATCAATATCAGCGGCAAATCCTCTGAGATTTGACATAAACTTGTCGTTCAGGAATTTGTACAGAAATACCGACGTGATGACGACCTCCTCAGAGGCTTGGTTTGCTAAGCCGTTGGTGGCTGACAAGCCCTTCAACTCATCTATCATCAACTTGATTTGCTTTTCGAGGGTGAATATATCTGCCATGTGCTTCTCCTTTATTTGAACAGTTGAAGATTGGTGTACAGCTCGTTCAGCAGCTTGTCATAATAGCTTTTTACGCTTTTATATAGCTTTTGCTTCAATAGCTGTTTGGTGATTTTGCTTTTGACTTCATCGACAAAATTCCGTCTGCCCTGTACGATAATCACCTCGTGGTCGAGATTGTCTTTGACCGCATCATATACAAGGTGCAGGACTGTTTCTATATCGCTTGGCGTCGCTCCGGTAAAGTCGGCGCAAGCGTCCTGATAGGTTTTGACAAAAGCATAGTTGTTGCCATAGAGAGCTGCCAATCGGTCATTCTCTGCATTGATTTCTCTTGCACGCACTAACGCCTCTCTGAGCTCGTCCGTCAGCTCACCGATGTCGGACAGATCGGAAATTGAGAGCTTGTCAAAGACACGCTGCAACAGCTCGTCAAGCTTCATCACCTTGATGTCGCCTTTATTCTTATTGTTCTTGATTTCTCGCTGAACATCTTTGACAACATCGGTGAAGTCTTTGACTTCGGGGTTATCCTCTGCCAATTTGCCGAGGTCAAGAATACTGATTTTAACCTTGACGAACTCATAGATGATCTCGACTATCTCTTTGTCAGAGATAACGTCCATCATACCTGCAGGCTTGCTCTTTAGATTGACAAAGTTGATCCTGTTCTGCGTCAGCTTCAACAGCTTGCGGATCCTGTCTCGGTCAATCTGCTTGGCATAGTCAACCGCCCTCGATAATACGAATTCTGTATAGCACTCCTTGATACCGTTGAGCAGCCGGCGGATTTTAAGGAGTGTTTCTTTTGTGAACTGCTCCAACTTCTGTGAAAAGACTTCCAGATTGTCGGTTGGGATAATACTTTCCAACTCGGACACATACCGATGATACTTGCGGTTGATGTCCTCTTTGTCTATGACAAGTCCTTCCAGAGAGGCTTCATCCTCGCCGTTCTCGTTGATTTCGGCTTCCAGCTCTTTGATATAGTTTTCGATCGTTGTGTTGTACTCTTCCTCTATGTCGATAAAATCTACGATATAGCCGTACTTATACACCCTGCCATTCGGTGATTTGTAGGGACGGTTGACGCGGCTGATCGTCTGCAACAGGTTTTGAGCGTGCGGCTCACGGAGCAAATACATCTTTTTCAACCGCTTTACATCATAGCCTGTTGTCAGCATTAAGTTGACGATCAACAGGTCGGGCTTTAATGTATCATGGAAGTTTATCTGATTGTTTTTATTCGCAAGCGCTTGCTTGGGATCGGATTCATCCGTGATGACTAATCCTGTGACAAGGCGGCTGTTGTCCTCAAACCACTTGTGAAGCTGTCTGGCTTGCGGATTGGTGCGACATACGACCATACCGCCGATTGTCGGGTCGCTGTTTTGTAAGCGGAAGTTTTCAAAATCGCGCTGAATGAACTCGCCGAGATTGGCGCAGAACACTTCGCTCTCATAAACCTCTCGCTCTTCCAGTTTGTTGTCCTCTATATCAAGATTCTTCTTGATATCCGCTTTGGCTACGGTGTCGATTTGTTCTTTCTTGATTCGCAGCGTGTAACCGTCTGCAATACTCTTGTCATAGAAATATTTATGGATATAGTCACCGAATTTTAGGCTTGATCGCTCTTTCTTGGTGAGAAGCGGTGTTCCGGTCAGCGCTATATAAACGGCGTCCAAATCGCAAGTCATAAGATTCTTGAAGAATTCGCCTGACCTTGAATAGCTACGGTGCGCCTCATCTATAAAAAATACTCGCTGAATGTTGGCATTGTAGTCGTTCTTAGCCTCAGGCATTCTGTCTTCAAACTTATGGATATTGACAACGCAGATTTCGCCCAAAGTGTCTCCTGTCCTGCTTTTGGACAGAGGACGGTTCAATTCTCGGGTAAAGCTCTCCCTGCTGTCGCAGTTTACGACCGAGAGATTTCGATTTTGAAATTCAACACTTGCCTGTCGGAGCAGATCGAGCCTGTCGACCACGAAGAAGAACCGAGCGGAGATATTCTTTTTATCGTAATAATCATTGATGACGCGGACACAGAACGCGGACAATCCTGTTTTGCCGCTTCCCTGTGTATGCCAGATGATACCGCCCTTGCCGCCTGATTCCAATCGTTCAATGATTTTGCGTGAAGCGAAGAACTGCGGATAACGCATGATGTGTTTCTGAGGAACCGTGTCTTTGATGAACATCATACCGTATCTGAGGAAGTACAGCAGGCGCTCTTTATCAAGCAGAGAGGTGATGAAGCGGTCGCAGGGTGTTGTTAATTTCAAATTCTTTTGAAATTCAACCGTATCGACCTCTGCTGCCGAATAGCCTAAATCAACGGTGATTTCTTTGATATAGTCTTCCGATATTTCTTTGTATGGATAATTGTTATGATAGTCTGCGCTATCCTCTCTAAAGAATGAAAAGCTTGTATTGTTGCCGTTCGGTGTCGTATAGAAAGAGCCGGCTTTGACATCTTCTGCGTCATCCGCTTCTTCATACTCCATATTGTTTGAGAACGACACTATCTGAATAAGGTTAAAGAACTTCCTCCAATCGGGATTAACAAGACGCTGATTGATCATGCGGTTGAATTCGGCTTGAATTCCGCCATCGTTGTCAGGAATCTTCACCTCGAGAAAAGCTAACGGCATACCATTGATCAGAATGTTGATGTCGGGACGAAATGAACCCTTCTCAGTATTCTCTTCAATCGAAAACGGCAGCTCATCTACAACGGCAAAATCGTTATTATCCACATTATCAAAGTCAATGAGTTTAACTCGGTCAAGCGGCTTTATCAGCCACATATAGAACTCTTTGCCGAGGTCATTGTTCTTTATCATATTGTGAATGTCAGTGAGTATATCTGAGATCTCTTCGTCAGAAAAATCCCGATTATTAATTCTTTCAAGTGAGCTTTTGAAGCGGCTGATAAAAACTTTGGTGTCAAAATCAATTTCAGCCTCTTTCATGGATTGATAATCATAGCCTAATCTAAGCACTTGAACAGTAGCAGGAATTTTAACTCTGGTATCTTCGTTGAACACATTCATAGCGGTTTCCTCAGTATAAAATAATTCATACTAAAATAATACCAAATTATTTAGCAAATGTCTACATTTTTCTCACTGTCAGCTGTTGCTTGAATTCAAACGAAATTATACTTTGGTAATACAAAAGCTGAGATCAAGATAAACGTGTATTTGATAGAGTCGTATATTGACTTTTGCTTATTTCACAAAACAAAAAATTTAATTCCGCAAGATTTAGTTTTCAAGCAAATACAACGTCTAATCAAGAAATGGCAAAAACAAGCTTCATTCAGTGAAAACCATTTATGCAGGTTGTAATTTTTTCTCTGAACAAACGTGATTGCTCCTAATTTCAATTTTCCCAAAATTGAAGTTTTTTTGCAACCCGCAAAAAAACGAATTTGTGTTCGCACTATGAACACAAATTCTATGCTCGCAACCCCCAAAAAGCAGAAGCTTTTTTAAGGGGTAAACCACTACCCGGAAATACACCTAAAGCGCGAAAATTGAAAATGCTAATCATGTGAATTCGCAATTTTGCTATTTATCTTCTATGAGCAAAACAAAAGTCGATTTTAAAAAACCGAAACATAAACATCGCAAATAACTTTTTGCGTTTTTCATTTTTTGATTTCTTTATTAAAAAATTTTTTTCTTGCATTTTGACGAGATATGAATTTTCAGTTTTCAAAATTTTGATTTTGTTTTTTTCAAGAATCTACTTTTTTGCTTTTTCGCTTTTTAATACAATTACTACCGGATTTTTCAAATTTAAAAGTTATATTACGCAAGTGAAAAAATCAAAATCCACATCTTTAGCTGAACGAATGTGATTATCTAAAAACCATGATTCTGTAATTATACAGGGGTTTAGGGTTTTCCCTAACGAGCGATTTTGGTTCCAGAATGGTACCTAAAATCTGTGCTCGCAACCCCTGAAACATAAGTGATTTCAGAGGTGAAAACCAACAGAGAAAAAATACAAATTTTTTCCAAAATGCAGCTTCAAAAAATCCAATCCTCGTGTTTTTGGTTTTCCGATTTTGAATCTGAGTTTTTCATGTTTTGCTGATTCCGATAATAAAAACTTATGCAGCCATAATTCGCAACTGCTCAATTTTCTCACATTACAACAACTCCCGACTGACGGTTCATTTTGCCGAAAGTCGGGAGTTTAGTTTCTCATTTGCTGTTTAACTGTTTCATCAAATTCATAATCGTTGCCATTCCTTCGGGTGACAGCTTTCTACCTTCTTCGATAAAATCCTTTAAGGCTTCGGGATCTCTGTTTTCCGCGTCAAAGAACTCAAGCGGTGTCACTCCGAGATATTCGCAGATATAGAAAAAGGACTGCATGGACGGTAGCGATTTCTTGTTTTCGATATTGTTGATATAATTATTTGCCTGTCCGAGCGACAGCGACATATCTCTTGCCGAAACACCTTTTTGTGTTCTCAGCTTTGCGATTCTCTCAGGTACAAAATCTTCATACATTAGCGACACCAGCCTTTCCTGTATTAGATTTTACCTTATACCAACCGCATATTCACAAATTACAAAAGGGTTTTTCAATTGACATAATAGTTATAATCTACTATTATTATAATAAATGCGAGGTTATAGCTATTACAGGAGGCGTGATTATGGAAAAGAGCTGTTGCTTTTTCGGACACCGTGATATATCGGAGGCTATCAAACCAAGATTGACGGAAGCGATCACCAAGCTGACGGACGAAATCGGTATTGAGGATTTCTATGTCGGCAATCAAGGCGGTTTTGACTCGCTTGTTTTATCTGTACTGAAAGAGCTTGCAATCAGCAATCCTAAGTTGCGCTATTCGATTGTCCTTGCTTACCTCCCCACCGATCACAGTGCTGTCTGTGATGAAAACACACTTTATCCCGAAGGTATGGAGAATGTGCCGAAACGCTATTGCATTGCACGACGCAACGATTGGATGATAGAGCACTCAAAGTATGTTATCTGCTATGTAAAGCACATCACGGGCGGCGCGACGCAGTTTATGAAAAAAGCACAGCGCAAAAACAGGATCGTAATCAATTTAGCATGAATAAATGATACGCTTTTTTCTTCTGTAGGGTAAAAAAATAACAGAATCAACTATTATCTGTTGTTGATTCCGCGCTCATTCTGCTACAAAGGAATAGAGAAGCTATCCTGTAATTTATGGGGTTTATTTGTGAATTGCTTGGTGTTTATTTGGTGTTTATTACTATTCGAAGATACCGTCCGCCGTTCCGACCTATCCCCCGAAAACGGCTTAAACACTGATATTATCGTAAATCATTAATAGTGGCAAACACCTGTAAAACCTTTCGGTCGTCACTCCAAAACCGCGTGCCGAGGGTTCAAGTCCTTCTGCCCCTGCCACTCAGACTCTCAAAAATGGCTTATCTAAGCCGTTTTTGGGGGTTTTCTTTTTTTGGCTTGAACCCGTTTCTAACGAGCTATACCCCGATTTCTAACACTTTTCTAACACTTTTCTACGCTTTTATGAAAAATACTTCTATCGACATCTAACGGCTCCCACTCGCGCCTACGAAAAATCACCTGACAGAAATCAAATCGTCGATCACGTTTGCCACTCTTTTCTTCTGCTCCTGATTCGTGTGAGCATAGAAATTCAGCGTGGTCGTCGGGCTGCTGTGACCCAGCCAACCGGAGATATTGACGATGGACACATTCTGCTCCATCAGGTTGCTTGCCGTGCTGTGGCGAAGGTCGTGAAACCGCACCATCGGCAAGTCGCTGTTCAGAAGGATTTGGTGGAAATTCTTCGTCAGGTAGTTCGGCTGGATCACCCTGCCGTCCGCCCATGTGCAGACATAGTCACTCTTGTGGTAATAGCAGCCCATCACTCGTGAACGCTCGATCTGCTGTTCCCTTTGCGTCATCAACAAATCATACGCCTGCTGCGTCAACGGAAGCACTCTGCGGCTGCTTTCAGTCTTGGTATCCTCCACATAGCTGCCGCCGACACATTGCTGTAGGGTCTCCGCGATCGTGATCGTGCGCTTCTCGAAGTCGATATACTTCCATTTCAACCCCAGCACCTCGCTCCTGCGGAATCCGTAGATGGAACAAAGCTGGACAGGCAACTCAATCACCGTGCCTTTGATTAGAATCATCAACTGCTCCAACTGCTTGGGCGTTAAGAATTTCGCCTTGAACTTCGCGGGCGACGGCGATTTCGCCGCGCTTGCCGGATTATACGCGAGCAGCTGATCGTGAACTGCGTCGGACAGCGCCTTGCTGATGTTCTGGTGATGGTGCTTGATCGTCGTGGAAGATAATCCCTTTCCCTTGAGATATTGGTAGTAATCTTCGAGATTGACCGGACAAAGCTGCTGCAGCTTGATCTTTTTCTTGCGGAAATACGGGATGATGTGGTTCATCATGTTGCCCCGATACGCCCGAAAAGTGTTCGGTCTGACTTCCGTTTCAATCTTCGGCAGCCATCTTTCAAAGTAATCCGCTAACAACATATCGTTTGCGTTGTCGCCGATCGCATTCTCGGAGTACTTGCTGATCTGCTGCTCCAAGAACAACTCTGCCTTCTTTTTGTTGCCCCTGATTTTAAAACCTGTCGGTATCCACTTGGGCTTGCGTTTGCCGTTTGCGTCTTTCAGATTCAGAACGGCATACCATTTACCGTTCTTCTGTTGGATGCTTCCTGTAATAGCCATATTGCGCTCCTTTCTCGGCTACACAGTCAATCAATCGCTAAGTAAATTATACCATCTTCGTCATTGGTTTTGTTCTCCTAAGAGAAAATCAATGACATATTTTTTTGGTACAATATACCGCTTGCCGACCTTGATTGACTTGATAACGCCGTTTTTCAGTAATTGATAAACCGCGTTCTTCCCGAGCCGCAGCATTTGCTGCATTTCCTCAACGCTGACGACGTCGGGGTAAGAGTCGAATACTCCTTCCGTAAACCTATCTTTTTTCATTTTTTCCTCCATATTATTACCAAATTCGACAAACAGGATGTGATATGATTTTTACAGCCCACAGTCCTGTTTGTTATGTGTTCATTCTACATCACGGTGAACAAAAACACATTGAGCGGAAATTGACTGAAAATTGACAGTTTTGGAGTGA
>JBGUWM010000105.1:0-2954 GCA_045221175.1 Acutalibacteraceae bacterium | reverse complement strand
TGCCTCCGTGGAACTCTTTGAAACCATGGGCACCACGGACTTTTACAGGAGTGTCGGCGTATCGATGGAATACTTGACTTCCCCGTTGGGCATTTATGGGTTTCTGACCAGCTTTTTCATGATTGCCTCCGGCGTTTTCGGAATGCACTTCGGCATTTCCGTTCACACCAGAGAATGTACGGAAGGAACTTCGGAATACCTGTTTACAAAGCCCTTTCCTCGGAAAACAATCTATTGGGCAAAGGCATTGACTGTATTGATCGGAGTGGTGGTCGTAGGTGCTGCGTATCTGCTGGCTTCTTTTTTGGCCATGGCAATGTTTCGTTCCGGAACTCCATGGGGAGAGTTTTTTCTGATTGCTCTGTCCCTCACCCTTGTTACGCTGTTCTTTGCTGCAATGGGTCTGATGGTGGGAATTTTGTTTCCCCGCAACCGTAGCCCACTGCTGACCGCCGGATTAGTCGTGTTTGTGGAGTATTGCATAACCAGCTTCTCCAACATCATCAGTAACCGGGCTATCAGTTTCCTGTCCCCATACTCCTTCTTTGGAGCTGCAAAAATTTCCGAAACTGGCTTCTATGATATGACCTATCTTGGCTGGGGCGTGCTGCTGGTTACCCTGTTTTTGGTGCTGTCTTACGGTGTCTTTCTGAAAAAAGACATTCAGTTTCGTTCATAAGGGGGTGCAAACATGAAAACATTGATTAAAAATGAGTTCCGCCAAACCAGAAGGCTCTTGTTGATCTGGTTAGGGATCATGCTGCTTCTGTGCGGTTTCTGCTATTTTGAGCTTCTGTCTCTACAGGACAGTCTGAATGAAATGGCAACGATGGTCAGCCAATTTCCGAGATTGATCATGATTATGTTTGGGGTCAAAGGCGATTTAACCACATCCCTTGGCTGGTATGTGTGCATCTATTTCTGGGAAGGATTGCTGGCGTTCCCTTATGCCATGTCTCTGGGGTTGTCCTGTGTGGCGAAGGAAAAGAAGTTCGGAACCTCGGAATACCTGTTCACAAAGCCTGTGGAACGGAAAACCATTGTACTGGCGAAGGTGATCGTTTCGGCGGTAAATCTGCTGGTGTTTGCCCTGTTCAGCGGTTTATGTAATTATTTTACAATCGTTCTTCCTTTGGGCGGTCTGGAACAGCCGGGAGCAGTGCTCACCACAACCATGGGAATGTTCTTTACCCAGTTCCTCTTTTTCGCTCTGGGGCTGCTGTTTGCCAGCCTGTTTATGTCCTATAAGGCTGCGGTGAGGACAGGTACGATTTCCATGCTGGCTGCCTATGCTCTGGCCTTTACAGCCGAATACACAGAAAATCAAATTTTGGATTACCTGACCCCTCTGCGCTACTACGATGTGTATGAGGTGGCACTGCACGGATTCCGACTTTCCTTTATCGTTTTGACATTCGCTGTTGTGGGTGCTTGTATCGTTGCTGCATTGAATCAGTGGAAGCGGCGTGAATTGTAAGCCTATGTTCAAATCTTCAGTATAACTGTCTCAAGTCTACATAAAAAAGCAATTCCTGTTTTCATGGGGGAATTGCTTTTTTACATGAAGATTGTATAATGAAAACAGTAGACAAAGATATATGGAGGAAATCATGATGTTACGACCAAAAGAAGTAGTATGCAAATGGGTAGATGCCTTTAATGGCCACGATGTAGATGCAATCGTGAGCCTGTACCATGATAATGCAACCAACCATCAGGTGACCAATGAGCCTGTGATCGGGATAGACGCAATCAGAGAAATGTTTACAGCAGAATTTGCCACTGCCGATATGACAGCCATTGTAGAGAATATTTTTGAAGATGGACAATGGGCAATTTTGGAGTGGAAAGACCCGCTGGGACTGCGGGGATGCGGCTTCTTCCATGTTGTAAATGGTAAAATTCTGTTCCAGAGAGGATATTGGGATAAACTGTCTTTTTTGAAGCAGCATAATTTGCCTATTGAATATTGATTGAATGCTGCCGGTGAAAAACCGCTGCTACATGGAACCAACCATGCGGCAGCGGCTTTTTTTATTTTCGAGTTTTTTCTTCTTATGGCTGGTAAACTTTACTCGCCTTTATTCATACATCTCAAACGCAAACATGGTTTCTTTTGGCAATCTATCATTTTCGCAATTCAGCAGATACCGGATCACCCGTTTTGCAAAAACATTGGAAATCATGGTATCCCAGTCGGCAAGCCGGACAATCGACCCTGTGCCGTTTTCAAAATCGAATAAAATTTCTCCCCATTCGCCATCGCAGTCTGCCTGATATTCGTAGACTGCGGTGGCAATTTTCTTTTTTCGTTTGGTTTTGGACTTCTGTTTCAGCCGGACTGCATGGATACCGCCGTTTTCTACCAACAGCAGTGTCAGATGTTCCGCTGCTTTCCGGTAGGCTCGTTCCGCACCGCTGGCGGAGCTGCCCTCAAACATGACAGCCAATTCTTCAAAGGTAGGGCGGTTTTTCCATGAACCGACACGCCCACAGGTCATGCAGATGGCAAGCCGTTTTTCCAACAAGGTTTGTTCCCGGTAGTTCAGCTTTTCAAATGCTTTCCGCACCTTTTCAGCCTGTATACCATCCCATAGAATATCGGCATAGTTCCAGCTATAGTCACGGGTCACATCCTCGCCTGTTTCCTCGCCGTCCTCGTCCTGCTCGGTCACAAAGAATGGCTGCTGATTGCGGATACCACGGACAACTTTCAAATATTCCTCTGCCAGCGCAAGATCGCAGTTATATTTTTTTGAAAATTCAGCAATGGCATCTTTTGTGTTGTGGTAAAGCCATGCCATGGTGCGGAGCATCTTATAGCTGGTCAGCGAGGATACCGACCATTGTTCTTCGCCCATGCGAAAACGGAGCATGGCATCCCGTATGAAGGGATAAATGTAGGTAGCATATTCAGCACCCTTTTCAGGGGCATAGTCCGGCAGCTTCTGGAG
>JBGUWM010000104.1:0-29713 GCA_045221175.1 Acutalibacteraceae bacterium | reverse complement strand
CCGAGGAGCTAAAGCTCCTGCGGTGAGGTTGGATCAATGCAGCCGATGTTAAGCGAGCTTACATCGGGCTTTGCTCCGAGTTAAATATCGTGCTAATAAAAAAGCACACAGCCGTCCGAATCGGGTGGTTGTGTGCTTTTTGTCAACAGTAATCCCCGCCATAGCGGCGGGGGCAAAAAGTGGCTTGCTGGATTTGGTGTCAGTGCTTTTCAGCAGTGTCAGCACCGTTTTGTGATGCTTTCAGTGTTTTGTAACAGGGGATTAAAAACAGCAGTTCTGCCAATGAGCAGAAAAAGGTCGAGATGAGAAAGGGAAAATAAAGAAGGGCTTTGTTCAGTGATAATATGAAAAACAGCAAAAATGCCAACACGATATTGATACTGCATAATACGATCAGTGCTGTTATAGGCGCAGTGTTGAATGCTTTGTTCTCACCGGCTTCTTGCAGGCAAAGCCTGTGAACCTGACGAAAAAAAACAACATGAAGCAGTGAACGAGCGAGTATACAAATAAAAAGTACACATAGTATGATGGGGAAGAACAATTCGGGGACAAATTGGTGAAAGCCGGATATAGGAGAGTACTCTGAGATGGTATAAAAGCATAAAGGGGTTACAGAAAGCGTCTGGAATAAAATGATCAAAAAAATCAGCACACTGCTTCTTGTTTTCTTGATGCTGCCGATGGTGCGAAGTCTTGCATGAGTGATTAGTTTTGAATAAGCATGATGGCGCAATACGAAAAAAACAGTAGCAACGCAGATGTGCGGAAGAGTTAAGTACAGAAACATCAATAATAAATTTGGATTGACCACATCAAAAGGCATTGAGTTTTTTATCAAATACAAAACGATGCTTGTACCCAGCATTAATGCCATACAGATTATGTTAGCCGATTTGAAGAAACGCATGGCTTTGCCTGACAATAGTTGTTGTAAACTGACGTGCAGCGGTGTCTTGTTCTCCAGAATAGTCATTTGTTATCATGCCGCCTTTCTTTACAAAGAGGTTTTGTGTGAGGAACAAACAAGCGGAGCAAAGAATCACGCACTATTCTGCAGCGTTCCTGAAAGATCAATGCGCCGTCATACATCGTGAAAAATAATTCTGCTTGCGAAAAATGCTTACTGTCCCTGACACTGACAGTTCCGGTAGTTATAAAGATGATTTATCTGAAGGTGATTTCTTTCAATAATGCCTTACGCATTTTAAGGATATCCTTATAGATAGAATTGCTGACGATAAAACCGGCAATAGCCAGAATGATTTTGATCAGCCGGATTAGAATTCTTAAATAAGACGATCCTAACGAGTTTTGGCTGACTTTGCTGTAGAGAGAGGAAATGCCCAAAATACTTAAAGCGGTAATAACGATAACTTTCATTGTTCTCCTCCTGAAATACATATCATGATTCAATTAGCATTTTTTCAATGCAATATGGTTTTACAGACAAACCGACTTTTCGGGTGGCTCAAGTCATTACAATCCCACCTGTGAGGCTCTGCATCAATCGGCATTTGACTGCGCTATGTTGGTGATTTCCTGTTCTATGGCAAGAAAAGCGTCGGTAACAATGGGATCAAATTTTTTGCCTCTCATTGAGCGGATCATACTAAACACTTCTGTAATCGGCAAGGCGGCTTTATATACTCGTTTAGCGGCAAGAGCGTCAAACACATCGGCAATCGTCATAATGCGGGCGCAAAGAGGAATATCCTCGCCCTTCAGTCCATAGGGATAGCCTGTGCCGTCCCAACATTCATGGTGATACAGGGCAACGGCTTTTGCCACGTTCAGAAAATCTTCGTTTTCGATATCCGCCATAGATTCCTCAATCAGCTTTTTGCCGTTGACGGTATGATTTTTAATGGCGTTGAATTCTTCCTCGTTGAGTTTGCCGGGCTTTAGCAGAATAGCGTCCGGAACGGTAATTTTGCCGATATCATGTAAAGGTGCCGAAAGAATCGTATTCTGAACATAGCGGTTTGTCAGGGTGTCGGCATAGTCGCCGCGGCGAACCAGTTCAAAAACAAGTGCCTGAACATATTCGCTGGTACGAAGAACGTGCTTGCCGGTGTTGCCGTCACGAGCTTCAATAATATTGGCAAAGCTGATAATAATCTTATTCTGCATCTGTTCAATGGCTGCATCCTTCTGGTCAACGCTGTTATGCAGCTCGCTGCGCTTGGTGTCGATGGAATTAACAATACGTCCGGAATAAACGGCAGTTGCCATAAGACTGGTGATACAGTTAACGATCAGCAGAGTCGTATGAATGGCTGACGGCAGAATATAGGGTGGAGTGTAGTCATTAAAATAGACCAGCAGGAATATAAATGCAAAGGTGGCCAGAACAGTAATGGCATTTCGGGCAAAGATGACGAATTTATTCTTTTTGCTGATAAATACGGACAGGAACATCAGCGGAATCATCCAATACTGAAAACCCGGTTCCAGTCCGAACAGAGCCACGCTGCAGATCTGATGCAGAAACAGCTCGCCGATGGTGAGCAGGGTACAGGGGAGCCATGAACCCTTAAAATATTTGAGCAGAATGACAAAGGTAGCGTAAAACACAACTCCGACAAAGTCAAACAGGAGCATGATATGAATCTGAAGAAAAGAGAACAGAATCAGATAACCTGTGTGCAGCACGAGGCTGATCAGGAAAAACATATTGAGAGGTGCCGTCAAAGAAGCGTAAGCGGCATAATCCTTGTCGTTGTTATAGGCAGGCGCACTCACAAAGAAGGAGGTTACTTTGTTTTTTGGTTCAGCGGTATTCAGTTGTTTCATAATCGAACCACCTCAATAATGAAAAAAACATCAATAATATGGAATATTATAACATATTTTGCCTGAATTATCAATATTTATTGTTAATTATTTAGAGAGCCTTGCCGATTAATTACTTGAGGGATAGGTTCAAAACACAGCAAAAAAGAGTAATGGAAACAGGATGTATTCAAGCCGGATATGGTTGGCAGTTGATTTTTTTGAAAAGGGAAGGCATCCGGTCCGCTGTTTGGCATACCTCGACCGACAACACAGGTTTTGCGGCAGATTTGCAGGCAAGACCAAAAGATAGCCGATGCGGTCAATAATAGTGAGGGGAATCATTGTCGGCTTTATCAGTAAGCAAAATAAGGCGAAGCGTTTACAGCACTTACAGAAGTGGCTGAGGACGGTTTTTAGATTACGAATGATATTTCTGTCAACCTGCGTGAAAGCATTGGAAATCAGGGGGGTGACAATATGTTTTTTTTCGTCAGGATCAAAAGGTTATATTTGTCAGCGGTGTCGGTAGTATTGGTTTCAGCGGTTTGTATAGGATTTCTGATAAAGCCGCCGGAAGTAATTAAACAAACAAAGCAGGTTGTTTTGCCGGTAGTGATGTATCATGGTTTGATGAGAAACGAAAAGCGGCGAAATCAATATATGATCAATCCGGAGCATTTTGAAGAAGACCTTCGGTATCTGACAGAAAACGGATATCAGACAATCGTGGTGGAAGATCTTCTGAATTATTTCAACAGCGGTACGGCTCTGCCGCCAAAACCTATTATGCTGACCTTTGATGACGGATATTATAATAATTATACAGAAGCCTTTCCACTGCTGAAAAAGTATGGGTGTAAGGCAGTTCTGTCGCCCATTGGAATCGAAGGAGAGAAGGCGCAGAGTGACAATAACCGCAGTCCGGATTATTCGCAGTGTACTTGGCAGGAATTGAAGGAGATGAGTGATTCCGGAATGATTGAACTGCAGAATCATACTTATGATTTGCACCATATCAAAGAAGGCAGACAGGGAGCAGACCGAAAATCGGGAGAAGATAATGAGGAATACCGGAAGATGCTGCAGAATGACCTGCAGAAAGCAAATGATATAATCGCAAAGAAGACCGGCAGTAAGCCGTCCTGTTTTACCTGTCCTTTCGGCGCCAAGAATGAGGAAATGCTCGGAGTAGTAAAAGAAACAGGCTTTTCTGCGATGATGGATTGTGAAGAAAAGGTGAATTATTTGAACGAGGCAGAGGATCTGTATGCGATTCATCGGTTTTTGCGGCCGGACAACGTATCATCAGAGGTGTTTTTTAACAGGATTCTGTCAGAATGATAAAAAAGCAGGAAAGAAGAGGCTGATCCAAAAAAGCTAAGAGATAGTAATGAAGAATAAAACTGTGAAAAAGAGAATTGTTCACCATAAAGGAATGGTGAGAAAGAACAGGCAGTTGAATGGTTATCATTATTATGGAGGGGATTATATGCCAACTGTATTTTTAAGTCCGTCAGCACAGGAATTCAATCCGTATGCAGGCGGCGGAAATGAGGAATACTACATGAATCTTGTGACAGACGCACTGATACCCTATCTGGAAGCCAGCGGGATAGTCTATAGCAGGAATAATCCGGAAAGACCGTTTACCGATGCGGTCAGATTGTCGAATGAAGGGGAATATGACCTGCATTTAGCCCTGCATTCCAACGCTGCCGGCGCAGGAAATGCGGGAAGCGTCAGAGGATCGCAGGTATATTATTATCCCGGCAGTACAAAGGGACAAAGGGCGGCGGATATCTTTGCCAATAATATGAAGGAGATCTATCCGATACCCGAGTTGGTCAGAACAGTGCCAACTACGACTTTGGGAGAAATTATTCGTACAAAGGCGCCTGCTATACTGATAGAGGTTGCATATCATGATAATACCGAGGACGCAGACTGGATCCGGGATAATATCAGTGAAATCGCAGAAAATCTTGCGATGTCCGTCGGGGACTTTCTGGGTGTAGAGATTGTAATGCCGTTTGAAGAGCCTTCCGGATTGGTACGCACGCAAGGGGGAAATCTGAATATTCGTGCGCAGCCCACAGTTAATTCCGATATTAAGGGCAAAATTCCGAACGGGACAAGAATACCGTTGTTGTCAGAGCAGGGCGGCTGGTATCTCACTCGCTATGCCGGCGTAACGGGTTATGTGTCAGGGGAATATATTACCTGAATCTGTTTTGCAAGCGTAATAAAGTGCTGCATCAGCAGGAAAGGTGATACTGACAGCAAAAAACACCATGTCCTTGGAGCGTACTCAAAAAACCAACGGAAAGTCTGTCTGCTCCGTTGTGTAATGATAAGGACGGTGTTTGTCCGTGAGGTGGCTTGTGCGTTTGCAAGGGCAGTGTATACCTGCCAAATCTCGCATATCAATGCAATGGTAATGGTGCAGGTTATCAGAAAAGGCACATTGACAGAAAACAAGAGCGAAATCTGCCCGCAAGGCAGCCTGAGTAAAAGAAGTAGTATCAGCTAAGTGTGTATGGGGAGAATTCAAATGAAAGTGGAAGCCCGAAAAGCCCGGCGGGATTAGCAGAATGTGGATAAGAATAACAAAGCTGGCTGCTTTAAGTGTGGATGCGGTATATTTTTTGTTGGTTAGATATATTAAATGTCTTTACACGAAGGAAATTTTATGGTATATTAATATAGAAACAAGAATCGTTATTGTTTTAGGATGATGATCATGCAGAAGAAACATAATTTCAGCGTGAAGCGTGAAGCAATCTACAAAACAATATCCTCTACCGATATACACCCTTCGGCTGAATGGATCTACGAGCAGCTAAAGCCTTCCCTGCCGGATCTGAGCCTTGGAACGGTGTACAGGAATCTTGCTGTTTTTAAGCAAAACGGGATGATCCAGTCGCTGGGTGTTATCAACGGACAGGAACGGTTTGATTGGAATATGTCAAAGCACTCACATTTTATCTGTGAAAAATGCTTTTCCGTTATGGATATTCCCGCTGACAGAAATCTGATCGAACCATCGGTATACGGTTTTGTTGAAGAACACTGTCATGCATTGGTAAGAACGCACAACATCGTTTTTTACGGATTATGCATCCGTTGCAGACAGGAAAATCAGGAATGTCAATATCTCCCTGACAATGAGATATCTGATATAAAAAACAATCATTAAGAAAACGGAGGATGATCAGCATGAAAAAGTTTGTCTGTTCAGTATGCGGTTATGTTTATGAAGGAGCAGAAGCTCCCGAGCAGTGCCCGATTTGTAAAGCACCTAAGGATAAGTTCAAAGAGGTAACAACAGAAGGATCTTATGCTACCGTTCATGAGGTTGGCGTAGCAAAGGGTGTAGATCCCGAGATCTATCAGGAGCTGATTAATAATTTCAACGGTGAATGCAGTGAAGTAGGTATGTATCTTGCTATGGCAAGACAGGCTGACAGAGAGGGCTATCCTGAAATTTCCGCAGCCTTCACCAAGTATGCTTTTGAGGAAGCAGAACACGCAGCAAAGTTTGCTGAGCTGGTAGGTGAAGTTTTGTATGCGGATACAAAGAAAAACCTGCAGATGCGTGTAGACGCTGAAACAGGCGCTTGTGCAGGCAAGTTTGAGCTGGCAAAGAAAGCAAAGGCTCAGAATCTGGACGCTATTCATGATACCGTACACGAGATGGCAAAGGACGAAGCTCGCCACGGCGCAGGCTTTGCAGGTCTTCTTAAGAGATATTTCGGCGAGTAATAATCAGCTTTACAAGATGATTGATGCTCTGTTTCAGATGATGATACGGCGCTGCGTGTCGGCGGGGATATCATCGTTGTATGCAGCAGAGGCGAGTGTCAATTTGCCGGTGTAAGGTTTATGATTGAACAAAACAGTTGCGAAAGGACAGGCTCCGAAAGGGCTTGTCCTTTTTTGTGTCAGAAATCATCAGTTATCGAATAATAGCAGTAATTGTTCTGAAAAGAATGGTCGAAGAGATTGTTCTTCACGAAACGAAAAGACCCCACATCTGTTTTCTGACGATCTGTGTATTGCAATCAGGCGTTAATCTGAAATCTGACCCCACAGTTGAAGATGGATTTGCTTGCAATGTGACGATGAAAAAGGAATGTTCATTTTTTCTGTAACTGCGCCAAATCGTTTTTGTCTGTTTTCGACTGCGTAACAGACAGAGGAAAGGTGAAAGATCTGATTCGGAGCGGGTGTTTGTATGCTGAAGGCGGAAAATCAGATGAAATGCCGGAAGTGACGGCAATCCGGAATAAAGGCGGATAATGTTATCGGCAGTGACACGGCTGATGGTTGTTGTAATGGAAACGATTCGTATCAACGCCGGAGGCTTGTGCCGAAAAGAGGCGTTCTGATAAAGGTCAGTGTTTGTCTTTGTATTATTTTTTGCCGTGATATATGAGATGCATTCCAGTGATTGTTACATTTTAGTATTATTTGAATATTTTAGTTGCTGTTTGCGGATTAGTATGTTAGAATGTTTGCAGAGAAAACGGAAGGTGGTTGTTTACATGACCGGTATGAACGGATTGAAAGAATACTTGAAGCAGAAGTACAGTAAAGCATACCTGATAATCAGTGCAATCGTGACAGCTTTTATGCTGGGCAGCAGCGTAGTGATATTAGTGCTGATTTATGCCGGAGCAGAAAAGACGGTTTCGCAGAAGATAATGCTCGGAATGCCCTCAGTGGTTGTCATGGCTTCCTGCTTTCTGCTGATGGTCAGCACCATTCAGCTCCTGAAGCATACTGCCGGCAAAGAAATAAACTGGCGGAAGACGATTGCTACCATATATCTTTCCGTCGGACTGCAGTTGATTTGCGCTCCCTTTTTATGTATGGCGTTATGTGACGTCACAGCATTCAATGATGCGGCTGCCGGTCAGAGCTTGCCGTATCAATATATCTGGTTTCGTGCGGCATGGGAGGTTCTGGGTCTTACTTTGATGACAGGCATTGCAATGAAACTTGCTTCTCTGCACATGGTGGAAAAACAGATGGCTAATCAGAAAAGTGCTGCGTGGCCGTTTTTGGCTTCGGCACTGCTGTATTTGCTGCAGGCGGCTGTCATTGTGTTTATTACACTGTATTTTCGCCCCACGCAATCTGTCGGCTGGCTGGTTCGTGGTATGATGTATCCCGTTGTTCTGTTCGATATTCTTTCTGCTGTTTTCAATATTCGTTATTTTCAGTTTTTAAAACGTCATAAAAACAGCGGCATTGAAGAACAGGAGCAGGAAGTAATACAGTCAGCATCGCAAGAAGAAGTACGGTAAGCGTTTCGGGCAGTATGGCAGGAATACCGACAGATCAAGATATATTCGTTCACGGAAGGAACGGGCGGTTCTGTTTCCCGGCTTATGAATGCGATGCCGTGTCGGATACAGTTTGAGGATTCCGTGCAAATGATGAAAACAATTAAATACACCAAATATCAATAAAGATTATGGATAAGAATGATTGAAGTGTGCGAAAAGTCCTGACGGAGTCACAGTGCCCTGTCGGGACTTTTGTTAGTGTTGACAAAAACAGACATTACAACTTGTAAGCTTTGCTGAAGTTCTGAATTCAACATGAAGATGTCTGTCATTTTTGAGATAAATATGGTACAATAAATTGGTTACATTGAAAACAAAGGAGGAGAATCACAATGACAATAAAACTGCATTGTTTTTTGGGAAGTTTGATGGTGATGGCAGCAATAGTCACTGCAGTGACAGGCTGCAGCAGCTCCCAAAATACAGAGAAAGCAACCCCGTTTGATAAGCAGGCGCTGCAGAATTCTACCTATGGTGGAATTACAGCCGCTTCTACCGTCGGTGAGAATGGTTTTGTCGGGTCGTGGGTACATACTTATGAATACTTTGACAACACTTATCGTACCACCTTGGTGATCAACGGAGACGGAACGGCAGTTTACTATAACGAAGAGGAAGAGCTTGGCAATCTGAATGCGACATGGAGTGTCAATGAGGGCATCATTGTTGTTACCAGAAGTGACGGCGTTATTTCTCAGTGTCGGCTGGAAGGCAATACCCTGATAGAAATAACGCAGGAAAACGGAGAAACTTTTACAGCAGAGTACAGCAGAATATCATAAGCTGTCAGGCAGAACAGCTTATCTGATAATCAGGCTGCTCAGGCGGTGTTAATACAATCATGGTGTGTTTTCGAAAAACACACCGTTTAACAGCGCTGATCTGTGTTGTTTCTGTGCTTTGACCGTTATTGACTGATCTTACTGAATGGTATCGTTTTCCGGATAGAAATTGTTTGACTGACAAACCTTTGGAATACAATTGATAAAAACTGCCTGATGCGGGTCTGTCCGCTTGTTCTTCGGATAGATACGGTTCGCCTGCGATGACAGCGGTTTTAGGATATCAAGATGGATAAACCCTGTTTTGACCGGAAAAGGGTTTTGCCCATGCGACTGTCCCTGTCAAAATGATTTCCGTGTGACAAACCTGTAAACGATTGACAATACAGGTGTTTTGATGTAATATTATTGTAAGTATTCAAAATAAAAGTACGAAAGGAACTTGACGATATGATTACTTTTGAAGCAAAAATTAGAGAACAGACCGTCAGATTTTATTCAGATCTTCCGTTGAAAAATGCAGCAGGAGCGCTGATGAATGTATTGACGCAGGTAAGCCACAAGACAAATATTTTTAACAACAAGTTTGTACTTTGCTTTGGCTGGTCATTCTTTTTCCTGACAGAGGAAACAGACGAAAAGGGCGAAAAATTCTGGTTGGTAAAGACGATGGATTTCAACAAAAATCCCGACACCGACAGAACAGATAACCTGACTCTTGCGCTGATCGTACAGAATATGCAGCACGAATGTGTTCAGGTGTCCAAGTCAAAGCCTGAGGCGTGCAATGCCCGTGATACGGTTATGGTGCTTAAGGATGCTATCAATGCAGAAGACGTTTATATGCACCGCAAAGAAGCAACCAAGGACGGTGATTCCGGTTGGTATTTCGGGCTGCTGGACGATCCCGATGAGGAAAACCGTCCGTTGACTGATTTTGAAATCGTACCCACCAGCCGTCTGCTGCAGTATCGCATGGGAGCTATGAGAGTGCTGGAAATGCCTGTCGGCACGGTAGCTGTATTTCACGGCAATGAGATTACCGCACTGGTAGACGCAGACGACAAGCCGCTGAAATTTACGACAGAAGAAGAAAGAAAGCGTTTGGGCGAAAAACAGAGAGCAGAATTTGAGGCTGAGGTAGCCAAGGCAAAGGAAGAGGCTATGGCACAGGCTGCTGCCGAAAAAGAAGCAGAGGAAAAGAAATAAGGAATGTATAATCTACTGAAACACAGCGGAAAGGCACGCCGTGGAGAGCTGACAACGCCTCACGGAACAGTGATGACGCCTGCATTTATGAATGTTGCCACCTGCGGCGCTATAAAGGGAGCAGTGTCTGCACTTGACCTGAAAGACCTGCGGTGTCAGGTGCAGCTTTGTAATACCTATCATCTGCATTTGCGGCCCGGCGATGAGAATGTCAAAAAACTGGGAGGGCTTCACCGCTTTACCCGCTGGGACGGTCCGATTCTTACAGACAGCGGCGGATTTCAGGTTTTTTCCCTTGCAAAGCTCAGAAATATCAAAGAGGAAGGCGTAACCTTTGCCTCGCACATTGACGGACACAGAATTTTTATGGGTCCGGAGGAGAGTATGACCATTCAGTCTAACCTTGGGTCCACTATAGCCATGGCGTTTGACGAATGCATAGAGAATCCTGCGGAATACAATTATACCAAACGATCCTGTGACAGAACCTATCGCTGGCTGTGCCGCTGCAAGACAAAGATGGCAGAGCTGAACCGTCTGGAAACTACTATCAATCCGCAGCAGATGTTGTTTGGTATCAATCAGGGGGCAACCTTTGACGATTTGCGGATAGAACACATGAAGCGGATTCGTGAGCTGGAGCTGGACGGCTATGCTGTAGGCGGACTGGCTGTTGGAGAAACAGCCGAAGAGATGTATCACATTCTGGACGTTTTAGAAGAACATCTGCCGGCAGAAAAACCACGCTATTTAATGGGCGTAGGTACACCGGTGAATATTTTAGAGGCGGTATACCGTGGCATAGATATGTTTGACTGCGTGATGCCCACCCGAAACGCCCGTCATGCCAACGTATTTACCTGGAGCGGCAGGCGCAACATGATGAACGAAAAGTATACGCTGGACGAAGAACCGATTGACGCTGAATGCGACTGTCCTGTCTGCCGCAATTTTACCCGTGCTTATATCCGGCATTTGTTCAAAAGCGGTGAGATGCTTGCCATGCGGCTGTGTGTCATGCACAATATCTGGTTTTACAACACTCTGCTGATGCGGATTCGTGAAGCGCTGGATAACGATGCCTTTGAGGAATTCTATCGCCGTTACCGTGAAGTATTGGACAAGCGGATTTAATTGCGATTCAGCTATTTTGATTCTCGGAGAACCAAACTGTAGGATATTTCCCCGACCACTGCACGACAATGCGGCGGTCGGGGAGTTTTTATGCCCTTTTTGTGAAGATGTAAACAAATTATCAATATATATATTGAAAATCGTGAAATAATATTATATAATATATCAAATAGAAGAGGGGCCGAACGAGATGGGCAACAGCGTTCTGAAAGAAAAACTTTGATTCCTTGTGAAAACAATTGAATTTTTTGCCATATAAAAACTCTGAAAGAAAGGAACGGTGATAATCATGAAAAAAAGAAAAATATTCATAGCATTGGCACTATCGGTGCTGACGTTCGCAACTGCCTGCAGCAGTACGAAAACCGGATCAGAAGACACTGACAGCGGAGTGTCTGTCAGTGTTTCCGCAGATCAGGTTTCTGCTGTCACTGAATTGCCGGAGGTGAAGCCCGGGCAGGACGAAACCGGCAAGTGGGTCGGTTATTCTGTGTATAAGGATATGTCTTCTGCCGGTTTGTCTGAGCTGATGAATCAGAATCGTCGCAATGACTTGATATATGATGGGCGAAGATGTAGATATCGGCTTGAATACCGTTACAGGCAGGACATAGGAGAAGCAAAGCCGGATATGCGGAAAATTACGGGAGACGAGATCAAAGAAATCGTAAATGTTTATAAAGCAAAGATGAGCAGCGCAGACAATGACAGTTTTTTTTATCAGGATAAAGACTTCAGCGTAACAGGCTGCAGGTATTGGATGGAAAACGCTATTCGTCGGATACAGGCGATACCTGATGCTAATTATCAGTATAAGGGCTCGGATAAAATTCCATTGTATAACAGAGTTTATTGGCCGGACAGTGATACTCTGTCAGACAGACGGACCGAGATTCAGACAGATTGGGTAGATGATTTCCGGATCAGAATTTTTTATTTTGATGATGACCAGAATGTTGTGGATCAGGAGATACTGTTTGATTACAAAGAGGAATATGACGCCGAAAAGAAGCGCCGTATCAGTGGAAGTGAAGAGCTGCAGGCACACTCACCTGATCTGGACAGCAACGGAAAATGGACAGGACGAGCGGTATACGTCAGCGAAGACCCGAAGGACAGACCGGAAATGACGCAGGAACAAAGCGAACGGTTAGCAGAACTGGATAAGGATGAAACATACGATTATATTTACCAGAGGGCTCTTGCCAGAGGTACAGCCAAACCCGATATGCGAAAAATAACGATTGATGAGTTTAAGGAGATCATAGAAGATTTGCAAACCCTTTTTCGCTCGGAAAGTGATCATGACTTCTTCCGAGGGGATTCTTGTTTTCATTAAGAAGCATGGAATTATGTATTGCAAAGAGTTCATGAAATCCAGGGGATAAGTGATGCGTGCTATAAAAATACCGGTTACGATACATACGTATTTTGGGTTGACGGTGATACTCCTGAACAAAGAAGAACGGAAATCGTCTTGCCTTGCTCGGTGAACCGTCTTAATCTCTATGTTCAATACTATGATGAAAACGGTGATCGTATCCCGGATGAAAAAGGCGGAAAACAAGAGCTTTTCAGTTTTGATCAGTTCATGGAAGAAGAAACACAACGGAGAATCGGCGGGAATAAAAGCCTGACCTCAGAGGGAAATGGGGTGTCAGAATGAAAAAAAGAATGATTTTTATGACAGTTATGCTCCTGATTTTTATCATGACGGTGTCTTCCTGCAGCAATGCTGAAAAGGTGCCTGAAAACAGTTTCAGTGACGCATCGGAGAAACCTGCGTCGATTGTCACTGAATTGCCGGAAATAGAATCCGGGCAGGACGAAAACGGAAAATGGGTCGGTTATTCTGTGTATAAGGATATCTCCTCTGCTGAATTATATGAGCTGATAAAACAGAACCCAAGCACTCATTTGACGGCTGAGGGAAAAAGACGCAGATATGAACTTGAATACCGTTACAGGCAGGACATAGGAGAAGCAAAGCCGGATATGCGAAAAATTACGGTAGACGAGATCAAAGAAATCGTAAATGTTTATAGAGCAAAGATGAGCAGCGCAGACAATGACAGCTTTTTTTATCAAGATAAAGACTTCAGCGTAACAGGCTGCAGAAATTGGATGGAAAACGCTATTCGTCGGATACAGGCGATCCCTGATGCGCATTATGATGGTAAGGGAGCGTACAGTAATTTACGGTATAACAATGTGTATTGGCCGGACAGTGATACTCTGTCAGACAGGCGGATCGAGATTCAGACAGATTTGGTAGATTATTTCCAGATCAGAATATATTATTTTGATGATGACCAGAATGTTGTGGATCAGGAGATATTGTTTGATTACCAAGAGGACTACGATGCCGAAAAGAAGCGTCGTATCAGTGAAAGTGAAGAGCTGCAGGCGCACTCACCTGATCTGGACAGCAACGGCAAATGGACAGGAAGATCGGTCTATGTCAGCGAAGCCCAGAAGGACAGTTCGGAAATGACGCAGGAGCAAAGCGAACGGTTAGCTGAATTAGAGAAGGACGGAACGTACTTATACGCTTATCAGAGTGCTCTGATCCAAGGTACAGCCAAACCAAATATGCGAAAAATTACGATTGATGAAATCAAAGAGATCATAGAAGATTATAAAACCCTTTTGCGGTCGGAAAATGATCATGACTTTTTCCGAGGGGGTTCATATTTTCACTGTGATCCATGGGAGTATGTATTAGAAAGAATTCATGATATTCAGGGCTTTGATGATGCAAGCTATAAGAATTCCGGTTACGGTACCCATGTATTTTGGGTTGACGGCGATACTACTGACCAAAGAAGAACGGAAATCATCATGTCCGGGTTTGTGGATTTTCTTACTATCTCTGTTTCTTACCTTGATGAAAATGGTGATTTTATTCCGGAAGAAAAAGGCGGAAAACAAGAGCTTTTCCTGTTTAATCAGTTTATTGAAGAAGAAACTCAACGGAGAATCAGCAACAATACAAACACGACCTCAGAAAACAATGCGGAAGATTCTGCCAAATCAGAAGCATGACCCAAAAAATCCCCGACTACTGCACAAAATCGGCGGTCGGGGATTTTATGCGAAAGCATAGGGCAGGTGAAGAAAGAAAGTAACGATAAGATCGGTATCGGTCCGTAGATGCGGCGTAAGTCAGACGGATAAAGCATAAGCGATAAATTAACAGTGGAAAACAGCGGTATTCTATCCATAATGACTCTTGCAAGCGGTATAAAAAGCTGATATAATAATACTGTTATTTTTAAATGAGGAGAGAAAATGTATGAGTTTTACTTTTTTTGACAATTCTGCCGCTGCTTCAGCTGCAACACAGGCTTCTCAGGCAACACAGAATGCTCAGACTAATCCGTGGCAGTGGGTTATCACCATCGGTATCTGGGTAGTTGTAATCGGTGCCGCTTATTTTCTGTTTATCCGTCCTCAGAAAAAGAGACAGAAGGCTGAGGAAGAGCTGAGAAACAGCATTGAAATCGGTGACGATATTACCACTATCGGCGGTATTGTGGGCAGAGTAATTGCTGTAAAAGATGACGATGATACTGTTGTTATTGAAACAGGCAGCGACCGAAACAGAATGCGCTTCAAGAAATGGGCAATTGCTTCTGTAGATACGCCTGACAAGCAGCCGAAAAAGGATGAGAAAAAGGACGACAAGAAAGATGGTCAGGCTGAGGATAAAAAAGATAAGAAAGAAAAAAATGCTGAAAATGAGGCAGAAAAAAAGACTGCCCATGAGGATAAATAACGTCGATCTTTCTTATGGTTTATCCGCCGTATTCAATTGAATAAATTTTTGCGTGATGATAAAGCCCTGTCTGAAATAAGACAGGGCTTTGTTCTGTTTATCGCTGTTGCCGCATAAGTTACCGTAGAGAGCTGTTTCAAATCCTGTGAAAAGAAAGGAGCTTATGACATGAAAAGCGAGAGCAGAAAAAGAAGTATCAATGTCAAAGGAATAGTGAAAGCAGTTGCTGTCGGTACATTGGCAGGTGCAGCGATGTTTTTTCTACTGGTGGTGCTTTGCGTATATATTGTTTTGAAGCTGCATACAGTGCCGTATGGAGCAATTGTACCGATGGTGATGGTAACAGCTTGTATCGGGTCCTTTTTTGGAGGCTATCTCGGCGCAAGAATCAGCAGACAATACGGACTGCCGATAGGAGCTTTGTGCGGAACCATGATTTTCATTCTGATGGTGGCAGCAGGTGCGCTGTCGGGCGGCACGCTGGCAGCTACCACACTTCTTCGGTTTTTACTGACGGTTACCGCAGGTGCGCTTGGCGGAATAGCCGGCGTGAACAGGCGAAAAAGACGAAAATAAAGCGTTGTGTCAGAATATTACCAATCCCCGATGCCCCCCCGCGTCTAGCCTGTAGGGTGCGTGACCGCACCGGACGAATATGTTCCGGTAACGATCTTTGCATAGTCGCTTAATATGCGTCAAAAATGAAATCGACAGTGGAGGCACTCTGCCGGTGCTTCTGCTTCGCAGAGGTGTCCACCGGACCCCCGTATCCTCTTAGCCGGCGGGGAACATTCAGACTTTCAGTGGGGGTAATAATCCCCCACTGAAACACCGAGGAGCTAAAGCTCCTGCGGTGAGGTTGGATCAATGCAGCCGGTGTTAAGCGAGCTTACATCGGGCTTTGCTCCGAGTTAAAATCAGGACTTTTCAGCACTTTGTAAAGGTACTGTAAGCTCAGCGGAAGCGCTGAAACTGTCCTGTAACCACTTTGGACGGCGTGCTGTTTGACAGATGCAAAGGAATAGAAACGGAGAATACATTTGAGAGATGAATAGAAAAGTGAAAACTGACATTGCAGACACAGTGCAGGAAGAAAAAGTGACGTACAGGAAAAATATATGGTTGCTGTTTCCAAAACGAATTGTGAAGAGTGAATCGGGCAGAGAAAACCGGTATTTGATATGCGGGCTTGCATTATGTAAATAAGGTAGCGCAGATGAGGCGGGAAAAGACCGTACAGGAGGAACATCAGCGCTGAAAAAAACTTGAAATCGTCAGAAAGATGTGGTATGATAAGATTGTATCATAGAAAGCAGCAGCATCAGGCAGTTTATGCCGAAAACTGCGGCGATCCGGAAAGGGTGAATGAGAATGAAGGCTACAAAACACATCAAGACTCTGAACAGCGCAAATCTGAAGGAATCTGCTGTCAAGGGCGGCTGCGGCGAATGTCAGGCATCCTGCCAGTCAGCTTGCAAGACCTCTTGTACGGTTGCTAACCAGAAGTGCGAGAAATAAGCCTTGCACAACATCAACAAAAACGATGTAAAGGGCGGATGTTAAGTCCGCCTTTTATATTGTAATCAAGGAGAATCTGAATGATACATAAATATAAAATGAACGGATATAATATCTGTCTTGATGTTCACAGCGGTGCGGTTCATGTGCTGGACGACATTACCTATGATGTTCTGGACTGGTGCAGTGAAAAAATGACAGAAGCTGCGCCGGCAGAAATGCTGACGGCGCTCTCTGAAAAATATGATAAAGAAGAACTGGAAGAAGCTTATGCAGCATTGTATGAACTGTATCAGGCAGGGCAACTGTTTTCTCCGGATGATTATGAGCAGTTTGCCGATCTGATGACAAAGGCGCCTATCAAGTCGATGTGTATCAATATTTCTCACGACTGTAACCTGCGGTGTGAATACTGCTTTGCCGCCAAGGGGGATTTCGGTCAGGGAAGATGTCTGATGAGTTTTGAAACAGCCAAAAAAGCAATTGATTTCATTATTGCCAATTCGGGAACAAGGCATAATCTTGAAGTCGATTTCTTCGGCGGCGAGCCGCTGATGAACTTTGAAGTTGTCAAGCAAACGGTAGAATATGCCCGCAGTATTGAAAAGCAGCACAACAAAAATTTCCGTTTCACTATAACAACTAACGGATTGCTGCTGGACGATGATAAAATTGACTTTATCAATCGTGAAATGCACAACTGTGTGCTGTCATTGGACGGCAGAAAGGAAGTCAACGACAAGCTGAGGGTGACACCCAACGGTAAAGGCTGCTACGATATCATTGTGCCGAAGTATCAGAAGCTGGTGTCGCAAAGAGGTGACAAGGACTACTATATCCGAGGCACCTTTACTACCTTCAGCAAGGACTTTACCGCTGACGTACTGCACATGAAAGAGCTGGGCTTTGAACAGCTTTCCATTGAGCCGGTTGTGTCAGACCCGAAGCTGGATTATTCAATTAAAGAAAATGATCTGCCGATGGTATTCAAGGAGTATGAGCGCCTGGCAAAAACGCTGATAGATATGAGAAAGCGTGGAGAATACTTTAATTTCTTCCATTTTATGATTGATCTTGATCAGGGTCCCTGCGCTATCAAGCGTCTGCGGGGCTGCGGCTGCGGCAACGAGTATGTAGCCGTTACACCGCAGGGAGATATATACCCATGTCATCAGTTTGTAGGTGAAGAACAGTATAAAATGGGCAATCTAAATGACGGTACGTTTGACCAGGATATGAAGCTTCGCTTTGCAAGAGCGAACGTCTACTCCAAAGAGAACTGCAAAAACTGCTGGGCAAAGTTTTACTGCAGCGGCGGCTGCAACGCTAATAACTATCAGTACGAAGGAGATATTCTCAAATCACATAAGGTTGGCTGCGAGCTGGAGAAAAAGCGCCTCGAATGCGCTATCATGATAAAGGCAGCCCTTGCAGATTATCAGGGCGAACAAAAAAGCACCTGCGACAGCGACGATTGTTTTGCGGAGTGCCTGTAAGTAAAAAAAGCGGTTTCCAAGGTATGTGTACTTTGAAAGCCGCTTTTTGCGGATTAACAGATCAAATAGTATAGATAAAAATCATACAAAACAGTTGACAAGAGCGGAAATGTATGGTATAGTATCAAAGTAAAACAAAGTAAAGTCAAGGCTTTCACCTGTAGGGTATCGTCTGTTACGGGTCAATAGTACAAGAACTTCTGCCGCATGGCAGAGGATAGTTATGCTGTTGATGCACGGACGGTCGGGTGACTGTTCGTGCTTTCTTTTTGTTACTAACTTATGGAGGTGCTTTACGATTAGCAAGCAGGAACTTCAGATTAATGAAGAAATTCGTGACAAAGAAGTCAGAGTAATCGGCTCTGATGGCAGTCAGCTCGGCATTATGCCGTCTGCAAAGGCGCAGGAACTGGCAGCAGAGAAGAATCTCGACTTAGTAAAGATTGCACCGCAGGCACAGCCGCCTGTATGCAAAATCATGGACTACGGCAAATATCGCTTTGAACAGGCAAAGCGTGAAAAGGAAGCAAGAAAAAATCAGCATATCGTCGATATCAAAGAGGTAAGACTTTCACTGAATATTGATACGCATGATTTTAACACAAAGCTGAACCACACTCAGAAGTTTATCAAGAGCGGCGATAAGGTAAAAGTGTCCATCAAATTCCGTGGAAGAGAAATGGGACATCCCGAACTTGGAACTGCAATCATGACGAAATTTGCCGAAGCTTGTCAGGAATTTGCGAATATCGAAAAGCCTGCAAAGCTTGAAGGACGCAATATGATCATGTTCTTAGCACCGAAATCCAATAAATAAAAACCGATAAGGAGGAACTTGGTATGCCCAAGATCAAAACACACAGCGGCGCAAAAAAGCGTTTTAAGCTCTCAAAGAACGGAAAGGTAATCCGTGCACACGCAAACAAATCACACATTCTGAACAAGAAGACGACAAAGCGTAAAAGAGGTCTGAGAAAGACAGTAGCTGCCGATAAGACAAATGTAGCAGCAATCAAGATGCTGATTCCTTACAAATAATTATCGTAGGGTAAGAGAAGAACGAGTAGAATAAGAGTATTATCGGAGGTATAGAAAGATGGCAAGAGTAAAAGGTGCGTTGGCAACACGCAAAAGAAGAAAAAAGGTATTAAAGCTCGCAAAGGGCTATTGGGGTGCAAAAAGCAAGCACTTTAAGATGGCTAAGGAAGCCGTTATGAAGAGCGGCAACTATGCATATATCGGCCGTAAGCAGAAGAAGAGAGATTTCAGAAGACTCTGGATCACTCGTATTTCTTCCGGCTGCAAGGCAAACGGCATTAACTATTCCACATTTATGAACGGTCTGAAAAAGGCTGGCATCACACTGAACAGAAAGATGCTTTCCGAGATCGCAATTGCTGATGCAGAGGCATTCACCGCACTGGTAGAAAAGGCAAAGGCTGCACTCGCATAATTGATATGATTTTTGCACCTAAGAGAACTTTTCTCTTAGGTGTTTTTTTACAAAGAAAAGTGACAGATCATATTACTTCGTTATTACACTGATATTCCATAGCGTGCTTTCATCTTCTTGGTGTTATATACTGCGTCACCTTATTGCCGATTTTCGGAATACAAAGAATATATCTGCGGTTTCTGTCTCGCTTTTGCGGGCTGTCCGCTCAATGTTGAAAGCTTCTTTTCAATAGCAGTATAAAAGGGAAGATAAAAGCTGTTACAGATATGAAATGTGTCGAATGCTAAAACTGTTTTGCAAAAACGCTATGTGAACGGAAGAGGCTAACCCGGTTGACAGACAGCAGTCGGATGGTTTCGGCATGGCGCAGACATGGTTCAAAGCCGGGAATACTTGATAATGCGGACACAAAAGTAACTGAGGGCGTCAGAACTTTCGGATTCGGAATTGTGTATCATGAATGAAGTGCCTTTTTTGAAGCCTGACACAGAACAGTAAAAGCCTGCGGCTGTTTTAAGACAGCAATCGGGCATCGGCGTATGCAGCAAATGAGGACAATACAGCAGACGATGAAGAAAAAAGCGAGGAGTCAACATGAAAGAAAAGAATATTGTATTGATCGGAATGCCGGGGTGCGGAAAAAGTACGGTAGGGGTTGTGCTGGCAAAAGCAATAGGATACCGCTTTGCTGATGCAGACCTGATCATACAGGAAAAAGAGGGCAGATTGTTGTCTGAGATTATCAGACAAGAGGGACTGGAAGCGTTTCTGGAAATCGAAAACAGGATCAATGCATCACTGAATCTGAAGAAAACGGTAATTGCAACAGGTGGCAGCGCTATTTATGGTAAAGAAGCGATGGAACACCATCATCAGACAGGAATCATTGTATTTATCGACCTTCCGTATCACGAGATTGAAAGCAGACTGGGAGATCTGACCAAAAGAGGCGTGGCAATTCATGACGGACAGACGCTGAAGGACCTGTATGATGAAAGAAGACCCATGTATCTGCAAAGAGCAGATATTGTTATGAAAACAGAAGGCATGACAATTGCCGACACAGTTTACTGTCTGAAAGAAAAAATAGAGGAATGGATCCGGCAGCAGGGACAAAGAACTGTTTGATTCAGACATAAGTTGATCCTATAGAAAAGGAGGTGGACGGAATGATGATCACTGCAAAAGACAATGAGCTGGTAAAGGAAATCGGCAAGCTGATGAGCAGCAGCAAAAGACGAAAAGAAAAAAATTGCTTTGTAACAGAGGGTGTGCGGTTGTGTATGGACGGTGTATTATCCCAAGCGGAGATTACGCATTTTTTATATACAAAAGCCGCAAAAGAGAAGTATCATGAGGAATATGGCAGGATCAGTGCGGCATCGGAAAAAAGCGTAGAAGTGAGTGAAAGTATTTTCAAAAAGCTTTCCGACACAGCGGCACCGCAGGGCTTTATGTGTGTTGTTAAAAGACTTGACAAAAAGTTTGATTCGTATACAATAAATAAACAGGGACGGTATGCGGCTCTGGAAAATATACAGGACCCGCAGAATATCGGAACAATACTGAGAACAGCCGAGGCACTGGGGACGGACGGCGTTATTCTCTCCTCGGACTGTTGTGATATATATGCGCCGAAGGTTGTCAGAGGGAGTATGGGCGCAATTTTCAGGGTTCCGCTGATGATAGCGGAGGATTTTACTCAATGCATCACAGCTCTGACGGCGCAGGGATATCATACCTACGCATCTACTCCGCATCAGGCGGAAAATATCAGCACGATCAGTTTTGCAGCAGGAGGCATTATGCTGATTGGCAACGAGGGCAACGGTCTGAAGCCCGAAACGATTGCGGCTTGTGAAAAAAGTGTGCGAATCGAGATGAAGGGCAGGGCGGAATCTTTGAATGCTGCGGCAGCGGCTGCTATTCTGCTGTATTGCCTGCAAGGATAAGGCAAAAACAATCCGGAGGAACGGTGGATCATAATGGAAAGACAACATCTTTATGCTATCTGGCTTCAGAAAGTATTATCGGTAAAATGTGACAGGCTGCGTGAAATAACCGATGCATTTTCAACGCCTGAAGAAATATTTGAAGCGTCTGAAATGGATCTAAAGATAAGCGGAGTGTTTACCCGTGCCGAGATCAGCAGAATAGCCGAACGAAATCTGACAGAAGCCGAAGAAATCATGAGGCGCTGCAGAGAACTGGATATTGAGATATTGTCGTATTTTGACGAGGCATATCCTGTCACGCTGAAAAACATAAAGGATCCGCCGATCGTTCTGTATGTCAAGGGTCGAATGCCGCAGTTGCAGGACAGGCTGAAGGTGGCGATGGTGGGTACCAGAGAACCTACTTTGCTCGGTAAACAAACGGCGTTCGAGTTCAGCTATCAGCTTACCAGACGTAATGTTTGCATTATCAGCGGAGGTGCGGAAGGAATAGATACAGAATCTCACCGTGGCGCCATGCTGGCAGGCGGACAGACGATTTGTGTGCTGGGCGGAGGTATCAATCATCCATATCCCAAGCACGGGAAGCGCCTTCGGGAAGAAATAGCCAGACGCGGCGCACTTGTTTCGGAATATCCGCCGGATCAGGCACCCAAGCTATATTCATACCCGGACAGAAACCGTATTATTTCCGCACTGTCAGATGCAGTGGTTGTGGTAGAAGCAGGTTCCAAAAGCGGCACACTGATTACGGCGGCCTATGCAGCCGAACAGAATAAACCGGTGTTTGCGGTTCCCGGCAATATTGACAAACCTGCCAGTTTTGGTACTAACGGATTGATTGCGATGGGGGCAGGGGTTATTACCCGATATGAGATGCTGCTGGACTGGTATTGCACCGATAAACGAACAGCAGACCGGCTTGGTCAGACATTCACAGCGGAAAACATCAAAATGCTGCGGTATCTGGACTATACGGAACCGATTCCGTATGTAAGAGGAATCGGTATGTTGTATCCACCGCCTCAAAAATACCTGGAAGAAAAAAGCAAGAGCATCAAAGATGATAAAGAAGCGGAGAATAGTAATAAAAAAACGGCTGGAAGCAAGAGGCTGTTCTCTATACAGCCTGACGAAAAAGACAGCGAGGCTATAAAAAAACAGGCAGAAAAACAAAAAACTGCCGTGGAACAGTTGACAGAAACGCTCAGAACGGTGTATGATACAATTTCAGAGACACCAAAGAATGCCATACAGATCAGTGCTGAACTCAGCATGAATTCGTATGAAGTGTTGGCGCTGCTGACAGAACTGGAACTGAACGGACTGATCGTTCATCAAGGCTACGGGCAGTATATCAGAAAATAAGATTTCGGAGGAAATTATGTCAAAGCTGGTTATAGTGGAGTCGCCTGCAAAGGCAAAGACAATAAAAAAATATCTGGGTTCCGGGTATGAGGTTGTGGCGTCCATGGGACATATCCGAGATCTGAATCCCAACAGACTCAGTGTGGATATAAAAAAGAAATTTGCGCCAAAGTATGAGCTGATCAAGGGGAAAGAAAAATTAGCTGACGAGCTCGTTAAGCTTGCCAAAAAGAGCGATTATGTTTATCTTGCAACCGACCCCGATCGTGAGGGAGAAGCGATTTCATGGCATCTTGCATATCTTCTGGGACTTGACCTGCAGGACAGTAATCGTGTTACGTTCAACGAGATTACCGGTACAGGTGTCAAAAACGGCATGGCAGCTCCCAGAAAGATTGATATTGACCTGGTAAATGCACAGCAGGCACGGCGTATTCTGGACCGTCTTGTGGGCTACAAGCTCAGCCCCTTTTTGTCACAGAAAATACGCAAGGGATTGTCTGCCGGACGGGTACAGTCTGTGGCTGTTCGGATTGTTGTAGACAGAGAAGAAAAAATCCGCGCCTTCAAGCCGGAAGAGTATTGGTCAATTGACGCTAAGTTTATTCCCAAGGGCAGCAGAAAAGCGTTTTCTGCGGCTTTTTACGGTGATTCGACCGGTAAGATCAAAATAGAAACAGGTGAACAGGCCCAGCAGCTTCTGGAGGCGATGAAAGATTGCCAACCTTTTGTGGAAAAGGTTCGTCACGGAACAAGAAAGCGTCAGCCGGCACCACCCTTTATTACGTCAACGCTTCAGCAGGAGGCTTCCCGTAAACTGGGCTTTCAGTCAAAGCGCACTATGAAGGTGGCTCAGGAGTTGTATGAAGGCGTAGAACTGAAGGGAATGGGAGCTGTTGGTCTGATTACCTATATGAGAACCGATTCTCTGAGATTGTCTGAGGATGCTTTAACGGCAGCGCAGGAATATATCAGAGGTCAGTGGGGAGAAAAGTATCTTCCTTCGGCAGGACCCAGACGTTTCAAGTCCCGTTCCAATGCACAAGACGGCCACGAAGCGATTCGTCCGACAACCGTTAATCTTTCGCCCGATTCTGTCAGGGACAGCCTGAGTGCGGACCAGTACAAGCTCTATAAACTGATCTGGGAGCGTTTTATCGCTTGTCAGATGGCAGACTGTATTCAGAAGACAACTCAGGCAGAAATTAATGCAGCAGGATATATTTTTAAGGCTTCCGGCTATCGTGTGGATTTTGACGGATATACAGTGCTTTATGTGGAAAGCAGTGACAACGGTACGGAAGAAAAAGAATCCGAACTGCCGCCGCTGGAGAAGGATATGCCGGTAAGAGTCAAAGAAATGCTGCCCAATCAGCATTTCACACAGCCGCCTGCCCGCTATACCGAAGCGTCGCTGATCAAAGCAATGGAAGAATACGGAATCGGCAGACCGTCCACCTATGCGGCGACGATTACTACCATTACTTCAAGAGGTTATGTAAAGCGGGAAGGGAAAACGCTGTTTCCGACAGAACTGGGTGAAGTAACTACCAAACTGATGGAGGAGCGGTTCCCTAAGATCGTCAATGTTAAGTTTACGGCGCAGATGGAGCAGAATCTGGATACCGTTGAAGAAGGCGCCTGCAGTTGGGTAGACCTGCTGACGGATTTTTACGGTGATTTTGATAAGACACTGAAAGAGGCCAAAGAAGAGATGAAGGGCGTCAAAATAGAGCTGGAAGAGGATAAAACAGATCTGGTTTGTGAGAAATGCGGCAGACCGATGGTTGTGAAGTTTGGCAGATATGGCAGATTCATTGCCTGCAGCGGATATCCGGAATGCAAGAACATCGTGAAAATGGTGAGCAAGATCGGGGTAGCGTGTCCGAAATGCGGCAAAGACGTGGTCGTCAAGAAGACGAAAAAAGGCAGAGAGTTTTACGGCTGCTCAGGGTATCCTGCTTGCGACTTTGTATCATGGAACCAGCCCACGGAACAGAGATGTCCGCAGTGCGGCGGCGTACTGTTCAAAAAGAAGGGCAAACAGCCAAAGCTGTTTTGTGCGGCAGAGGGCTGCGGTTACCTGCGTGATGACGACACGGAAGATGCCGTAGTAGTGGAAGAAGCCGTAGTAGCAGAAAAGTCGAAGACAGATCAGGAAGGCATCTGAAACGCCTGCCGTATGATAAAAGTACAAGACCGCTGCCGACCCGTTTTTCGGTGCGGCAGCGGTCTGTCATAAGAATGAATCTACAAATCCTCTCCGATATCATATTCGCTGATAAAAGGGTTGACATAGCGGTGTTTTTTCTTACGATGCTTATAAATGATTGCTTTTTGAGGGCAACGGTGATAACATCCCAGACAGGCAACGCAATGATCTTTAAAACGAATTTTATCGTTTAATTCGATATTGCCTACCGGACACAATCTGACACATTTGGCGCATAAAATACAATTATTATTGACGCTGAAATCTGCAGCAATCAAATGCCAGTTTTTACGATTCTTTTCATAAATATTCTTTTTTGTTTTCTTCGGCTTAGGGATGAATGTTTTCTTCTGCTGAATAGCTTCTACAATGTCGTTAATTTTTTGGGGAGCGGCTTTTAACGAACGCTTTAAGTAGAACTTTGGCGGAGTAATGAAAAGGGTATAGTTTTCCGGCATTTTGAGCGTAAATACTGCATGAAGGATAATATTGTGTTCTTTTGCCAGTTCATAAGCGAACCTGTCTGCGCCGCCGAGCATTCCTCCGTAATTCAGAATCAGGTAAATTTCCGCTGATGGGTTAAGGGTAATCAGAAAATTATAGGTATGTATCGGCAAGCCGAAGGAATATACAGGCGATACTATAATGATCCGGTCGTAGAGAAGAGCCCTATCTTTTGAGTGAGGAATATACAGAATGTCTGCGTTTATTCTTTTACGGATTTCCTGAGCAATATATAAGCTGTTTCCGGTAGAAGAAAAATAAAAAATACCGGTCATATTATTTCTCTCCTTTTTTGAATTCTTTATCATAAGTATATCATAATGGTGTTGAAAAGTCAATTGTAAAACACAGAAACAGAATACAGATGGAATCTGAGAACAGAATCCTCTGAAAATGCTTGCAATACCATCAAAAGCGTGCTATAATAAGTGAGCCGGAAAAATATCATGTTTTTTATACAGGCATGGTGGAAGAATAATGAAAAGTTGAAAATGGAAAATGGAAAATTAAGGGTCGCTTCGCTCCGAATTGTATTGTGTTATGGAAAACATTATTGAAAAGAAAAGCTTTGATTTTGCCATTAGAATTGTACGGCTATATAAGTATCTTTGTGATAAGAAAAAGGAGTTTGTGCTATCCAAGCAGCTTTTGCGTTCCGGTACAGGTATCGGTGCAAATGTTGCCAAAGGGCAACAATAATGGAAATTGGAAAATTAAGGGTCGCTTCGCTCCGAATTGTATTGTGTTATGGAAAACATTATTGAAAAGAAAAGCTTTGATTTTGCCATAAGAATTGTACGGCTATATAAGTATCTTTGTGATAAGAAAAAGGAGTTTGTGCTATCCAAGCAGCTTTTGCGTTCCGGTACAAGTATCGGTGCAAATGTTGCCGAAGGGCAACAGGCACAAAGTAAAGCTGATTTCATTTCTAAAATTTCTATCGCATTAAAAGAAACAACTGAAACCAAGTATTGGCTAAGATTACTTTACGCAACGGATTATTTATCTGACCTTGAGATAAAAACTATTTTAGCAGATTGTATTGAAATTGAGAAAATCTTGACCACAATAGTAAAGTCAAGCAAAGAATAATTTTTCATTTTCCATTTTCAATTTTCAATTTATATTAGCGGGTGTGGTGAAATTGGCAGACACGCGAGATTTAGGTTCTCGTGCCGTATGGTGTGCAGGTTCAAGTCCTGTCACCCGCAGAAACGCCCCTCACTTTGTTCGGGGCTCAGAGAATAGTGAATAGCGAATAGTTAATAGTGATGCTACGAGGGCGTTTCTGTACTATTCTCTGTTCACTATTCTCTTTTCTCTATTCACTAAAGAAAAAGGAACGGTTTATATATAACGAAAGCCCGTTGTTGGAAAAGTCATTAAAATTTGCTGCAAGAATCGTAAAGCTATATCAATATCTTGTAAAAGAGAAAAAGAATCAACAATATCAAGACAAATCATAAGAAGCAGAACATCTGACGGCGCTCCTGCCAACGAGGCAGTTTACGGAGTCAGCGCTGCCGAATTCATCTCAAAATTGCAGGTTTTCTTGAAGGAAACCGCAGAAACGAATATTGGTTCAGGTTGCTTGTCATGTCAGAGTATATTGATGAAGCACAAAGCGATTTGATGATAAAAGATTGTCTTGCAATAAAGAAAATACTGATTGCTTCGTAAAAACGGCAAAGGATAAGAAACAATAAGTGCTTTAGTTCGAGTCCGAAAATAACCGATGAGAAATATCTTTTTCAGTACCTATAGAAAAAGACCTGCCACGATGTGCCGAGGCTCGATGAATATCGTTTCCAGACAATAATAACCGCAGAGAACAGCAGTTGTAACAGGTATGTTCTCTGCGGTTTTTTGGGGGGCAAGGAAATCTTTATTCTGTACAAATACGGTACAGGTCAGGAAGCAGCTTGTTGATATAAGCCGCATTATTAGTGTTGGCGCCGAAGAAAATAGCAAGTTTCTGATCCGGGTCATAAAAGTCTACGGCAAGATAATTACCGATGGATCCGGGGTGACCGAAACCGCCGAAAAACTCGCAGCGAATGCCAAAGCCGTAGCCGTTGCCCTCAGGGTGATCGTAAGAGTAGTTGTCTGTCATGACACGCAGGCTTTCGTCAGAGAGAAGCTTTCCGCCGAAAAGTGCAGTCAGCCAGAGCGTCATATCCTCACCGGTTGAAATAATATCGCCGGCGCCTTTGGTAATACCGGGCTGCAGATCAATCTGCTGATAAGAAACGCCGTTTGTCCATTCTGCGGAAGCGACCATTTCTTCAATAGAGCCGGTGTGTTTCATGCCAAGAGGAGTGAAGATGTTATTTCTGAGGAAGTAGATATATTTTTCGCCTGATATTTGTTCCACAATTTCTCCCAGCAAAAAGTAGTTTGTGTTGGAATATGCGTAATCAGTATCAGGTTCAAACAGCAGCGGTTTGCTGAGATAATACTGCTTTAAGAGAACAGCATTTTGTTCTTCGGTGTTATCAACAGATACGATAGAATAAATCTCTTCGGAAATGTCGGGAATACCCGAACGCATACAAAGCAGATCCTTGAGAGTTATTTTTGAAGCCTCTGCATAGTCAGGATAAAACTTGTCCAGAGTATCGCTGATATTGAGTTTGCCCTGTTCCTGCAGGAGCAGAATAGCAGCAGCGCAGAACTGTTTGGAAACCGATCCGATCGGCACGGGTGTATCGACGGTATAGGGTTTACCGTTTTCGAGAGTACCGTCGGCAAAGAAGACAAGCGGCTTTCCGTTCTTGACGGCATAGGCAACACCTTTGAATTGATTGCTCTGCAAGAATCCGGAAAAGGCAGAAGAAATGTCTGATGAAGAATTCTTCACGTCGGAGGTTGGTTCGGCAGAAGAAAGTGACTTAACGTCATCGACGCTGTTGTCCGACAGTAAGGTATTACTGGCATCGGCTGAATCCGTCTTCTGTGAGCAGCCTGTTGCGGACAGAAGAAGCAGAGCGGATAAAACGATTGCGATGAAAGGTTTCATGAGACCTGACCTCCTTGCGGTAATGCATAGAATGCGTTCTTTTGATAGATCCATTATATTCTGAAAGTCCGGCAAAACACAAACAACTATCTTTCGCATTTATCAAATAAAACGATAATAATCAACCGAAGGTTTAGAACATAGGTTTTGTGCGGGCAAAATCTCCGACAAAATCCTGAAAATCTTTTTGGGCAATTTCATCGGCAAAGCATAATAAAGGAATGACGGAGCTTTCCTGATGGAACAGATAGGAGTGCAACTCTCCGTTGACGGTAGCAACCGAATTTTTTGTAGCCAGATGGTTTTTGCACAGAACATCCATACAGCGTTCAACCTCTTTTTCTTCTATGCCGGTATTTTTACTGATGAGCGAGGCTGCAATCGGCGTATTCAGCCGGGAATACATATAGAAGATAATACGAAGCATTTTTTTATCTGCCAAGACACGAAACACCTCCGACAAGGTTTCGGGATCCGACAGAGCTTTTTTCATACCGTTTTTGGGTTCAACCATCATGAAAAAGTAGTGAAAATCTGCAGAAAGCCTTGTGGTAGACATACCGCTGTCCTTCATGATTTTAGAGAAGAGTTCTTTTGGATCAGCACTGACATTTTTTTGGTCAATGAGATTCCACAGAAAATCATTGATGATTTCTTCATTCTGAAGCAGACCGATTTCCAACGCCCAACAAATACTGAACGCATAGTTGTATGCTTCTTGTTCAGACATTCTGCAAAGCTGTTTTGACAATGAAAGCATATAATTTTGTTCTTCACGGCTGAACAGAGCGTCAATGCTGACGCCTAATACTTCTGAAAGCATCGGAAGCAGCTCTGCATCCGGAGTGCCGCCACGCTCCCATTTAGACACAGCCTGTGTGGTGACCCCTACCAACTGTCCAAGCTGTTCTTGTGTAATTCCCTTTTGTACACGATATTTTTTAATATTTTGTCCGATCACGCTCATATTATCAACTCCTCGTTGAATTTATAGTATTATTGTATCAGTAAATACACCGCATTGCAAGTGGGATGGCAGCGATTTGTGTTTTTTGTCATAAACAACTGCTTTTAACTCGGAGCAAAGCCCGATGTAAGCTCGCTTAACATCGGCTGCATTGATCCAACCTCACCGCAGGAGCTTTAGCTCCCC
>JBGUWM010000103.1:0-1935 GCA_045221175.1 Acutalibacteraceae bacterium | reverse complement strand
ATCCGCAAATCGAACACGCTCTGTGAATTCAGAAACCTCCGGCAGAGTGTCGAGATATTCCCCGAAATACTTGCTGTCGGCTTTCTTCCGGGACAGTACAAGCAGATTCTGCGCCCGTGAAAAAGCCGTATAATACAGCCGCCAGAAATCGAAATATTTGATATCCGACATTGGCTCAAAGGGTCGACGATGAAAGAAACGGCTTTCTGCGGAATACACCAGCGGATTGCTGTTGCGTCTGGGAGCATTGTCCAGAGAACCAACCACCACAACAGGAAATTCCAGACCCTTCGACTGGTGTATGGTCATAAAGGACACGCAACCGTCCGGAGCATATTCGGAAGCATCCTCATATTCCCCCATGCCGTCCTCGATCATGTATTTGAGATAGACATTGAAAAGCTCCTCAGGCATGGTATATTTATTTCTGACGGTAAGCTGGTGCATATCGTGAAGGAATGCAAACTTTGACAGCATCCGGGATATTTCCGAAAGATTTCTTGCGGCTCTGGTCTTTGCAATATTGTCATTGAGCTTTGTACTCAGGTGTATTATGAAAGGCTCAAAAGCTATCAGCCGATAGAAAAGATCAAGCAGTGTTGCGTCCGAATCCTTTTTCAGTTCAACGATCATTTTCTTGGTGCTTTCGATTGCAGCCATCAGCTTTGCATCCGCTTTTGCTAAGGGCAGGGCGGCTTTCAGGCAGGTGATATAATATTCACGCAAACCTTTGGAGATCGGACGGCGGAAGTCACCACTTTTGAGCGATACAAGATAGGACTGAAAGCACATCATCAGACAGCCGAGTATCTGCTTGACCTCCATCCGTTCAAAAAACATATCCGAACGGGGCGAATACACCGGAATACCGTTGGCTTCAAAGTATTCGCCAATAGCAGTTGCCTCTTCGCTCTTGACGGAGCGGAACAAAAATGCGATCTGGTTGAAATTCGTAATATTGCCGTTTTTCATCAGTCTAGTGACCATGTTCAGAAGTTCTTCTTTTTCTTCGTCAAGGGAATCGCCGCCGCATGAATAGACAGAACGCTCCGGAAGAAGCGGCGGTTTGCCGGCTTCTATCGTTTTGTCATAGCGGTAACGGTTCCAGTTAAAGAGGTTCAGACCGTCCACATTGGTCATCCAGTGGTTATAAAAATCAATGATGCCAGGCTCGGAACGGTAGTTGATCTCAAGGTGTATTTTGCGGCAGGCACCCTCCGGAAATTTTGACGGAAACTCTAAAATGTTTCGTATCGTTGCACCACGGAAACGGTACATTCCCTGATCGTCGTCGCCCACAACACAGATATTCTGACGTTCTCCAGCGATCATAAATACAAGCTGTTCCTGAATGTAGTTGGTGTCCTGATATTCGTCCACCATAATATAGCGGATATTCTTTTGCAGTCGGGAAAGAATATCCGGATGCTCTTTCAGCATTTCGTAGGTCTTGGTCTGTATCGAAGAAAAATCCATCAATATGTGACGGTGCAGAAGCTCCTTATAACGCTTAGTAAGCTTTGCCAAGAATTTTATATCCGGGTCAGCGTCCTGCTCCATGGCATCAATATCCACAAGCTCCTCCATGAGCTGATTTACATATCGGCAGATCTCTGCAGCCTGCTTCCAGTAGCCCTTCGGAGTGATATATTTTTCGTAATCGGTCAGGCTCTGAAAGGAGCTTATATTCCTGCATACAAAATACGTCTGCTCAAATGCGTCCATCATACGACCTTGACGGGCGTTATCGGCGGCATTTTCTTTGAGCAGACGAAGGCACACGGCATGGAAGGTGCCGATGTACATTTCATTCAGATTCAGTTCAAGTCCGTATTTCATAAACTCATCGGATACCCTTGTCAGCAGTTCCCTGCCGGCTTTTTCGGTAAAGGTCACTACCATTATCTCCGACGGCTTTACACCCTTTTCGATGAC
>JBGUWM010000102.1:0-2828 GCA_045221175.1 Acutalibacteraceae bacterium | reverse complement strand
ATTGTTCACCCGGCTCCTGTATTACGGCATCGCCCATCTCAATTTGTCACAAAACGAGGTGTGGCTGATGCCGTTCGGTCTGCTGCTGGACCTTGTTGAATGTCATAAACAATATCACGGTATGGCAAAGCCCAAACGGGAAACGTTTATTGATGATATTATCCCGGAGTTTATTACCTGAAAATAACACTTGATATTATTGCAAATGTATGGTAATCTACTGCCTAATACGCAATACTGGAAACTACCGGCAGGAGGTTGAATATGAAGAAAATACCTACACTTTTTGAGAGAGTTTTTGAAAACCACAAAATGAAGAAGGTCTTGCCAAATGTGACCAACGGCATGGATTGGGTACTAAACGGCGAAGGCGTCGCAACCGTGAAATATGATGGAGCAGCCTGCGCTATCATTGACGGTGAGCTGTATAAACGATATGACGCAAAGAAAGGTAAAACCCCGCCGGAAGGAGCTATTCCTTGCTGCCCGCCCGACCCCGTAACCGGTCACTGGCCTCATTGGATAAAGTGCGATAAGGAGTGTTCTTCGGATAAATGGTTCTTCGCAGCGTTTGAAGCCTCTGATGATAATTCCGACGGAACATACGAGGCTGTCGGCAAGCACTTCAGAGGGAACCCTTACGATTATGAAAACGATGTCTTACTGAAACACGGCTCCGATATTATTCCCAATGAAGCCTTTACCCGTTCTTTTGAAGGTATCAGGGAATTCCTTCAGAACACATACATAGAGGGCATTGTGTTTTGGAGGGACGGCATCCCTCAATGCAAAATCAAAAGAACCGATTTCGGATTTGAATGGAACAAACCGAAATCGCGCTGACAAAACACAAAAATCTGTTGCATAGCTATTGACAAAACAAAAAACCGTGTTATTATATAATGATTTAGTTCCATTAAACTTTCACGGAGGGATAGTTATGCATGATTTCCGGTATGTACCGCGAACCGAATATCAGCCTCTGAAAAATCAGATCATACAGATTTTGAATGAGGTTCAGGATGAAGTTCGGGATGATTTCACTTTTCAATACCACTTCATCGGGAGCACAAAGCGAAAGATGATAACGCGGGATATGAAATCACCTATCGGATTTGATTTCGATGTAAATATCGAGGTCAATGACGATGATGAAGATTATTCTGCGACTGACATCAGAAATATCTTAAGACCGATAATTACAAGGGTATCATGGAAATATGGATTTAATAAGTGCGAAGATTCAACTCGGGTAATCACAATCAAGATGACAAATCCGTGGCGCTCAACAATCGAACACAGCTGCGATTTTGCGGTTGTATATGGCAATCAATACATTAGATACAACAAGAAAACCCAGCAGTATTATTGGGCACAGCAGCCAAAAGGATATAAAGGCCTTGAAAGAAAAGCAGACACCCTAAAAGACTATGATTATTGGGGTGAAGTTAGAGAAGTGTATATCGATAAAAAGAACCGTAATGATGATCCCAATAAACACTCTCGCTCCATATACGCTGAAACTATTAATGAAGTTTACAAACGATATTTGAACGCAAAAAACCAATAGAACACTAATCATCAAAGGCATCACAATGTGGTGTCTTTTCTTATGCCTTTTTTCAAGGAGGTGAGCGCAATTGTCTGACGGCTTCGGCCTGAAAATCGGCGTTGAGGGTGAGCGCGAATTCAAAAAGTCCCTCTCCGAAATCAACCAGACCTTCAAAGTGCTGGGCAGCGAAATGAAACTCGTCCAATCACAATTTGATAAAAACGATAATTCTGTTGAAGCGCTCACAGCGAGAAACGCGACCCTAAACAAGCAAATCGCCAATCAAAAAGAAAAAATAACCACCCTGATAGCCGCGTTGGAAAATGCGGCTTCTTCTTTTGGCGAAAACGATAAGCGTACACAGGCTTGGCAGATACAGCTGAACAATGCGCAAGCCGCGCTGAATAAGATGGAGCGCGAACTGTCGCAGAACGATCAGGCTCTCGACAGTGTCGGCGACGAGTTCAGCAAGGCGGAGAAAAAAGCGGACAAATTCGGCGACGAGGTCAAAGAGACAGGCGAACAGGCCGAAAGCTCCGGCGCTAAATTCAAGAAGGTCGGAGAGGTACTGAAGACGGTAGGCGTTGCTATGGCAGCCGCTACTGCCGCGATCGGCACTGCTGCTGTCGCCGCAGGAAAAAAGCTGTGGGATATGGCAAGTGAGACAGCCAAAGCCGGAGATGAGATAGATAAGACATCTCAGAAGCTCGGTATGTCTGCAGAAGCCTATCAGGAATGGGACTATGTTTTAGGTCAGGCAGGCGTTGACATCACATCAATGACCACCGGTCTCAAGACCATGACAAACCAGATAGACGACGCTAAAAACGGCAGCGTAAAAGCGCAGGAGCGATTTGCTAAACTCGGCATCTCGCTGAACGATCTGAATACGATGTCGCGCGAGGATATATTCTCCGCTGTCGTATCCGGTATGCAGGGAATGGCGGATACCACTGAGAGGGCGGCTCTTGCCAACGACCTCTTCGGTAAATCAGGCCAGAACCTAACCCCGTTATTCAATGAAACGACCGAATCGACCGAAAAGCTAAAACAGGCGGCTCACGACCTCGGTTTCGTAATGTCCGATGAAGCGGTCAAGGCTTCTGCCGAATTCAACGATTCACTTGACACTCTAAAACGCACGTTTTCCGGCGTTAAAAACAACCTTGTCGGAGAGCTTCTTCCGGGCTTCTCCACGCTGCTGAACGGCTTATCCGCCCTGCTTGCCGGTAATGAAAACGCTAAAGAGCAAATACAGAAAGGCACGCAGGAAATT
>JBGUWM010000101.1:0-1666 GCA_045221175.1 Acutalibacteraceae bacterium | reverse complement strand
GAGGAGCTAAAGCTCCTGCGGTGAGGTTGGATCAATGCAGCCGATGTTAAGCGAGCTTACATCGGGCTTTGCTCCGAGTTAAAAAAGTGTTGTTTTGAACAAAGTTTTTTGATACAATGATATACAACAGCAGGCACTCACTGCCTGCTGTTGTTTTGTCAGATAGTTAGCAAACGATATGCATAGTATCATAGGTGATACAGGCTGTCTGGTGAAGAATAATACGAAGTAATTAACACGTAAAAGCACGGAGGTGACTATCCGGAAATGATGATCATTCATGTAGATATGGATGCTTTTTATGCTTCCGTAGAAATGAGAGATAATCCGTCATTGCGAGGAAAACCCTTGATAATCGGTGCAATGCCAAATGAGAGAGGAGTGGTTGCAACCTGCAGCTACGAAGCAAGAAAATACGGGGTTCATTCCGCCATGAATATCAAAGAAGCACACCGACGCTGTCCGATGGGAATCTATATGCATCCCGACTTTGATAAATATAAGTCGGTTTCGGTTCAGCTTCATGAAATATGGAATGGCTATGCAGAAGCATCCGAATATATTGCGTTGGATGAGGCGTATCTGGATGTTACGCATACAGCAAAAACTTTTGAAAGGGCGTGCGAGATTGGTCAAAAGATCAAACAGCGAACTCTTGATGAACTGGGGCTTAGTTGTTCTGTAGGAGTGGCTTATTCCAAATCAGCCGCCAAAATCGCCAGCGAAGAGAAAAAGCCAAACGGATATTTTGTAATCCCCGATAAAGAGTCGTTTGTAAAACTGATGATCAACCGTGATGTTCGGACGCTTTATACTGTAGGTTCGAAGACAGCAGAAAAGCTGCATGCCAGCGGAATTCATACAGTGCGTGATATTCAAGAGAAACAGGATATGGTTGTTCACCTGCTTGGAAAACAAGGACAATGGCTTGTGCAGCTTTCTTTTGGAATAGACAATCGAAAAGTGGAACCATATCTGCCGCAAAACATGAAATCTCTCAGCAGAGAGTTAACCTTTCAGGAAGATGTAGAGAACGAAGTTCTGCTGAAAGATGTATTGTTTTTGCTTTGTTTATGTGTAGAAAACAGAGCAAAAAGATACGGACTCTACGGAAGAGGTGTTACGCTGAAAATCACTTTTTCGGATATGAAGAATATCACACGTTCAAAAGTGGTCGTGCCCTGTCATTCTGCAATAGAGATATATCAGGAGGCAGCAACCCTATTGGACGCAGTGAAAAGGCGTCCAATCAGGCTGATTGGTGTAGGAATGAATCATCTTTCAACAGAATCAGATTATCAGCTCAAATTTGATGATTATTTATCTGACACCAAAACGATGCAAGAAAAAGCGTTAGAAGAACAGCTTGATGAAATGCACAGTAGATATGGTCTTGATTTTGCAGGGCATCTGTCGGAACTATTTCGGTGGGATACGCTGCATAAAACAGCAGAATATATGAGAAAACATATCATTCGTTTATAGTATCTGTATTTCAATTTGTTAATTGCAGTTTATTTTTCTATTTCAGAAATATTATAACCAATCACCGATGTCCCCCGGGTCTCGCCTGCCGGGTGCGTGACCGCACCGGACGAAAATGTTCCGGTAACGATCTTTACATAGTCGCTTAATATGCTTCAAAAACGAAATCGACAGTGGAGGC
>JBGUWM010000100.1:0-6522 GCA_045221175.1 Acutalibacteraceae bacterium | reverse complement strand
GAGTTGTCCGAGCTGGCCGAAGGAGCACGATTGGAAATCGTGTAAACGGCAACAACCGTTTCGAGGGTTCGAATCCCTCACTCTCCGTCATCAAAGAAACCTCTTTTGTCTACCAAAAGGGCAAAAGAGGTTTTCTTTTTTTGTGCCATTGACAGATTATGATATAATTACAATAACGACATTCAGCAAGAAGCTCTGTTTGTTTTAGCAGGAGGTCAAGATGAAGGATTCCGGGTCTCATAACAAAATAATCAGATATGTTTGCAAGGATATTCTTTTGCCCGCAGGTATATTTCAAAAGGGTACTTCGAGAGTGTATTTTGACGATAATGGTTATTTCCTAACAATGATTGAATTTCAACCTTCTTCATGGTCATGCGGTACTTATTTGAACATAGGGCTCAGTTTTTTGTGGAATGAACGCGACTACTTTGCCTATGATTTTACGCCATTTATTGGTGCCAGGGCAATGGACTATGTTGCATGTCAAAACGACGAGCAATTCGAACGCGCTGTCAAACAATATGCAGAAGCAGCATTAAAGCATGCGCTGATTTTTAGAAATCTTCGCAATATCGACTACGCAATACAATACTTTGAAAAATGGAAACAAAAAAGAGAATCGAGCACGATAATACTTGAAATGCTTAATAAGTTCGATTCCGATGAAGTACAATCAACGATTAAACGGACGAGAGAATTTTGGCACAGCAAGCCGTCCATGAAAAAGATGCCATACGATGCAAAATTCGACAACTGAATAGTTGATCGATCAATATCGGCTTGAAATACTCTCTCAGGAATGTCTTTTAGGCGTTCTTTCTATGGTTTGGTGTACTTTTGTGCGCTCTTTCACATCAAAGAAACCTCTTTTGTCTACCAAAAGGACAGAAGGGGGTTCTTATTTCAATCTTTCTTGCTATAATGAAGAATGTAAAGAAAACGACAAACCGAATTACTAATGAAAGGAATCATTCGTATGGATAATACTGAGTTGCTTATCCTCCTTGAGCAAATGAAGCTTGATTTAAATGTAAAGAATTCTGCAGATTCTCTTTCATGGGCAGCACACAGGAAAGCTGAGAAGTTGAATGATTTCACCTTGTTCCCGATGCTCTGTGATTTGATTCGGGAAAACGAAGGTAATAATCATAAAGAGCTGCGAAGAAACATATATTTTGTGATGGGCTGTTTACTCCGAAAGAAAATGATAGTGACGTATTGTCAGTATTTGATCGATCGGCTTGGGATTGAGACTGACAAATACACATTAGCATTAATTCTTAATCAAATTGCGCGCTTAAGTATTCCAAGAGAAGTCAATATGGATTATGTCATCAAATGCAGCAAAAATGACAAATGGCTCGTCCGACATAGTGCAATCACCGCTTTACGAGCTTCTGATTCGGAATCGTGCAGAGAGGCGGCGCGCTATTGGGTAAAACAAGTTGACGAAAAGATATATAAGTATGAAATAATATATGCAAACGCATGTCTGAATGAAATCGGTGTCATGGAAGATATCGAGCTGTTGGATATCCATACACATTCCAGAATCAGAGATATAAAAGACAGCGCATTGTATGCAATAGAAGCAATAAAAAGAAGATGTGTTGCGAACTGATACATTCCCATTTATTGAGGCGGCAGACACGTATCATTTAGGCGCTTTTGCCTTGATTATGTATCATTTGGGCGCTCTTTCACATGAAAGAAACCTCTTTTGTCTACCAAGACAAGAGAGGTTTTTTTGCATTTTGGGCAAAAAACGGGCAAAACACAGTGAAAGCGGGCTTTCAGACGGTGGATCAGCCATCCGGATGCCCGATTTTTTCGCTTCAGATAGAAAAAAGGTCAAAATTGCTGGTGTACTTTTTGCGTTTCTTTGCTCTGAAAAGAACTCCAAAAAAATACGGGGTGGGTGGATTTGAACCTGAAAGCAACGCAAAGAATATAGTATAAAATACCACAAAATCATATCAAACACTTGAAAAATGAATTAAAATGTGCTATATTATATTATATTATGCCGTTTTGTTTGTAAGGAAGGAACGGTACGATGATAGTCAATTATGAAGAAAACTGGATAAGCATAGCCGAAGCCGCCGAGCACCTCGGCGTCACTGTGGACAGCATCCGCAACTGAATCAAGAGAGCGGAGATTCCTACTCACAAAATCGGCAAGCTCTGGAAGTTCAAAAAATCAGAGCTTGCCGAGTGGGTTAAAAGCGGTAAGAGTGCGTTGAATTAACCCGATTATTATAAGCCACAAAAGGAGATCAAATATGAAAGCCGGAAGGAATAAAACCATAGATTTGAGCATTGAAGAAGGCGCTTGTTATTTAGATAAATGCATATCTGCAGCGACACCGAAAACCATTAAGGAAATAATTGATAGGACAATTATTGGTGATACCTTTGAAGTGTTACCCAAATTACCGAAACAATTTGTAGATTTACTAATTGTTGATCCACCATACAATCTTGATAAAGATTTTCACGGGCAAAAATTCAAAAGGAAAACAGATGATTTGTATGAAGAATATACTGAATCGTGGATTCAGGCTGTACTACCGCATTTGAAAGATAATGCTTCAATATATGTGTGCTGTGACTGGGCTTCCAGTCCGACAATAGGAAATGTCATGAAACGGTACTTTCATATTCAGAACAGGATTACATGGCAACGTGAAAAAGGGCGTGGAGCACTTACAAACTGGAAAAATGGCATGGAAGACATTTGGTTTGCAACTAAATCCAGCACATACACGTTCAATGTGGATGCAGTTAAAATAAGGCGAAAAGTTATTGCGCCATACAAAATCGACGGCAAACCAAAAGATTGGGAAGAAACAGAAAACGGCAATTTCAGAAATACATTTCCCTCAAATTTCTGGGACGATATTTCAATCCCGTATTGGTCTATGCCAGAGAATACAGCCCATCCAACACAAAAGCCAGAAAAACTATTAGCAAAACTGATATTGGCAAGCTCAAATCCTGGCGACATCGTGTTTGATCCGTTTCTTGGGTCTGGATCAACATCTGTTACGGCGAAAAAACTTAACAGGCACTATGTTGGAATTGAGATTAACAAGCAGTATTGTGTGTGGGCCGAAAAACGCTTAGAAATGGCGGATAGCGATACATCAATTCAGGGGTATACAGATGGTGTGTTCTGGGAACGCAATACAAATGCATTGCAAAAGAAACGTCAAGAGCCTCAATTAACTCTCTCGGACGTATGAATCATGGTCGGATTCTGCCGAGAAATAACATCATGCTATTTATTTTTGCTTTTGAAAAATAAACAAAGATATAAGGAGAGTTTACAAATGGCAAATTCTGAAATTTTTAACCAACAAAATCTTCAAACGATTGAAACTAATCTCAAAAAATTATTGAATGATTGCAAAGATTTTGATAATGCACGAATAATATCAAGCCCAAGAGCCGTTGGCGATACAGTTCAGGAAGTATTGGGAGAAAAAATGGCCTCCTGTTTTCCATGCGGTTTAATAAAAGAGTTTAACGGAAGTTTTGCCAGAAGGGCTATGGCAGATGTTGCATTTACGGATGCGTCTGAAAACTATTTTGTTGTAGACATAAAGACACACAACAAAAACACCGATTTTAATATGCCCAATCTTACATCGGTAGAACGACTCTCTCGTTTTTACGAAGATGATAAAAACTTCTTTGTGATAGTATTAGCCGAGTATCAGTCAACAGGAAACCAAATTGTATTTGACAGCGTAAGACTGTTTCCCATTGAACACCTGAAATGGGATTGTTTGACAATTGGCGCATTAGGTTGGGGGCAAATTCAAATTGCAAACGCGAGAATAGTCAATATTGATCGCAATCAAAAACGGAAAAACTGGATGATTAGTCTTTGCGATGTGCTTGATGTTTTTTATCCGAAAGAAATTGATAAGATAAAAAATAGAATTGATCATTTCTCAAAAATAAGAGCTTTCTGGGAAAGTAAGGCAGATTAATAACTGGTGTTCTTTTTGATGTTCTTAGCTTGGTTTTGTATCTTTTGATAGTTCTTACACATGAAAGAAACCTCTTTTGTCTACCAAGACAAGAGAGGTTTTCTTTTGCATAGAAACAGGTGTTTCTACAACATGTATCGTAATACAATAAATGCTCGTTGACAATCAATATATACTGCCCTATAACCAATCACCGATGTCCCCCGGGTCTTAGGCGGCGGGTGCCATTCGGTGATTGGTTATAAATGTTACTGAAATGTTGATCGTCAGATCGTCCAACCGGAAAGGCTGAAGCGATGGAAAGTGCGTTTATTCCGTACTTTTGGGCAGAGCAAACCGTATTTCGGTGCCTTCGGTTTTCAGCGATAATAAGTGTCCGCTGCCGTCACAGGTCAAAATCGGTGAATCAGTGTGTTGATCCGGCACGAAAGTAAACGTGTTGTCTTCATTTTGTCCGGTGCAGAGCAATTCTGCCTTGGACAGTGTGTCAAATGCAGAGAACACCCGGACAGCAGGACTGTTCTCCGGCAGAAGGCACATTCCCTTGCACAACAGGGAGCCTAAAGAAAAGGAATAATTGCCTGACCCACGAATGACGGAAAAGCCGGCAAGAGATTCCGGTGCCGTAAAGGTCAGTGATGCCGTATTCTGATCCACATATTGAATATGGCACTGATATTCTGCATGATCACACTGTACAGAAGCATCTGTATCTACTGCAAAATGAGGCGTGGGACACACAGGCTTGGTACTACAGCCCGACAGAGAGATCAGAAGCAGAGGTACTGCAAGAAATGCAGGCATTTTTTTCATTGAATCACCGCAGCTTAACGAAAAATAGTTTTCAGCTCAGTTATCATATCACCCGGCAGCATGGCACGGACAGAATATTTTTCCGCACAGCGGTCGCCGATGAGTCCGTGATAATAAACACCGGTTACAGCAGCTTGCTCAGGCGACATACCTTGCGCCAGAAAAGAAGCAATCATGCCGGCAAGCATATCGCCGCTGCCGCCCTTCCCCATTCCGCTGTTGCCTGTCAGATTGACGTACACCCTTCCTGACGGCGTAGCAATCAGGGTATTGGCGCCCTTCAGCACAAGAACGACACCGTATTCCGCTGCAAACTGCTGTGCAATATGATATCTGTCTGACTGCACCGATGCTACGCTGATTCCCAACAGGCGAGCCATTTCACCGGGATGAGGCGTCAGCACCATAGGGGCAGCTGACCGTTTTAATATATTTATATTCACCGCAATGGCATTTATGCCATCAGCGTCCAGCACCAGCGGTTTTGTTGCACCGTCTGCCAGCAGAGCCACCAGACTTTTTGTATTTCCGTTCAGTCCCATGCCGCACCCGATCAGCGCAGCGTCCGACTCTTCAGACATCAGCTTCATCAGTCGCATATACTCGTCAATATCCACAATACCGTCTTTGGTCTGCGTCAGAGGAATATACACTGCCTCAGGAAGCTTTTCACCAACCATCGGATAAATAGATTCCGGCAAGGCCATTTTCAGCAGTCCGATACCGCAGCGCAGAGCGGCTTCCCCTGAAATCATGGCAGCGCCTGCCATGCCGTAGCTGCCGCATAATGCCAGCAGCGTACCGTTTTCTCCTTTATGAGCGGATTTTTTTCTTAAAGGCAAGGGATGTTCCGCTACGTAGCTGTCTGTCGAGAGCATGGTATAGGATGAATGTCGAAGGATTTTTTCGGGAACTCCCACGTCCGCAACGGTGATTTCTCCGCAGTAATCCGCAGCGGGGTACAGCACATGAAGTGGCTTCAGAGTAGTAAAGGTAATGGTATAATCTGCATGGAAGCAGCCGTTCAGAATAGCGCCTGTGTCACATTCTATACCGCTGGGAAGGTCTACCGAAATTCGGTAAGCGTGGTCGTTTTCATTACAGAAGCCAATCAGATCTGCCATATCGGACGGCAGAGCATTGCGGAAGCCGATGCCGTAAATGGCGTCAATCAGCAGATGCGATTCTTTGATAATGCCGATACATTCGTAATAATGAGCGCCGTAGTACAAAATATGCACATTGGCAGGCAACAGATCAAAATTCACTTTAGCAAGAGCGGTATTCGGTTCTCCTGAGGTCAGGATCACCGTAACGCTACAGAGATCGGCGAGCTGCCGTGCAATGACAAAGCCGTCTCCACCGTTATTCCCTGAACCGCAAAGCACACACACACGCTGCAGACGCTTTTCCTGAATCAACCTGATTGCCAGTTCTGCTGTTTTTCTTCCGGCATTTTCCATTAATATCTCCGGACCAACGCCGCTGCTGACAGCGGCAGCTTCAATATTCCTCATAGTTGCACTGTCTGTTACGATCATTCTTTTCATCTCCGTGATTGTGAATATACCAATTTTATTGTAGCACAAAACACACCGCTTTTCAACCGAACATCCGCTTCCTTATTTAACTCGGAGCAAAGCCCGATGTAAGCTCGCTTAACATCGGCTGCATTGATCCAACCTCACCGCAGGAGCTTTAGCTCCTC
>JBGUWM010000099.1:0-2922 GCA_045221175.1 Acutalibacteraceae bacterium | reverse complement strand
CGACTCCCTCGGCCAGTCCTTCTTCACGGCCTTCTGCCAGCCCTTCTTCACGGCCCTTTATTCTTTCATTGAGGAGTGTCATTTTCCAGTCCATATATTCTCTCCTCCACTCGGCGTTCTGCCTTGCGATAATGACCTGGCTTTGAACGCGGTCGGCAAATGAACCTGCAGGGAAGGACGTGCTTCCTCTGACTAGGTTCAGGAAACCTTTCAGATCTTCGGAAACTTCTCCCCTGCTTCCGGATGCGTTCAGGACCACCCTGGTCACACCGTCTTTTAAAGGTAATTGATTATTCTCTAAACAGAGAGTCTGAAAAGTATAGCGCAGCCTTTTTTCCCCGAAAGGATCAAACGGCGTGATAAAGACAACAACCGTATCCGACAGTTCACTGTAGCCTATCCCGGCTTCCAGGAGGGTCTGATCGATCGCCCCGGTATAGTATCTCATCCGTTTGGCAATATTGTGTTCATCCTGCAGCTGCATCTCGACATCAATTGTCCGTCCCTGATCGTCCCTGGCGGAAACATCAAGCCTTACACCGTGGGCATCTATGGAGAGCTTGATATCGACCTCTTTCCTCACATCATTGATCGACCGGATATGCATTTCCGGCAGCGAGACCTGGAGCAATTCCAAAAAGAGATCCGGGTTGGAGGACATCACTTTTCCGAATATAAAGGCGTTCCCGATCCCCGCTTCAGACCACTCTTTATTGACGTCTGCTTCCGGTAATCCGTGTACACCGGAAAGACCATCCTCCCGGATGATCCCTTCCCTGATCTCGTCCTTTTTCCTGAAAGAGACAGATCGATTAATGCTCACATTTGTCATTTTCGCACCTCCGTATAAAGTTAAACAGAGGGGCTCCGGCGCGGACAGGCCATGATGCCTGTACACAGTCCGCCGGAGCCCCATGAACAATGAGACCCGGCAGCACTGATCGCAGCGCCGTTTCTGACAAAGCAGTGACATTGGAACCACAGTTGATTCCCGTGAACAACTTTGTGATACAAATATTTTAACAGCAGAATCAATAGGGTGCAAGGACACTTCTCCTGGCAGTGAGGATCTTCTGGAATCACCGCTATTCACGCCCTATCGAGGGCGTGAATAGCCTGCTAATAAAAAGTCAAGTGGAAATTCAAGAAATTATCCAAATTGATTTTGGGTACAACAAATAAACCCATTGTTGGGCTGATAACTCCTTTATGGATTCAAATTGCTCAGATCTCAGGTTTTTCCAGGGATCTAAAATAAGCTTTTACAGTGCCATAGTAGATTCTGAGAAATTTATTGGCTCCGGCTGTCATATAAACATGATACGGCTTCCCCTCCATTCGTTTTTTATCTAAAAAACGATATACTGGATCATCCAATGGCTTTGACTGAAGAAGAGAAGCCATAATGAGATACAGAGTTTTTCTGAGACGGGCAGGACCGCATTTAGATGCACTATTGCTCTTACTCTTAAAACTGCCGGATTCATTTACTCCAGGATCCACACCGGCATATGCTGTCAGAGCTTCCCGGTGGCTGAATCTGGTGATATCACCTATCTCAGCGATCAGCTGGGGGCCGAATGTAGGGCCGACGCCCCGCATGCCCATGACTGTATTGTATTCAGGCAGGGTGGATGCAAGACGGTCCATTTCCTGACGGATATGTTCCACGTTGGCCGAAATGATATTCAGCTGCTTAATGGACATCTGGATCATATCCTTATATGCCTTTTCCTTCGGGAAAACAGCAACAAGATCCAGAGACGCATTGAAGAGTTCTTCAGGCTTTCCTTCCTTGAAACAATAGCCATGCCGTTTGCAAAAGGCGCGGTAACGCTCTGTGAATGATTTAAGGCCGATCTTGCGGACACAGTCCACATGCCAGAAAGAAGCGGCATAATCGACCCATTTCTCACTGCCATCACTGCGCGTCTGGCTGTCAAACAGTGTGTTTACGCCCGGATATGTCATATCCAGCAGTGAGATCAGGTTGTTTTTCGCAGCGACCTTCTGCCTGGTGAAGAAAGACATCTGCGAATTAAGGGTTTTTAATTGTTCACGTGTAGTATCCATACTGGAATACTGTCGCAGGTCCGCCCAGTTGTCAAGCGTATACCTGGCGATCTTTCTGGAGTCCGCAGGATCGGACTTGACTTTCCGGATGGTGTTGTTCCCGAAATTTTTGATCAGATGTGCGTTTACAACGCTGACAAAGATCCCTTGATCGGACAAGGTACGCAGTAATGGCTCGTGATATCGGCCTGTAGATTCCATCACCACTTTAGTGTCACCATCCAGGGAAAGGATGTAATCTGTGAGTTTTTTTAACTCGCTTGAAGAATGAGTCACATCAAAAGGTTTCCTGACTACTCTGCCACCCGGCTGAAGGACCGTCACGGTGCTCTTTCCCTTTGAAGCATCAATACCGACTGCGTTGTACATAAGTTTACCTCCCGGTTATGAATTGCATGGAGCCAGCGGTTTTCCATTGCTTATTCAATCTCCTGGATGTCATACGGACATACTTAAGGCAGTCCAACCTGCTTAAACCGAACAGCTGCGAATGGAAGGCTGGCTGACTGGCTATTCAGCGGACACCAAATGGTCCAAGTAACGCTTCGTCATGCCAATGCCCGTCCATTATACAGCTTGGGCAATGGAACGGTCAGTCCTTTCTGGCAGAGAGGTATCTGACCACCATGGGATACTGTCTCCCGGACAGTGAACCAAACTGATCCATTGGCTTGCTTGTCTGGCACAGTCGGCGTTGCGCATAGTCAAGTGCGGCCCTGCGCTTCGCGCACCCCCGCACCCCACCCCTGTATCTCCCTTTGATATTTTGGATGGCTATAAACTCATACGGGGTCACTTTGTAACTGTGGGGAGAACAGCAATCTCCTTACAAAACCATAATAGGAGTAA
>JBGUWM010000098.1:0-2299 GCA_045221175.1 Acutalibacteraceae bacterium | reverse complement strand
GGCGGACACGGGTGCAGCGTCACGCTGCCGCACCCGGCAGGCGAGACCCGGGGGACATCGGTGATTGGTTATACGGAAAAGATAAGCGGCAAGGGTTGCCGCAATGCTGTCAATGACACAGCTTTCAGGACGGCTTGTCTGACGGACGGCGGCAATGATACCGGGGGATTCCTTTCAGTTTTCTTCCGCTGTATTGTAATGACGGCTTACGGACATCATAGTATCCGTAAGCCGTTGAAAAGCTCTTTTTAACAGAAGGTCAGTTTTTGGAAGCCTGACTTTCTGTGCTTTGCTGATCGGCGCTCTCTGTTGTTTCCGCACTTGTCTGCTCGGAAGCGTCGTCGGTTTCAGTGCTGTCAGAGGCAGAGTCGTCCTGATAGGTCACACCGGAGGTTTCCTGAATTTCTGCTTCGCTGATCTGCTGCAGCACTTCGCTGTGGAATTCTACTGTATACTTATCCATCAATTCTGCGTAGAGAGCGTCAAAATCGGATTTTCTCAGCACGGTATCTACCGAAAGCTGCCACGAAGGCACACCGTCGCTGACAAAGTACATGATATGATAGCCATAGGTTGTCTTGACGATATCCGTATCGCCCGGTTTTCTTTTGCTGTCAAAGAGCCAGTCGTTGAACTCGGGAACCATCATTCCCTCAGTAACATCTTCATAAAGACCGCCGTTTGTTTTAGAGCCGGTATCCTCACTGTACTGTTCTGCCAATTTGGCAAAGGACTCTTCTGTTTTATCGCCGGATTTCCAGCTTTCATAAACCTCTTTGGCTTTTGCTTCGGCTTTTTTGTCAGCGGCTTCGTCTGTATTGCCGCTGTCGGAGGAAGAGGCGTTGCCGTCGGAAACGTCACTCTTGTAAGAATCCGCAGTAAACAGAATGTGTCTGACGTTTTTGGTTACGGTTTCGTCACGGTAGGCGCTTTTCGTTACCATAATGGTCAGATACGAATTGGCGTTTTCGATAACAGTGGTATCGTTGCTTTTTCTTGATTCGTCAAACAGCCACTTGCCTGCGCTGGAAGTAACTTCGTATGCATACTTTTCATAAGACAGCTTGTCAATCGTTTCGTCAATACTGCTTTCAAGCTGGGCAGCGGTCATTTCTCCTTCTGTTGTGGAGATGACTAAGGAAGGATTATTTTTCAGATACTTCCGTACATAGTCCTTGAATTCTTTTTCGGTCTTGCATTTAGCCAGATCATCTGCATAAGCCTTGGCTTTCTCTTTGGCAGCCTTTTCCTTGGCTTCATCTGTCGAAGTTTCGGAATCGGTTGAAAAGCTGAAGCTGTAGCTGATAAAGTCAGCATACTGATAGCTGGTTTTATTTTCATTATAATATTTCTCGTAATCTGCGTCCGTATATTGGAAGCCTTCATATTTTTTCAGGTAATACTTGTTGGCAAGGGTAGTCAGTTCTGTGAATTCACGGATCATCTGTTCGGTGACGCCTTCTCCGAACACTTCGAGAATATACTGCTCAAAGGTAATTCCCAAAGAAGAAGCGGCAGATTTGATACCGTTGATGGTGGTTTCCACGTTTTCACGGTCAGTACCATCCAGTGTCATTTTCTCTTCGGCTGCGGCTTCGCACAGGACCAGCACTTGTTGCATATAGCGTTTTGTTTCGTCCATAAAAACGTCGTACCAAGTAATTTGCGATTCTTCATTATAATACTGATCTTTCAGGCTTTTAGTCACGTCAAGCCCCTGATAAACGGCAGAATCTCGGCGGTTATTATAGGTATTGTTGAACAAGAAATAAGCAACTTGTCTGGGAATCCGATAATGCTCCGAGCTGACAACAATTTCACTTTCTCCAATAGGTACGGATCCGGACTGTTGGCTGTCGGTTGAAACAACCCCGGAAGATTTGCTGTCGCTTTCTTTATTAAAGGCTCCGCAGCCCGACAATACGGTAGTCATAGCCAGTGTGCCGGCGAGAATGGCTGCCAGCAAGCTCTTTTTTAGTGAATATCCTTTTATCATTTTAACATCTCCTGTCTAAAAATACTGATGCATAAAATAATCCAATAGTAATCATATCAAAAAAAACAGAAATTAACAATAGTTTTTATAAAAAAACATGGTTTTGCAAAGAAAAATGTCTGTTTAATGGCTTCTTCTGCTGTTTATAGCTGTTTTCTCTGAAATCGGACATTCAGTTCACGCACCCAATTCACCGTGCCTGCTTTGTGTTTTTACTGTTACAAAGATTCTTCAAACAACGTTTTCGGGGGTGTCGGGGGGCTTTTACGCAAAAGCCCTTGTATAGAAGATAGAAGAAAAGAA
>JBGUWM010000097.1:0-8507 GCA_045221175.1 Acutalibacteraceae bacterium | reverse complement strand
ATCTGAGGAGGATCGAGAAGTTGAGGGCGGAGATATTAGCGTTGCTTTTCCGCAGTTTGAAATTGGGGTTTGTTCAGTAGACATTATCAAATTCTTTGATATGTTTTCGGGCATCGGCGGTTTCAGGTCGGGACTTGAAGCCATAGACGGTTTTGAGTGCGTTGGCTATTGTGAGATCGACAAGTATGCCAAGAAAGCGTATGAAGCTAGGAGCGATGTTATGAAAAAACACAAGAACAGCAAAAGCTTGTTGATAGAAGGTAACCGTCAAACCCACTGCCGTATTGCCTCAGTACTGACTCACATGCAATAATAGAAACAAAACTAACGTGAACTATTTTAGCATTTTGTATTCGATTGGATTCAATTGCACACGAATTGCGTGTGAGTCTTCATGCGCTTGTTATTATGGTATAATTACGGTATTACCATAATCTTAACAAAAAAATCACTTGTTTTAGGAGATTATCAAGACCCGACACATGTGTCTACCGCATAAAAACGGCATTTTCTCACTTTATGTCGTGTTCAAAAACTGCGGTTTGAGTTATTATTTGTGTCAGGAAAGGAGAATAACCGTATGGATCAAAAAAGAATCGGCTCATTCTTACGGGAGCTGAGAACAGAAAAAAGCTTGACGCAGGAACAGCTCGCAGAAAAACTGAACGTTTCGGGCAGGACTGTGTCGCGCTGGGAAAACGGCAACAATATGCCCGACTTATCAATTATTGTTGAGCTTGCGGAATTTTATGACGTTGATATACGCGAGCTTCTTAACGGAGAAAGGAAAAGTGAGAAAATGAACGAAGATTTAAAAGAAACAAGTTTAAAAATGGCAGACTATGCAGAAGCAGAAAAGCAATTACTGACTAAAAGATTATGCATATTCAGTTTAATTGGATTACTTTCACTTTTAACTGCATTGGTGTTTGTCGTACTAAAATTTGAGCAAATAAATCCTTTGCTTGAATGTATAGAATATACATGCTTTGGTCTTGCTGTTGGGGCATTGATTACAGGTATATTCTTTTCCACAGGTGTGCTCGCTAAGATTCGAAACAACCCGAGAGGAAGAAAATTTGCTAAATCAATCAGTATAATAGCCATAGTGATTGCAATTATCTGTGTTGTTATATGCGCTGTTTTATCAATTAAATAACAAATAATAAAGATACGAATAATATACAAATCCTATTGAAAACAAAGCAAAAATACGGTATAATAGTCGTACAAATAAGTTTATCCAACACGGCTAAATCCTCTCACGGTTATCAACGCTGATAACAAGAGGGGATATAGGCAGGAGAATATGGATATATCAAATAATCGAAAGTACTACAGATAGCACAGATAATAATTCATACATAGATTTGTTTAAGTGCTATCGAGTGGGAGTAATTCTATATTAAAAATAATGATAGCCGCCAAGTGGGATTATCCCCTTCTTGGCGGCGTTTTCTATTACTATATTGACTGTTTAGTTGTAATATTAGTTTAATAAATGTAAAACAATTATGAATACACAAAACATAAGGCAGATTTCATTTCTCTCTCATTTGATATTCGTGATGTAACCATTTATCTTTATGCCTTCTGGCACTTTGATGTGCTGTTCGATGTGCTTCCTGCTTTGGCAGAGGAACACCAGAACTATCGCCTGCTTCTTGTAGTTTCAACATCCATGCCATGTTACGCGCGAGGACGCGCATGATTTGCAAGCCTTCCTGATCTTGCAGGACTTCATCCGGTGTGTTTCCGTGCACCATGTTCCAGTAGCGAGAGGTAACAATCGGCATTTGCTGATGCAGAAAATACTTATTTATCTGGTCGAGCGTTGAGGTCGTACCGGCACGCCGTGCGCTGACTACTGCCGCCGCAGGCTTGAAACGAAACGGATGTGGCTCCCGTCCGGAGGCGGAAAAGAACACCCTGTCCATGAAGCTCATCAGATTGCCGTTCATTCCGGAAAAATATACAGGTGAGCCAAAGATAAAGCCATCGTATTTCCCGGCGAGTGTAGTGAATTCATTCACCTTATCGTTGATTACGCACGCGTGCTTTTCCGTGCATTTGTAACAGGCGATACATCCGCCAATTGGGTTTTTGCCTATCCAATAGATGTCCGCTTCGATATCTTCTTCATCCAATGTGTTTTTAATTACATTTAAAGCAGTGTATGTACAACCGTTCTTGTTTGGACTGCCATTGATCAGTAAAACCTTCATAATAACCTCCTAAATATGATAATACCATTTTATACGAATTTATTTAGTCTTTCAATTCATAAATCGCCCTGATTTAATAAGTTAAACTTATCATTTGCTTCCGCAAACAAAATTGATTGATTGTCTAAACTTTGATAAAATAAAGCTACAACGATATTATCGGAGGTAATGTTATGGCTATCAGTGAATTTGCGAAGGAATACCACGAGAGAATGTTTCCGGGCAAAGAGTCGGATTTTTTCAGAACCGATCCCGAGTTTATCGAGAGGTTTGATAATTTTGCTTTTGACGAGGTGGTGAATCAGGACAGCGTACAGCTCGACGACAAGACGCGCTTTCTTGCAATTCTTGCGACGCTACTCGGCTGTCAGGGACTTGACGAGTTCAGGGCAATGCTTCCTGCCGCTCTGAACTTCGGTGTAACGCCTGTAGAGATTAAGGAAACGGTGTATCAGGCGGTCGCCTATCTCGGGATTGGCAGAGCGCTTCCGCTTTTGAAAGCGACAAACAAGGTCTTTGAAGCAAAGGGTATCACCCTGCCGCTCGAGGGACAGGCGACAACGACTATGGAGAACCGCCGTGAAGCAGGCACACAAACACAGGTGGATATATTCGGCGAGGGCATGAGAGATTTCTGGAAATCTGGTGCTGAGGAGAGCAAGCACATCAACCTTTGGCTCGCGGATAACTGCTTCGGCGATTACTATACAAGAATGGGGCTTGATTACAGGCAACGCGAGATGATAACTTTTTGCTTTATTGCAGCACAGGGCGGCTGTGAACCGCAGCTCACCGCTCACGCGGCGGCGAATATGCGCATCGGAAATGATAAGCAATTTTTAATCAGTGTCCTCTCCCAGTGTCTGCCGTATATCGGGTACCCGAGAAGCCTGAATGCGCTTGCGTGCGTCAACAAAGCGGCTGAAAAATAAACCCGAAGTATTTACAATTTGACCGTTTTTTATTATACTGATATTATCAGATAATAAGGATTGAGGCCAATGTTGCTCCGACAAATCAAGTATTTTCAGACTGTAGTAGAAAAAGGCAGCTTTACCGAGGCTGCCGAGGCTTGCTATATCTCGCAGTCGGCGATATCTCAGCAGATACAATCTCTTGAAAAGGAAATCGGTGTCAAGCTCTTTGAGCGCAAAAATCGCAAGTTTTCCTTAACTCCCGCAGGCGAGCATTTTTATAAGAAAACGGTAGTGCTTTCTTCGGAACTGGAGAGAATTTGCAGAGAAACCGTCCGTATCGCCCACAAGGATAATGCGCAGCTCAATATCGGTTATCTGAAATGCTACGGCGGCAATGAGTTTCACGCGGCTTTGGCGGAGTTTACCGCAAAATATCCCGATGTGAATGTCAATGTCATAGAGGGCAACCACGAAGAGTTGTATGACGAACTGCGGTTCGGTAAAGTAGACTTGGTTCTCAACGACCAGCGCCGCGCGTTCTCGGATGAATATGTCAATTTTGAACTGATACGCTCCAACTGTTTCATCGAGCTATCCACTAACAATCCGTTATCTAAACTCGGCGAAATTGAGATTACCGACCTAAAAAATACGCCGTGTATTCTTGTCGCATCCAAAGGGCAGGAGGAAACCGAGCAGACCTACTACCGTGATGTGGTCGGCTTTCAGGGCGATTTTCTCTTTGCCGATAATTTACAAAGAGCTCGTATGATGGTAGTGTCTAATCAGGGCGTTATGCCGATTGAAGGAGTAGGAAAATCAGATTACTTCGGTTCGGGAATCCATAGGCTTCCGCTTAACCGCAGCGGCAAGCAGCTCACGCGCAACTACTGTGCCTTCTGGAAAGAGGATAATTCAGGCTATTATGTCGAAGAATTTGCTGAAATGTTGAAGCAACAATTCAATAAGTAAAACTTATGAAAAACCTCTGCTTTCAAGATTGATTGAACGCGGAGGTTTTGTTATACTTGAATTGAAAGTAAAAGAGGTGTTATATATGAAAGACGTTGTTATATTAACAGGCGCGGGACAAATCGGCATGGCGATTGCGCGCAGGGTATCTATGGGCATAAAGCTTGTTATCGGAGATAAGAGCAGAGCCAATGGTGAGGCAATCACGAAAATTATGAACGAAGCAGGCTTTGACGCGGTATTCGTTGAGTGCGATTTATCGTCAAGAGAATCAATCCTCAATCTGATATCCGAAGCGCAGAAATACGGCGACATCGTTCACCTGATCAACGCAGCCGGGGTTTCTCCCTCTCAGGCTCCTATTGAAACAATTTTAAAGGTTGATCTATACGGTACCGCTGTGTTGCTGGAGGAAGTCGGCAAGGTAATCAAAGCAGGCGGCACGGGAATCACCGTATCCAGTCAAAGCGGTCACCGTATGCCTGCCCTCGGCGCAGAGATCGACGAACAGCTTGCGACAACTCCCACGGAGGAATTGCTCAATCTTTCGGTTTTACAGCCCGAAAATATCCATGACACGCTCCACGCCTATCAGCTCGCCAAGCGCTGTAACGTCAAGCGTGTGATGTATGAGGCAGTTCGTTGGGGCGAGCGCGGTGCGAGAGTGAATTCGATATCGCCCGGTATAATCGTAACGCCGCTTGCAATAGACGAGTTTAACGGAATCCGCGGCGATTTCTATAAGAATATGTTTGCAAAATGTCCGGCAGGCAGACCGGGTACGGCTGACGAGGTAGCAACCCTTGCCGAGCTTATGCTCGACAGCCGAGGCGTTTTTATCACTGGTTCGGACTTTTTGATTGACGGCGGAGCGACCGCCAGTTACTTCTATGGACCCTTGAAACCGCAATAAGAAAGGATGCAGATAAAATGAAAAGAATCATTGCTTTGTTGACAGTAATTGCACTTGTATTTGCTTTCGCAGGTTGTTCAGCTAACACAAAGAATGGCAGTACAGAAACGGCAACTACTGTAAAAGAATCTTCGACTGAGGGCAATAACACCGACGCGACCGCAGAGAATAACGCTCCGGCAACACAACCCGGTTCGAGCAGTAAATCAATTGTCGTCTACTTCTCACGCACGGGCGAGCAATACGGCGTAGGTGTAATCGAAAAGGGCAACACTGCCATCGTAGCGGATATGATCGTCGAGCAGACCGGTTCGGACAACTTTGAGATTCTGCCGAAAGCAGATAATTACCCGATGACCTACAAAGAACTGACCGACGTTGCAAAGGAAGAACAGGATCAGAACGCTCGTCCCGAGATCAAGGATACGATACAGGACTTTGATAAGTACGACACCGTCTACCTTGGATATCCGATTTGGTGGGGCGATCTGCCGATGATCTGTTATACCTTCCTTGAGAGCTACGACTTCTCCGGCAAGACAATCATTCCCTTCTGTACGCACGCAGGCTCCGGTAACGCAGGTACACAGAGCAAGATTCAGTCTGCCGTTCCTAAAGCAACCGTGAAAGAAGTGCTGGCGATTACAGGAACCGATACGCAGAACAATCAGGGAAGCGTTAAATCTTCCGTAACCGATTGGCTCAGCGGTATGGAGTGAATCTCGATGAATGATACACAGCAAATTGAGAATTGCTACAAGGTTATGTACACGGCGATGATTGCAAAGGACAGAAAGGGACTTGAAGAAGTCCTCGACGACAGCTTTGTCCTCGTCCATATGACGGGTATGCGCCAGAATAAAGAGGAATTCATCACAGCCGTTCTTGATGGCACGCTGAATTATTACTCTGCCGTTCACGAAAATATGTCGGTGGCAATCAACGGCGATAACGCTGTCATCACAGGACAATCCTATGTGCAGGCGGCAGTATTCGGCGGCGGTAAAAACTACTGGCACTTACAGCAAAAATGCAGTTTAAAAAAGACAGATAACACATGGAAAATCACACGAAGCGTAGCTTCGACTTATTAAGGAGGACAATATGAAAAACCTAATTATCTACTATTCCAGACGCGGACAGAATTATGTCAACGGCACAGTCAAAAGCCTTGACAAAGGCAACGCGGAGCTGATTACTAAGTTTATTAAAGACGCCGTTGACGCGGATGTGTTCGAGGTCGATACCGTCAAGCCCTACGACAAGGATTATATGGTTTGTACCGAAGAAGCAAAGGCTGAGCTCAGAGCAAAGGCGCGTCCCGAGCTGAAAGAAATGCTCAGTGATATTTCTGAGTATGACAATATTTTCATCGTCGGTCCCAACTGGTGGGGTATCTATCCGATGGCGCTGTACACCCAGCTCGAAGCTCTCGACTTTACCGGCAAGACCGTTCATTATGTGGTCACTCATGAGGGCTCGGGGCTCGGCGGCGTACCCAAGACAATGAAAAGCGCCTGCAAGGGTGCGAAGATCGGTTCAAGTCTTGCTGTTCACGGCGGCAGCACTCCCTCGTCCAAAGATCAGGTAGAAAACTGGGCAAAGAAAGCGGTTGGTTAAATGAACAAACCTGAGATTATTTTGCATATGGTGACTACCATTGACGGCAAGGTCACCGGTACTTTTCTCAGCTCTGATATCGGCATCAAGCTGAGTGAAGAGTATTATCGGATTCATCGGGAATACAACGCTGATGCCTATCTCTGCGGCAGAGTTACCTTTGAAGGCAGTTTCACCTTTGGCAGACGTCCTGAATATATCGGCGGTACGTGTAATCCCGGAGATTATATCTACGGCAGATTTGAAAAATATGCCGTTGCAATCGACACCCATGGCAGGCTAGGATGGGAGGATAACTTTATCCACGATGAAGACCCCGGCTATGATAACGCTCACATTATTGAGGTCGTCACCGAGAGCACACCGAAGCCGTTTTTGAACTATCTAAGAAAGCTGAATATCAGCTATATCATTTGCGGAGAAAAAGAAGTTAATGCTGATATCCTTGCAGAAAAGCTGTACAGCCTCTTCGGTATCAAAAAGCTGATGCTCGAGGGCGGCGGAAAGACAGACAGCCTGTTTCTGCAGAGCAGTCTGATTGACGAAATCAGCATAGTTGTTGCTCCGGTTGTTGATGGCGGCAAAGGTACCGATTTATTCGCTGATAAAAACGGTGGCTCACTAATGTTTGGCAATATGCAATCAGAACCTTTACTGCACGGTGGCGTTCACATGATATACAGGAGATAATGCGTGAAAGTCAAGAATGATTCTCGACCTTAGTCTGGTGTTTTTGCTCCCCGTGCTGATGGGCTACTCCCTCGTAGGCGAGTTGTATCATGATAGTCGAGAATTTATTGATAAAACTGATTACTAAAATCGGAGGTAAAAATGGAATTCGTAACATTAAATGACGGAATAAAGATTCCTGCAATCGGCTTTGGCGTATTTATGATACCTGCCGATGGCAGCACCTACAAGGCAGTCAGAGAAGCCCTTGACGCAGGCTACAGACATATCGACACAGCTACCGCGTATTTCAACGAGGAAGAGGTCGGCAAAGCTGTACTCGAAAGCGGGATTCCTCGTGAGGAGATTTTTGTAACCTCTAAACTCTGGCTGTCACAATACGGCTATGAAGGTGCGAAGAAAGGTATCGAACGCTCCTTAACAAAGCTCGGGCTCGATTACATCGATCTCTATCTGCTCCATCAGCCCTACGGCGATGTTGTCGGCGCATGGAAGGCGCTTGAAGAAGCAAAGGATGAGGGAAAAATCCTCTCTATCGGCGTGAGCAATATGACTCCTAAACTCTGGAACAAGTTTGTATCACAGTTTGCGACGCTGCCTTCGGTAAACCAAATCGAGTGCAATCCCTTCTCTCAGCAAAAGAAAATGAGAGCGATTATGGATAAGGACAACGTCAAGGTGGAATGCTGGTATCCGCTCGGTCACAGCAACGCCGAGTTGCTTAAACATCCGACAATCACTGCCATCGCTGAAAAGTACGGCAAGAACGCAGGTCAGATTATCTTGAGGTTTGAAACGCAAGAGGGCTTTATCACCTTGCCGAAATCCACCAATCCCGAGCGTATCAAGTCAAATCTGGATGTCTTTGATTTTACACTGACCGAAGATGAGCTGCAAGCGATTCGCAATATGGATACCGGTACGACCTCGCACGATCCCGATGCCGACGGCGTGGGAGATTATCTTCTGAACGCCTTTAGAATTGAGGATTAGAACAAAATAAGTATCAGTTTTTATAAGTAATATGAAAATATTTTGATTGTTGATAATTTTCGAGCCTTCCCTAGAAAGTGTGGGTCAAAATCTTTGCGCTCTGCCGGGTAAGCCAATGTTTAAGCCACCGCAGCGGAGCATGATCATCGAAATGAGATTGTCGATGTTGCGGAAGCC
>JBGUWM010000096.1:0-5458 GCA_045221175.1 Acutalibacteraceae bacterium | reverse complement strand
CTACCCCAAAGGCGGACACGGGTGCAGCGTCACGCTGCCGCACCCGGCAGGCGAGACCCGGGGGACATCGGTGATTGGTTATAATCTTTCTACAATTTTTTCAAAAAAATCTTTACGGATTCGACAAAATGTGCTATAATATGTGTATAAAATTTTTTACGGAAGGTGAAAATTATTATGGGTAAGCTTGTAAAAGAATTCAAAGAATTTGTTATGCGTGGTAATGTGTTGGATCTGGCTGTCGGCGTTATCATCGGCGGCGCTTTCAACGGTATCGTTACTTCTCTTTGTAATGACGTTATCATGCCCGGTGTTGCGTGGATCGTTGCTACCGCTTCCGGTATGGATCTGGTAAACCCCGAAACAAATCAGATTGACTTCTCAAAGGCTTTGCAATCTCTGAATGTCGGTCCTATCAACTTCGGTAATTTCATCGGCGCTATCATCAGCTTCCTGATCCTCGCTCTGATCATTTTCCTCTTTATCAAGGGTATCAACAAACTGATGACGATTAAGAAAAAGCCTGAGGTTGAAGAAGAACCCACTACTAAGAAGTGCCCCTTCTGCATGAGCGAAATCGACATCAAGGCAACTCGCTGCGCTCATTGTACGGCTGTTCTCGAGTTGGCAGAAGAAGCTCTTAAGGAAGATTAAACAACAAAAAAATAAAGCTATGAAGCGGTTTACTTCATAGCTTGAAATCATCAGCGGTAAATTTCGGTAATGTCGGCAAGGTTTGCGGCTCACGCTTTAAGGGATCATACACGTATCTTTTACAAGTGTCTCCTGCCGTACCTGCGCTATAGGGGCATGAGAGTTTACCGCTGTTATTTTTTGTGCAGTGAACACAATATTCGCACCTGGGCGGAATATTGTTTCCAAACAACTTCTTTTTCGACAAAAACATATTGATTCCCCTTCGCTTTTTATGGTATTCTTATTATACCGTTTGACAGCACAGATGTAAAGTCCTATCTTTCATCTGACAGTTCTGCCGGTCTGAAAGCTTTCTTCAGAAGATACCAAACAGTCTTCTGCGTGTTCACCTGAGTGGCGCCTGAGCGCTGCCTGCGTGCCTACTGAATGTCAGCCAATATCTATTCCTCAGAAGCTCTTGGCATAAACGCTTCTCTTTCATTTGCTGATAAAAAAAGCAGGGATTCCTGTGCTGAAGCTGCATTAAACCTTGCTTCCGTTCATTTATCATCAGCTTCCGGTTCCCCTGCGTTAAATGCTGACAGCGTTATGATTTTTTTTCGCTCCTGTATTGTTTCTTTATTGCAGCTTGAGCGTATTCTCAGGTGTGCTGCGGTTATTTGTCATTCTTTCTTTAACACTTCCTTTCGCAGAGTTCTACCCCATCATTTTTATTTGAGGTGCAGCTATGGTTTTTAAAAGCAAAAATACAGACCTTAACTTCGTGGACGGCGTCGGTTTTCTGACTTTTCCTGCCTTGTCTCAGCTTGATTTTGTCCGTCATGCTTTCTCTACCCGCATTGGCGGCGTCAGTACCGGTGAATTCAAGTCGATGAACCTGAATTTTAAGCGTGGAGATGATCCTGACCTTGTTACGGAAAACTACAAAATTTTCTGCCGTGCCACAGGCTTTGACTTCCAGTCACTGATCAGCTCTTCTCAGGATCATAACATCAACGTCCGCTGCGTGACCGCTGCAGACTGCGGAATCGGAATCCGCCGTGAACACGATATGCCCAGCGTTGACGCTCTCGTTACCAACGAGCCGGGTGTTACACTGGTGACCCATTATGCCGACTGTACTCCCCTGTATTTTGCTGATCCTGAAAAAAAGGTGATTGCTCTGGCTCATGCAGGCTGGCGTGGGACAGTTGAAAAAATCGGTGAGGCTGTTGTTGACGTTATGACAGAACAATACGGCTGTGATCCTAGCGATATTATCGCTGTTGTCGGTCCTGCCATCGGTCCGTGCTGTTATGAAGTGGATACTCCGGTTTATGAGCGTTTCGCCTCTCTCACAGAGCTGAAACCCGCTTATTTTACCAAAAGCCTCGGTCACGGCAAACATCTGGTTGATCTGAAAGAAACCAACCGCCGTATGCTCCTTGAAGCCGGTTTGCTCAGTATCAATATCTCTATCAGCGACGTCTGCACCAAATGCAACAGCGGTCTGCTGTTTTCTCACAGGGCAAGCGGCGGCAAACGGGGCGGTCTTGTCGCTATGATGTGCATTAAATAACGCTTTTCAGTTTCCTGCATTGTTTTCATTTCTCCTGCACGGTGAAAGTATCCTTTTTACTGATACTTCTTCAAACACTGCTGTTTCCCTCTTATATGACCGCTGTGTTGACACAGTCCTAACCGATTACATACCGGTTATCCATTAAAGCTGATTTGTCAGATCCGTTCAACAGGGATACTGTTTCGTATGATGAAACAATAGATGCACATTAATACGTTTTTTAAAGAAAATGTTTGATAAGGCAAAGAAAAACTCAGTTATGGTTTTATTCCCCCGACCACTGCAAAAAAGCAGCGGTCGGGGAGTTTTTTATCGAAAGCTATATTTGTGAATAATATGTAAACTTTTCTCAACACTGTTGAAATATCAGGTATTATATGCTACTATTAAAATAACAAATCAGTAAATAAGGTGTTGATTGTGATTTAGAATCAGTTTTGCCGATGCTCTAAGAATCGGCTATGTATGGCAAAACTCAAAAACAGATGAACACAAAGATGAAATACTTTTTGCGCCGGAAGGTGTAACGTCAGAAGAATCAGAAAAATAAATTCCCACGCTCCCCGATTTTAGTTTTGTGGAATAGTGGTCGGGGAACCGGTAAGTAATGATGTTGTTGTAACGTGTCTTCTAAAGGAACAGTGATAATCATGAAAAAAAGACAATTATTCATAACATTGACATTATCTGTGTTGATGTTCGCAAGCGCCTGCAGCAATACACAAACGCAGGCAGATCAGACTGATGAAAGCGAAACGTCCGTATCATCGCAAACAAAAGAGGAAAACAGTACAGTGATTGAACCGGAAAACGAAGAACTGAGAAAAGAATATCCGTATCTGGAAGGTTATCTGCTTAAGGATATGGCACAGATGAGAAAAAACGGGCAGATCAAATCGACACCTTTTCTCAATGCCTTGGAAGCAGGAGAGATTGATGCAAGTGCGGAAAGACTGTCTTATGCAAAAGTGAAAGAAATTATAGAAAAACACGGGTGCAAAGGTCAACCGAAAACAGATGAGGAAGCGTCTGCCTGGGCTGCTTCTGGCGTGACAGCAGATAATACCGCAGCCTGTAAAGCTGCTATAGCAGAGATTAATGAGATTCAGAAATATCCTGATGTCATATATGATACAAGAAATCTGACCATGAAGGAACGGTATACGGAAGGTGCAGGGCACAAGGTATATCTGACAGATGATCCCGATACAGTTATTATAGTCCATGCTTTATATATTGGCTGCAGACATAAAGGAGAAAGCAATCCCGAAGCATTGGCGTATGCTTACACAGAACCGGAGTTTCCGGATACGAATTCCGATATGAGTCGCCGATATCACTATGACAGCACATACTATGATGAGTTGAGGGCTGCTATAGCCGAAAAAATGGCACAATAATTGCAATTATTATCAAGTGAAATCAGCCCACGACCACTGCATAAAAGCTGTGATCCAGGGCTTTTTCCTGTTATTTGTTTATTTTTTGTGAATATATATATATATTGAATTCTGTGAATTATTACTGTATAATGCAGGTAACACAATGAAACAAGATTTGTGTGTTCCGCTGCAAAGACCAACATAAAGAAGGCAAGCATTAATAAACAGAAGTCTCTGTGCCGGGCTTTGCGGACAAGTATGACAACGTAACAACGAATGACTAAGAAAGGAGAACCGATTATGAAGAAAATAAGATTATTTGCCGTGTTGATGGCATTAGCGTCCGCCTTCTCCCTTGCTGCCTGTCGTACACAAACATCGGGCGATCAGGCTTCATCTGCCGATCAGGCATCGTCAGCCGATGATTCTTTATCTCAGAATGACAAAATTGAGGTACAGAAGGGTAAATCCGAGCAGTCTGTTGATGAATCCAAAGCTGCATCCGAAATCAAAGAAGCTGTTGATGGCAGAGCAGATTATAAATCGGCTGTCGAAAAAGGTCTTGTTGACCCGAACGCACCTAAACTGACCTATGATAATATCATTTCTATTGTCAATGAGGTCGTGAATAATTCATCCATAAATGAAGCCGATTACAATGCTGCTGTTATGGACAGAGTGTATCAGATACAGCCTTATTCCGACAAAGCTCAGACCGGCTTGAACACAGGTTCCATCTCTTATTACTGGCCTGACGCCGATACTGAAGAAGAAAGACGGGAATGCATCATCATCAAACACCCTGAATATCCTTTTTCGGTTGTGTATGAGGTCTACAACGACAATAATGTCGTCATTAAACGTGAAACGATCTATCCTATGAACAGAACGGACGACCAACCGTCCGCAGAATCATCACCGGAAGACGATGCAGGACCATTCGTCGGTGAAGCTGTACTGGTCCCCGAAAATCATCAAAAACAACAGTTAAGTCATTCCGATGAAGCCGCTCTTGCTGCTCTTGATGAAAAAGCTCAGTCTGATGAACGCTATTACGAAGAATTTGTGTATCAGAAAAAGGTGATTCAGGGATTGGCTAAGTCTCACATGAAAAAAATCACCGCTGCGGAAATGAAAGAGCTTGCTCAGAACTCGGCACTTGATAGCAGTGCGTGGAAGGAAAATGACGATCTTACCGAAGTGATGCTTAACTGGGCAGACGGTCTGATAAAAGAAACTCAGAAAATACAGTATTTCCCTGACGCCTGCATCGCTGCTGAACAATGCTATTTCTATTGGCCTGACGCCGATACCGTTGAAGAAAGACAACAGGAAATCATGGTGGACGGTGCCTCCGGTCAGATCTGGCTTTATACCTTCGACACACAGGGCAGGCAAATCTCTCAGGAAAAAATGTTTGACCTGAATGAGCGTTTGAAAGAAGCCTCCACATCATAACCCTTTATTGCGTATTTCCCCCGGACATTGCCTTTCGGTCAGTGTTCGGGGGTTTTCCGTTGCTTCACAAAATCAAAACCACCGTTAAACGGGTGGTTTGTGAAATCCCTATTAGGCTTATTACGGACGCTGCCATTTAACAGAGCTGAGGAAAATCTGCCAAACGCATTTCATTCTCAACACCCCTTTTGAGGAGTGTTTATTGTTCCGTATACTTTTCTCCTGTAAACCATTGGACTGTTCTAAATTGCTGATATCGTCTTTTGTCACGACGATACCTTCTCGTTATTCTTATGTTCATTAGCAGACCAGACTTATTTAACTCGGAGCAAAGCCCGATGTAAGCTCGCTTAACATCGGCTGCATTGATCCAACCTCACCGCAGGAGCTTTAGCTCCTC
>JBGUWM010000095.1:0-39475 GCA_045221175.1 Acutalibacteraceae bacterium | reverse complement strand
GAGGAGCTAAAGCTCCTGCGGTGAGGTTGGATCAATGCAGCCGATGTTAAGCGAGCTTACATCGGGCTTTGCTCCGAGTTAAATAATCATTATATACTATTTATTTAATTGTGCAGTTTTATTTGTCTATTGTTCTTCTGTTTTGTTGTTGTGTTTATTTTATAACTTTCCTTTATCTTCCTTATGAATGATGAATGAAATAATAATGAATATATTCTGTAAATATTTTAAGAAATCAATATCGCACAACATTTTCCAACACAAAAATGTAATATTACAAAGAAAAATGAGAATTCTATTATTACAGACGGAATATAAACCGATGCAAAAACACTTTTTCCGGATTGAATTATTGTTCACAGCGGAAGTTTTTGCAATTGTTTTACTTCCGTTTGTGAAATCATTCTTGATAAAGGAGAAACAACTATGTCTAACAACAGTAATTCAATTAATGTACCGGAAGCTCGTCAGGCAATGGAAGCCTTCAAAATGGAATGTGCTTCTGAAGTCGGCGTTAACCTGAAACAGGGTTATAACGGCGACCTGACTTCTCGTCAGGCAGGTTCTGTCGGCGGTCAGATGGTTAAAAAGATGATTGAAGCTTACGAAAGAAGTATGTAATCCATCCGGCAACATTACTGAAATAAGCTAATAAAACGGCGTTTATCTTCCCGACCGGGAGGATAAACGCCGTTTTTGCCTGATTATCTATTGTTATCAAACGCTGAACAGCATGGTGCCGTAGGACGGATATGGCCAGTGTTTTGCGGACATATTGGATTCCATTTCATCTGCAACGGCTCTGAGCTCCTGCATAGACGCAAGTACGTGATCCCTGTAATACATTGCATTTTCAGAGATGCCCTCTACTTCCTTTGCTCCCATAACTGCCTGCTCAAGAATGTCAATCTTCTTGGTGAAGCACGAAAGAAGGTTTGAAAGCTTTTTAATTAACTCTACCTCAGGAAGAATGACAAGTTCCGGATCAATTGCTTTTACCGCTCCTGCTGTTTCTGCCAGTTCTCTGATATAAGCGGTTACAGCCGGTACAATGTCTTTTTTCGCCATGTCCAGCGCTGTCAGCGCTTCAATGTTGATGATCTTGGAGTAGTTCTCTAAAATGATCTCTGTTCTGGAGCGCAGTTCTACTTCTGTATATATACCGTGTTTACCGAAAAGCTTGACATTCTTTTCGTCAGTATAATGCGGAAGGGCTTCCGGAAGAGAACGATAATTCAAAAGACCTCTTCTCTCTGCTTCTGCTGCCCATTCATCGGAGTAGTTATCTCCGTTAAAAATAATTTTCTTGTGCTCAAACAATGTCTTTCTGACAAGTTTTTCGGCTGCAGAATTGACGTCGTCAGCCTTTTCAAGAATATCTGCAAAATCACACAGTACATCAGCAACAATTGTATTGATAATCGTATTCGTGCAAGCAATGTTCTCAGAAGAACCGACCATTCTGAATTCAAACTTATTGCCGGTAAACGCAAAGGGTGATGTACGGTTGCGGTCAGATGTATCTTTGACAAAATTGGGAAGAACATCTGCATTCGTTTCCATGATCGGCGCATCTTTCTTGGTATATTCTTCGTTATACATAACAGAGCGCAATACCTCTGTCAGATCGTCACCAAGATACATGGATATGATAGCAGGCGGTGCTTCGTGCGCGCCAAGGCGGTGATCATTGCCTGCGCTTGCTACTGAAATTCTGAGCAGATCCTGATGCTCGTCTACTGCACGAATGACCGCTGCAAGAAATACCAGGAACTGTATATTTTCTCTGGGATTCTTGGAAGGATCAAGAAGATTCTTTCCTGTATTGGTGGACATAGACCAGTTATTATGCTTACCGGAACCATTGACCCCTGCAAACGGCTTTTCGTGCAGCAAACATACAAGACCGTGCTTATTCGCAATGTCTTTCATCGTTGCCATCGTAAGCTGGTTGTGGTCTGTCGCAATGTTGGACGAATCAAAAACGGGTGCCAGTTCATGCTGCGCAGGTGCTACTTCATTATGCTTGGTTTTAGCATAGATACCATACTTCCACAGCGCTTCATCCAGCTCCTTCATATAAGCGGATACACGAGGCTTAATCGTACCAAAGTAATGATCGTCCAGTTCCTGTCCCTTAGGAGGTCTGGCACCAAACAAAGTTCTGCCGCAATAAATCAGGTCCTTGCGCTTTTTGAATACTTCTTTGTCTACTAGAAAATACTCCTGCTCTGGTCCTACCGTCGTTTCTACTCTTGTTGAGGTCGTGTCACCGAACACCCGGAGGATTCGCAGTGCCTGAACACTGATGACCTGCATGGAACGGAGTAACGGTGTCTTTTTATCAAGTATCTCTCCGGTGTAAGAACAGAACGCAGTGGGGATACAAAGTGAACCGTCTTTGATGAATGCATAAGAGGTGGGGTCCCATGCTGTGTATCCTCTTGCTTCAAAGGTCGCACGAATGCCGCCGGAAGGAAAACTGCTTGCGTCCGGCTCGCCTTTGATCAGTTCTTTTCCTGAAAACTCCATGATGACGCCGCCGCCCTCAGTGGGTGATATGAAGCTGTCATGTTTTTCTGCAGTGATGCCTGTCATGGGCTGGAACCAGTGTGTGTAGTGTGTGGCGCCATGCTCCAGTGCCCATTCTTTCATGGCATGAGCCACTACGTTGGCAATATTGATGTCTAATGGCTTACCTTCTTCTATCGTCTTTTTCAGGGCTTTATAGGTTCCCTTTGGAAGACGCTCTCTCATCGCCGCATCGTTGAATACCAGACTGCCAAATATTTCGGGTACGTTCATCTTTCATTCTCCCCCATTGAGTGTAGTATTAAAAATGTGAAAAAGGCGCCGTGGGTTAAATGTCATTCAACCCACAGCGCCTTTGCTGTCGTTGATTGCATTATAAAACAATTAATTTTAATTGTCAAGGGTTTTCAGCGCCTGCTTTTCGTTTTGTTCCGACTGATATTTTTTTCATGATTCGGTCTATTTCTTATAGTGATTTTCACTGTTTGTAACTTCTTTGTAAATTGACTTTTAGCAGCGCCCGTACTATAATGAAATCAAATCTCATGATTATTTCCAACTTTCTACAGGTGGTTCATTATGCAGAAACAGTTTTTTTACAGCGTCAATTTATTAATTAAAAGTGAATCTCATCTTCAGCGTGCAATTGCTTCTGTAACTGCCGAGGAAAGCTTTTTTCAGGAGAAAGTACAGCTTATTCTTATTGATACTCTTTGCAGCGATCTGACCATGTCTGTTTGTGATGAGTTTCGTAAGAAATATCCTGATAATGTCTATTTTTTTGACGCAGCAGGAAAAACAGATGCCGAAGCTTATAATGATGCCAAAATGTTTTGCTTCGGTACTTATATCAGCTACATTGACAATTATGGTGAATACAGCAAAAAAGCATTGGCTACCCTTCAGGCTAAAATGCTTAAATCTGCTAAAATTCCCATTGTTTGTCTGCAGCCGTGGGTTTCACCTTCGGGGGCGCAGCCCTATGAATATGTTGAAGGGATTCCTAACGGTATTGTAAAATTGAAAGAAACGCCGGATCAGTTTGTCATGATGCTCGGCTGCTATCTGTTTCATCGCAAAATTGTTGACAGGCTGCTTTTTGACGATAAAGTGCTGTTTCAGTCTGATCTGAAGTTTATTACCGAAGCCTTGCTGCAGTCTTATTCTTATATATTTACTGATGCTTTTCAATATACCACCTGTCTGCCGACTGACCATGATTGGTTCCGATTTGTTCCTCAATACAGCAGAAGCTTTTATACACAAAGTATCAATGACCTGATTATCCCTCTTCTGATCAGTTACCCCGGCTCTGTTTTGGCACAGTCGATGATGATGTACCTCATTGAAAGCCGTTTTGCTCTCAATCAGGACGAAAGGTACAAGTATGTAATTATAGGCAGCTTTATTGATGAATTTCTGAATAAAGTTTCTGACGCTTTGAAATACATTGATAATGCTGTCATTTTGAATAAGAATATTTGCCGTCTGGCTGGTCTTGATGAAGAAATGGCCTTTCGCCTTTTGCGGCTGAAGTTCAAACAACCGGAGCTGAAACCCGAAATTGATCTCGTTCTGCCTAAAGATACTGTTGAAAAAAGCTACTATAATCAATGCGGCAGACTGACCAAAGTTGCTATGAGCGGCGAATTCGCTGCCCACTTTCAGCAGGCTCTGGTGGGCAGTTCAAAGGATATCAAAACAGAGATTGTTTCTGTAAATTATGACAAGGACGGTCTGTATATTGATGCAAGGCTGGACGGCTGCTCTTTTCTGGAACAAGGTTCTTTCAGTGTTTTTGTCAATATCAACGGAGAACGCCTGCCTGTGATTCCTTCCGAAATCTATACTTTGAAAAAATACTTCGGTATCCCCTTCTTAAAAAGATATTCCTTCCGCTTTTTTGTTCCTGTCAGCGACGGTAAAAATATGGACACCGTTTTCCTGATTATGAAATATCAGAATATGTCTTTCCGCACAGGGCTGACCTTTAACAGTCTTTTTTCAAGACTCTCTTCTAAAATCAAAAGCAGCTACTGGTGCTTTTTGGACCGGGTTATGATGTATGACAAAAAGTCAAAATCTTTGGTCATTCGGCGGGCTACAAGCAGTCTTCTGAGAATGTGTGAAAACAAATTCTTGTCTGAAGCAGGGCAGTATATCTCTTTGTCCGAATCCGTCTATTACCGGCAGCTAAGAAAGAATATCCGTAATATGATGGCTGAAAAAGTCGACAGCAAATATCTGATGTTCTACGATGAAAACGGTTCAGGACATAATGCCGATTTGCTCTTTCGCTATATGTCACGCTTTAAACCCGACGATAAAACCGAAGTTTTTTTTACAGCTAACCGCAGTTCTGAAGTATTTGAAGAGCTGCTGGATGATGAATTGACCAATATTGTCGAAGCAGGTTCCAAAAAATCCAAAATGCTTGCTGTCTGTTCTGACATTATTTTCGCAACAGACTGCGATGTCTACGAATCTTTGATGTTCAGCAAAACCGATATTCTTCTTTTAAAAGATCTGTTTCTGGCTAAGATCGTTTCTGTTAAAGATTTCTTTATTACCTACGGGACAGCTCAGTTTGATAACCGCCTCAGAGATAATATTCAGTTATTCTTCTGTGCTTCCGAAAAAGAAAAACAGCATCTTCTTCGAAAAGTCTACGATTATGACGCTTCAATGATTCGTGTGACAGGCTATCCGATTCTTGATACCTTGTCTGACGAAAAAGAAAAACTGATCCTGATCGTACCCGGTGACAGGCGGCAGTTCTGTATCTATGAAAACTCAGACTATTACCGTTTTTCAGAGAGCAGATTCTTCAAGCTTTATAATGATATCCTCACAGACGGAAGACTTCATACCGCTCTGAAAGAAAACGGATATCGGATTGCCGTTATGCTGCCCTATTCTGTTGAAAAGTTTCTGCCGCTGTTTGCTTCTGACGATGTCGTTTCTTTGCATCACTGTAACAGTAAGACAGAAGCTGAGCTTGTTAAAAAAGCGTCTGTACTGATAACAGACTATTCTGAACTGCAGTTTCGTTTTGCCTACCTGAATAAACCGGTGCTTTATTATTTCCCGCAGGGTCTTCCGATTCGTCAGGAGTTTAAAAATGAAGGGCTGGCTAACAATTGCTTCGGAAAAATCTTTTTTGAACACGATAAGCTGATTGACCATCTTTTAAACGAAATGAATCATGCTTTTCCGCAGCAGGATACCTATGCTAAAATGTGTAACGATTTCTTTAAGTACCATGATACACACAACTGCAGAAGAATAACAGCAACTATTAAAAAAACATTTCTTTCAGTTTGATCCATGCAATACTCACCGGTATCCTGTCAGTGCCTTACTGGACAGGATACCGGTTTTTATTGATGCAATGTTTATCTGTTGAATCCCTTCAATCATCTCACAGCGTTCAGTTATGTCAATCGTTATCAAACTGAAAATGAAAACATAACAATCCAAATGATATGTCAAGTACATTTTTTCTTAAACGCCTCTCTAAGACTGTGACAGCAACACTCTATCTATTTCGTTATATATTGAGGATTTCTATCGTCTTCTGTATATCTCATGAATCTTTAAGAAACCTTCCTTTTGTTGTTTTGTTCAATTGTTATTCTGACACAATTTTCCTTAATCACTCCGGAGAAATACAAAACCGCAGTACATCAGCCTGATATACTGCGGTTTTCATTTTATGCGTTATTGAGTAACAATTATCGTCTGCACTGTCAATGACATACACTTATCTTATTCTCTCTGCAATCTCTGTCTTGATCTTCTCCATAAAGCTATCCAGAGAATATGTTTCTGTCTGATCTGTTGCTCTTGCTCTGACTGAAATATTCCCTTCGCTAACTTCTTTTTCACCGATGATGATCATATACGGAACTTTGTCTTCCTGACGTGCGCTGCGGATTTTATATCCTATTTTTTCATTTCTGTCGTCCAGCTCAACACGGATCTGGTTGCGGCGAAGCTCCTGATATACCTTTTCGGCATACTCATTGCTCTTTTCCGATACAGGCAAAACCTTCACCTGCAGCGGTGACAGCCACAGAGGAAATACACCTTTTGTTTCTTCTATCAGATACGCCATAAAGCGGTCCAGACTGCCGAGGATTGCTCTGTGCAGTACAACCGGTGTTTTATTGACCCCGTCTTTGTCTACATAGGTCAGATTGAACTTTGCCGGCAGACAGAAGTCAAGCTGACAAGTGGAAAGCGTATATTCCGCTCCGATGGCAGGCTGTACGTTGACGTCCAGCTTCGGTCCGTAGAAAGCCGCTTCTCCGATTTCTTCCGTAAAATCAATTTTCAGTTCAGTCAGCACTTCCCGGAGTGCGTTCTCTGCTTTGTCCCACATCTCATCATCCTGATGATATTTTACCTTATCCTCCGGATCACGCAGCGACAGTACACAACGATAGTTTGTAATGCCAAAGTCTTTGTATACGTCAAAAATGAGATCTACGACACTGCTTACTTCGTCTTTGATCTGTTCCGGCGTCACAAACAGGTGCGCATCGTTCTGACAGAAATGTCTACCTCTTTCAATACCTTTCAGCGTTCCGCTGGGCTCAAAACGGAAATCATGCGCTATTTCACCGATTCTGATGGGAAGATCACGATAAGAATGAGTGCGGTTAGCATAAATCATCATGTGATGAGGACAGTTCATGGGACGCAGTACAAACTGCTCGTCTTCAACCTCCATAACCGGGAACATATTCTCTCTGTAATGGTCCCAGTGTCCACTGGTACGGTACAGATCAACCGTTCCGACGCAAGGCGTCAATACGTGACTATAACCGAGCATTCTTTCCTTTTCCTTGATATAATCCTCCAACTGCTGCCAGACGGTATATCCTTTCGGAAGAAACATCGGCAATCCTTTGCCGATCAAATCGTCTGTCATAAACAGCCGCATCTCTTTTCCGATTTTTCTGTGATCACGAGTCTTTGCTTCTTTTACCTTTACCTCATATTCGTCTAATTCTGCCTGTGTGCTGAACGCTACGCCGTTCAGTCTTGTCAACATCTTGTTTTTCTGATTATTCTTCCAATAAGCACCGGATACGGCAGTAAGCTTGAAAGCCTTTAATGCTTTCGTATAGGTAATGTGCGGGCCAACGCACATATCTATATAATCTCCCTGCTGATAGAAGGTAATAACCGCATCTTCTGCAAGATCGTCAATATGCTCTACTTTGTATATCTCGCCACGCTCCTGCATCAGTTTGATTGCTTCTTCACGGGGCAGAGAATACACCTTGAACGGCAGATTCTCTTTCACAATCTTCTTCATTTCTTTTTCGATAACCGGCAGTTCTTCCTCTGTAATGGATGTATCTCCCAGATCAATATCATAATGGAAACCTTTTTCTGTAGCGGGACCATAAGCAAATTTTGCCTGAGGATACAGGCGTTTTACTGCTTGTGCCATAATGTGTGCCGCAGAATGCCGAAGCACCTCTGTTTCCAGTTCTGCCGGACATTCTGCCGTGTGTCCGTCATTATAAATAATCTTCATATTCTTTACTTCCTTTCAGTCTATTTGTCTACAAGAGTCCATTAACAGTCAATCTGTCAGATCAACTATCGAGAATATGCTCATTTCCTTTTCCTCTGACATATTCAGACTTGACAATTATTTATGATATTACTATCATAACACATCTTTTATACTTTTACCATACCAAATTAAATTTTTTATTAAGATTACTTCTTTCAAACGCCGTTTTAACTGTTATGATCGGATTTTTCTTAATGTTCCGGCTATATTGCGACCTGACGACAGGCAAAAAAGACACAATCATTGATTGCTTATCAGGAATAAGCAAGAGCTGTTTCTTTGAAATTATTCTGTTATTCGTTTAGTAGTTACACTTCGTGAGAAAATTGTTTTTTGAAAAGTATAGAAAACCACAGACATAATATGCTATAATATAATGGATCAATTTAGAGTAAATATTTTATACAAAATCCAAACATACTGTTTTTTTCGAAGAATATGCCATTTCAACATAGCTGGAAACATACAGCTTTCTGAAGCTCCGTATGATATGGTTTTGATTCTGTTCAGATATCTTCTCAGATTATAATATTGATCAATCTATTAAATGGTATTCTGCTTTTCTAAGAAAAGCATCTCCTACTCTTTATAAACATCATCATACCTTGAAAACACCCGCCGGATGTTTCCATTAATGTGAAAATCAAAACAAATCAAGAAAGGATAATTTTATGATAAAAATACTTTTTATCTGCCACGGCAATATCTGTCGCAGCCCTATGGCTGAGTTTATTATGAAAAAAATCGTAGCCGATCATCAACAAAGTCAGAATTTTGAGATTGCCTCTGCTGCCACCTCATCGGAAGAACTGGGTAACCCTGTTTATCCACCTGCAAAATGCATTTTGCTTCAGCATGGTATCAACTGTGACGGCAAGACAGCCCGTCGTATGACAATGCAGGATTATCACTACTATGACTTGCTCATTCTCATGGATCACAATAACATGAAAAATGCTAAGCGGATTATCGGCAACGACACTGATAACAAACTGCACCTGCTGATGGATTATACAAATGAAGGCGGTACTGTTTCCGATCCATGGTACACACGAGATTTCCAGACAGCTTATCGTGATATCCTGAAGGGCTGTACAGGACTGTTCCATTTTCTGACGCAGATGTCATGATAACCTGTAACGATATGGTTCGTTAGATTTCTTATGCATCTTCAGACTCGCCGTTTTTTGTGTGACTGCTTCCGTTATCGACTGTATTGGCAATTCAATGATCAAATCTTTCATGACTGGTAAGGTTTTATCTTACCTGTCGGTAATTATATTCTTGATGCTGTCAATATTCCGGTGGTTTCATACCAAACAACAAAACAGCCGCCTTCCGTTTCAACGGTCTGCGGCTGTTTTACTGCTTATATGGTACTTAAGGATAGTTACTCGCTGAACAAATTGAAAATTTTCTGAATGAACGATGAATGACCGGAATTTGTAAAAAAATTGACTGTTAAAAACAATAATGCTATTGTCATTACGATGAAAGAATGTAATAAAAAAGCTTTGCTATATGCTTTCAGATTGATATTCGTATCTTTTCGAAAAGTTAGTATCATCATAACAAACACGTTCAAAATCGGAAACAGCATTACTGTTTGCAGAAAAAAAGCTGTAACGGTCGATATCGGCCGCTGCTTTATATCTCTCGCTTCTGAATCAGACGCTTTCTTGTCTGCATCTGTTTCCGCAAGCATCGTGCTGAGTTTCTGATTAGCCTCATCATTCAGCCTCTGGAGCTGCTGTGGGTTGAAAATCTTTTTGAACGGCGGCTGACACAAAGCTTCCAGTCTTTCTGCTGTCTTTTCCTTACGATACAGCTCCTCTGCCACCTCATATACAATTCCCTCGGCTTGTGGCAGTGTCTTTTTTTCTTTCACTGAAACAGGCGTGTTCCTTACATACTCTGTTCCCATGGGAATATAAACATCTCCATGATCGTTATCACCGAAAAAAGATGATTCCTCCCCAGAAATAACCTCACATTCATCTTTCTGCTGGTCTTCCTCTTCCGTTTCTTCAAGAGGTAAAACAATCAGATTTCCCTCTTCATCCACTTCGGCTACGGATAGAATAATGTCATTCCGACTGATCGGCAATGTTCGTGGGCTCGCAGCTTCTCCTTGCACACCGGACAATGCCGCATCATAGCTTATGGCGGCTGTTCCGTTTATGTGCTGAAGACTGACATTCCTAACAGAACTGTTTTCATTTGTTTTACGAACCATGACTTTTCCTCCGGACGTTTATTCAGCAGAATCATGTTTCGTATTTTGAATGTTTCATCACTCAGAAACGGTTCATAACCAGACCTGTGATCAGCTTCGGATAAAAATAAGTGGATTTCTGCGGCATTTTCTCTCCCGCCGCCGCTACATCTCTGATCTCTGTTACCTTTGTCGGATTTAGTATGAAGGCACATTGGGCTGTTCCGTTCCGCACTGAGGCAACGGCATCTTCAAACTGCTTGACATAGGTCAAATTGATTTGCTTTGCCATGTTTTCCGCATCAATTCCGAAGATTTTTTCCAATACCAAAGTATGCAATACCGTAACATCCAAGCCCTGTGATGCGGCACTTTTTTGAGGCAACAGTTCAGCCAGAACACCTTCCTCCCGAAGCACCAAAAGAGAATAACCGCTGCCTCCGCTATAAAATGCGAATGCTTTCTTTCCTGCATCGTACAGTTCTTTCAGCTTAACCTCTGCTGCGCTGACATCACTTTCTTCGGTCACTTCAAAGTATTCTTTACAGCCTTTCAGAAGTTTTTCCTGATCAAAGCCCTGCAGATCCCGCACCAGTCTGTGTGTGGGTAATACAACCAATCCCGGATGCTCCATATCTACCAGCATCATCATTACATAATCTTCGCCACCTGTACCCTTATGGTTTTCGTGACAATAATTACGATAATTCAATGCTGTTTCATACCGATGATGCCCGTCTGCTATATACAGCTTTTTGTCTGCAAAAGCATGACATATCTGCTTGATTTCTTCTTCATCTGTTGCTATCCACAATCTGTGTGTTACCCCGTCAGTATCCGTCAGTTCATTGACAGGGGATCCCTCCGATAGTTTATCCAGCCGATTGGTAATCTCATGCTCCGGATCCATATATAATGAATATATCTGACTGAAATTACAGTCGGTTGCCTTCATAAGATTAAACCGGTCTTCTTTGGCTTTGGATAAAGTTTCTTCATGAGGCAGGACAATTCCCTTTGAGAACTCTTCCAGCTTGACACGAACAATACAGCCTTTGAACTTTGTGTGCAGTCCGTTAACGGTGAATTCTTCCTCATAAATATAAATGCCATCCTGAGGGTCTTGCTGAAGGATTCCTTCGGAAATCCACCGGTTCAGCGTTTTCCCTGCATCATTGTACGGATCTTCTCCTTTAGGCAATTCGAGCCGGATAATGTTATGCGGATTCTTTTGCAGATATCCCTTTCTCTGTTCTTCGCTGATAATATCATAGGGCGGACAAACAAGCTGATCAATTGTTCCTGCTTTTTCTGTATTAAACCGAAGTGCCTTGAAGGGTCTGATCTCTGCCATTGTCATTTCTCCTTTTACTGTTTTTGTATATTCATACATTTAATATTTTATCTTTTGTAAGGAGTCATGTCAATGTTTTTTCGCATTTCAAACCATAATTCTGCTGTAGGATAACTATACCATCTTCAATTTGAGAAACTTCGTGAATTATGTATCCGAAAAAAACGACCTTTCCGTCAGGAAAGGTCGGAAGAATGGTGTTCACTTTTTCAGCGCCGATTCAATAGCCAATGCAAGCTGATCAGGACATGACGTGCCTCTGAAACCGCACTGTATGCCTCTGCACTTTTTGATGATATCTTCTGCTTTCATCCCTTCTGCCAAAGCTGCTACACCTTGCGTATTACCCATACAGCCTCCGTTGAATCTGATATTACGGATAATTCCGTTTTCAAGTTCGAATTCAATTGATCTGGAACAGGTATTCTTCGTTTTATATGTGTGCTTCATGGTTGACTCTCCTTATAAAAAGAAACCGATGCCAATTTTTGACATCGGTAAGCTTTATCAATCACTGGTATAAGGCATGAGAGCAAGATATCTTGCACGCTTGATGGCAACGGTAAGCTCTCTCTGATGACGGGCACAGGTGCCTGTAACTCTGCGAGGGAGAATCTTTGCTCTTTCTGATACAAAACGACGAAGTCTTGAAATATCCTTATAATCAATAACTTCAACCTTATCTACACAGAAGGCGCATACCTTTTTACGGCTTTTGCGGCCGCCTCTGCGGTTGTCTCTTTCAGGTCTTTCAGCCATTTTTATTTCCTCCTTTTTAGTGTGTTAGAAAGGCAGGTCTTCATCATCGGTCATTTGCATAAAGTCACCCGCATCTCCGCTTGAATAAGACGGGGCCGGTGCTGACTGTTCCTGACGATAATTCGACTGCATATTGCTGCGCTGTTCGCTGCCGGAATTGTCACCCTTGGAGTCGCAAAACTCAGCATTGTTTACCACTACATCTGTTGTGTAGCGCTTATTACCTTCCCGGTCCGTATACGATCCGGTTCTGATTTCTCCGGCAATCGCAATGCGTCTGCCTTTAGAAAAGTATTTGCTGATAAACTCTGCTCTTCTTTCCCATGCAACACAGGAAATAAAGTCTGCCTGACGCTCTTCGCCCTGTTTGGTAAAGTTTCTGTCTACCGCTACGGTAAATCTCACCATTGCCATTCCTGACGGGGTGTGTCTTAATTCGGGGTCAGCAGTAAGTCTGCCAATTAAAGAAACGATATTCATAATACTGACGCCTCCTTAATTACGCTTCCTTCTTGATGATCATTGAACGGAGTACACCGTCTGTGATCTTAGTGATTCTGTCAAGCTCTGCAGGGAAACCTGCCTCTGACTTGAAGTTGTAGAGCACATAGTAAGCGTCTGTTTCTTTGTTGATGGGATATGCAAGTCTTCTCTTGCCCCATTCGTCAACGCTTTCCATGGTAGCGTGCTTCTCGATCAAGTCTGTGAACTTCTTAACAGTATCAGCAACAGCTTCTTCTCCACGCTTGAGAGAAATAACGATAACTGCTTCATAAGAATTGATAACTGCCATGTTTGATTAACCTCCTTCCGGACTATGACCCCTTTTCGGGGGTAAGGATATGTTATGCTTATGCACAACATATTGATTATAACATCACTGTCATTTCTTGTCAAGTACTTTAGATAAAACGCCGATAAAATCAATTTGGTTGAGACAGCTACTTTTGGAAAAACTTTTTCTGCAGAAAAGTTTTTCCCTATTTCGCCGGCCGGCTCGGTCGGTGCTTATGCATAACGGCAGAGGTATACACCCCAAACTGTAGCACCTGTTACCTAAAACTGCTGAGTTTATAAGACACGTCTATTTGAAACAGCGTTCAGAACAGATAATAAGATGGTTTCTAATATCATTTTTAAAAAATTGATTTCCGTGTTGAAAGTTCCTGACTGAAATGTTTTTTCGGTAACTGTTATATCTCTTTAATTATTCTTCTGATGCCTGCTGCAAAAAACGAATGGCCTTTGTTGTGTCCTCTGCTTTGAATACGCCTGTACCGGATACGCAAATATCCGCACCTGCCGCAGCAGCAGCGCTTACCGTTTTGTCGGTAATTCCTCCGTCTACTTCAATCAACACATCGAGTCCACGGCGCTTACATTCCTCTTTGATAGCCTGTACCTTCGGCATCATATCTGCCATAAACGACTGTCCTCCAAAACCGGGCTCCACCGTCATCACCAGTACCATATATAATTCATCAAGATATGGAAATACCGCTTCGGCAGGTGTTTTGGGCTTAATTACCAGTCCCGGCTTCTTACCATATTCTTTAATCTTCTGTATAGTGCCGGCAATATCCGATTTTGCTTCCTCATGAAACGTAATAATATCTGCTCCCGCATCGGCAAATTCTTTGATGTAATCATAAGGATTATCAATCATCAGATGTACATCAAACGGCAGATCCGTATAGGGGCGCACTGCTTTGATGATGCCGGGTCCGATAGTAATATTAGGGACAAAGTGACCGTCCATTACATCAAGATGGATCAGATCTGCTCCGGCTTTATCCACTCTTTGAACTTCTTCTCCCATTCTGGCAAAATCGCAGGATAAAAGTGAAGGTGCTACTTTCATCTTTATCAACTTCCCTTCTTACTTTTTAATCATCGATGTAATGATGGATATAACTGACCAACTGCCGATATAAATCAGCATCTCCAGACAGCCTAATTTTTCAAATCCGCTGACAAAAGATATCATGGTAACGATCAGCAATCCAAGTCCCAATGCAGCACACTGTAATATATTCGAAATGGTTACGCCTGATTTCATCTGGATACAGCCTGCTACCGCTTTGGCAAACGATGACAAACTGCCTCTTGTGACCAGATATGCTCTGGAACGATCGTTGACTTTTGTCATAGCATCATGACAGATATTTCCAAGTCCTGTCGGCAATATCGTGATACAGCGGAAAAACAGGCCAAATCTCTCGGCTACTTTTTCTCTCGTCAGATTGGGGTCTACGGTACGGATGATGAAGTTGACACCGTTCTGCTCCAAAGCTTTTAGCTCGTTTGCAATATTCTTGTTCGTCTTATATGACAGAATAAACATTGCAATCAGATCACCGCCGACAGAAATATACATAACGTCTTCTCCACGCTTCAGATATTTGTCTTCCATCTCCTGTTCGGGGGGCTCTATATTATGTGCTTCGAGCAGGGCTCTGTTACCGATCAGCACTCTTTGATCCTTTACCCAGCCTACAAGTCCAAGACCTGACTCATAGATAACATTCTCTACTCTGGGAAGATCACTTTTACTGCACTGTACAATGTTTTCAAACACGTGAATCATCGTACCGTTTACAGCATACATGATGGCCGCACCCGCCTGAAGCGCATCATTCAGTTTGCTTTGCTTGAAAGACCGCATACCGCTCAGCGTTACCGACCCCTTGGGATATAGCTGTGAGGAATCTATCATAATTGCGTTTGTATCACAGAATTGCTTGACCGTTTCATAACCGGTGATCATGGCTCCGCTTCGCAGAGAAGCTTTACACAATCTTCTCAACGGCAGGTTAACTGCTATCAGAGCTATCATTGGAATACTCATACAAGCAGTCAGTGCAAATGATGACAAACCTCCGATAAAGCTGCGGCTGATAATGCCGCACAACAGTCCGCTGATCAGAGAAAATGCCGTTGTCCAAGGCGCTATCACCGCCGCAAGGCTTTCACTCGGATCGGGGGCATAAGAAAGCTGCAGGAAATTGCTCATAAACTTCGCACGCTGTGTATAGGTAATGAGCGGTTTGTGAATCGGCAGTTCTGCAGCCATCTTTTCTGCATTCTGATGATCGGTAAAAATCTTTCCGGCATATTTCGGGTATGGCTTGATGAGATAATTGAAATTATAGTGCGTTCTTGTGATAATCAGCAGCTTGCCGACAGCATTCAGGAACAACGCTATAATGACAAGCGGCGTATACAGATACAGATTGCCGCTGACATATACATCGGGAGTAAATAATGCTGTTATATTCTGCATGGCTCCAGCCAGTGAGGCTACAGCAACGGCTGTATCGGAGTTTCCTTTGAAACGCTTCAGCGGCATAATACCATTAACGATAGGACTTCTGGATACCACTACCGAAACACCTAACAGCAAAAAGCTGATAAGCGCATACCACAGCCAGCCGTTACGGATTGTTTCACGGAACAAACCGCTGCACTGTGCGATCAGTGACAGGATAACCGACGCAGCAGAGGTCGCCAACAACACAAAGACACGGGCAAATACCGACTGGAAATTAGATGAAATTTCCGTTTTAATGGCTTCGGCGTCCTTTTCTTCGTTATAGTCGTCAAGTTGGGGCTTGGGTTCGTTTTCTTTGATATCTATGTCGTCAGGATCAAACTCATCTTCACTGCCAAACAAATCCTTGAATCTGTATTTCCGTCTCGCTTGTTTTTCCTTCGCCTGCTTTTGTTTATCAAACCGTGAGAATCGTTTTTTCTTATTTTGTTTTCTGCTATTGTTTTGTTCTTTTTCGATTGTCGGTTGTTCCTTAACGGCAGCAACCTCTTCATACTGTTCCAGATCAATCAGCGGAGTATTCTTTCTTTTCCTCTTAGCTTTTTGATTGGAGCTAACCGAAGCTGGTGCTTTATCAGAATTTGCTTTTTGAGAAGAAACGACAGTGGCTACAGGTATCGAACCGGTTTTTATCGGCTTAGAAACAGTTTTTGCGTTCTCCTGTCCAACAGGCGCTGATTGAGTTGGTTGTTTTTTAACCGGTGTTGTCATGCCGGACGTTCTGTATCGCCTTGCTGTTTCATACTCCGTTCTTAACGTACCGGAGAATTTTCCTGCCATTACAACCAATGGCGCAGCACTGCTATAATGATAGGTAACAGCCGACAAATGCCCTTCTGTCAGGTCTTTTTCCGTTTCTTCCTCTCGTTCAGTAAGCGGCGCATCATAGATCAGATTCTCAGAAGCAAGATTATCCCTGCCTGCTTTTGTGTTCGCTGAACCCCATGGAATAATAGTAATACCGTCTCCGCCCGGAAGATCATCTGCCTGAAATTTTGACACTTCCGTCTTTTCCTTTTTTACTGCTGTATCAGCAGACTTTGCTCCCTCGTCAACGGCCGTATCAGCTTTATCGTCTTTGGCAACGGATTTTTCATCATCTGGCTTCTTCTGCGTTTTTTCACTGTTAGCAGAGTCTTGCTCTCCCGGTGTTTTTGTTTTTTCAATACTGTCAGGTGAATCAGATACCGTCTTGGTATCATCTTTCCGGTTTTCTTCTTTATCAGAAGCAGTCTGAGCAGACTGATCGTTAATTGCTTCTTCTTTTTTCAGTTCTGCAGATTCTTTTGCCGCAGCGGAATCAGATTCCTGCCGTATACCCTTTTCCGAGTGATCTTCTTGCCTTTCTTTCGTAATCTCGTTGACAGCCTTCCGTGCAGCAGTGACAGATTCCGGAACTTCGTTTTTTCCCTCTTGCTCTTTGCCTTTCATTTTCTGTTCCTTGGCAAACTCAGCAAAAATATCAAACGCAGGCAATTCTTTACTGTACTTATCTGTAGAAGTCTTCTGCTCGCTGTCTGCTTCTTTATCTTTTTCAGGTGCTTTTACACTTGGCTGCTCGCTTTGACGCTTGATCGGTGCAGAATAGATGAGATTACTGTTGCTGTTGATTTCCGGAACACTTTCCTTTTTTGATTCCTCTTTAGCTGCTGCAGGATCAAATTTCTCTGTAAAGCGTTGATCTTCAGGTTCCGTGACAGATGTCTCAATCTGTGTATCGACCGATGTTACAGATTCATCAGCTTCCTTTTCCTGTTTTGCCGTTTCTTTGGATTCCGAAAGAGCAACTTCAGTCTTTTTGTCCGAGGTTTTCTGATGATGTTCTGGCTTTGTAACAGACAAAACAAATTCTTTTACCACCCGAGAAGACTCCTCAGGCTTTGTTTCGGATAGATTAACAGTCTGTTCTGTCGGACGACTTGAAACATGAGCCGCCGTTCCTGCTGACTTCCTATCAGGCTGTTTGATACTGTTGTGCTGCTTTTTAGCAGAAGGTTTCTGTTCTTCGGAAAGAATATACTCTTCTTCTGTTCCCTCTTCAAAAGCTTCCAAACGGAACTTCTTGAAAAATCCCGGTTTTTCTTTTACCTTGCTTTCACGCTTGGAATCGTCAGGCTTCTTATAGCTTTCCTTGAATGAACGAAAATCTGTATCTATCTCTTCCGCAAACTCTTCTACTTCTTCTTCGTCCTCATATTGCTCTGCTTCGGGCTGCTGCTTCATACTATTCAAAAAACGATTCCATTTTGATTTGAAATCAGAAAAGAAACCTCTTCCTTGTCTTTTTGAAGCTTTTTTGTCGCCCTCCAAAGCTTTTTGTTCAAAAGTTTCGTTTCCCTGTAATTCAGGTGTATGATTTTGATCTGATCTTTCCGGCGTGGTAAGCTGATCTGCCGTATTATTCTGCTCCACTGCCGAAGATGGTGTTTCATCTGTATTTTGTCTGAATAGATTTCTGATGGTCGAAGACGATGTGTTATCAGACTGTTTAGGATCATTTGTCTTTGACATCTGTTTTTAACCTCCGTTTACCGCTTTGATATCATGCCGCTGACGCATAAATTCATACATCAGTATACCGGCTGCTACAGACGCATTAAGGGAATTGATTTTTCCATACATCGGCAGCGAAAGAATCACATCGCATTTTTCACGAACCAGTTTGCCAATCCCTTTTCCTTCTGAACCTATTACCAAGGCACAGGCACCCTTTAACTGCTGTTCACTATATACAGAACCGTCCATATCGGCTCCGTATATCCAACAGCCTCTTTCTTTTAACTCATCTAACGTATTCGGTATATTCGTCACTCTTGCCACCGGCATATATTCATACGCACCTGCTGACGTCTTGCCCACAGCATAACTCAGACCTGCTGCTCTTCTTTTTGGTATGATGATGCCGTGTGCGCCTGCACATTCCGCCGTTCGGATGATGGCTCCAAGATTATGTGCATCTTCAATTTCATCCAGTACGATAATAAACGGCGATTCATTTTTACTTTCTGCCACCGCAAAAATATCATCTACTGTAACATATTCTTTGATCGCTGCAAGAGCAACCACCCCCTGATGCACTGCTCCACCGCATATCTGGTCAAGCTTTCGCCGATCAGTTTCTTTTACAGGAATTCCCTTCGCCTTTGCTTTTGCTGCAATCACCTTGACAGAACCGTTCAGTTCTCCTTTTGCTATCAGTACACTGTCAATAGAGCGTCCTGAACGCAGGGCCTCACTCACAGGATTCCTTCCTGCTATGACGTCACTGCCTTTTTCAAACTTATCATTCAATGTATCTTCACCCTGTTCGGTTTGTTGTTTTGTTATCATAAAAAAGCCATTGCCAATCAGACTTTTCGAATAACTTATTTATTATAGCACAAATCATTGTCAAAAAGAAGATATTTACAAAATTTTTCCAAAAAAATGTGCGAAAAAAAATCATAGCTGATTGCATTTAACTCGGAGCAAAGCCCGATGCAGGTTCGCTTAACATCGGCTGCGACCAGGCAACCTCACTACAGGAGCTTTAGCTCCACGGGGGTTCAGTGGGGCATGATAATCCCCACTGAAAGTCCGGATGGCACCCACCGCCTACGAGCGTGTGGGTGCCATCCGGTGGACACCTCTGCAAAGCAAAAGCACCGGCGGAGTGCCTCCACTGTCGATTTCGTTTTTGAAGCATATTAAGCGACTTTGCAAAGATCGGTACCGGAACATATTCGTCCGGTGCGGTCACGCACCCGACAGGCGAGACGCGGGGGACATCGGTGATTGGTTATAATGCAGGAGTTTTTTATTCTCTACTGATAGCTAAAGCTTTTTTGAATCCCAGACTTACCCGGAGGTTTTGTTACACAAGAAAAAGGGACTTTCACACGAAAGTCCCTTTTTTGGTTGTTATTTCACTTGCAGTACATATAACCATTCAAAACAGACAAGCACCACCCACCAAACCATGAGAAAGCAGAAGACGACAATAAACATACAATGATGCCTGTCAGGTTAAAGCAGAAAGCGGTCAGACTGAATGAATACCGTAATGTCTTGCAAAAGCTCTGAAAAAACCGGCGGAATATCTCCGTTCAAAATGATCGTGAAACCATTTTTTATCATGAGCGTTTTTTCTTCCATTTCCTTCAGAAAACATGGTATACCGATAGCTTTATCAAAGCATCATCATACAGGATGAATCTTGGCCTTCAGGTCAGCGTCAGGATTGATGCCAATCTGCTTATCTCTTCTTGCCTTAAAGAACTTTGGGGCAACCTGCGGGAACTGTGCATAAGTCAGCACATCTTCCTCCTGCTGGATCCACTCTGGAATCTCTGCACGCAGTTTTTCCAGCTCCGGTTCCAGAAGGTCTGCCGGACGGCAGGTAACAGGCTTTTCGTCGCCGATAATGCGGCGGCGGAACTCGGGATCTATCGGAACAGGTGTTGTGCCGTATTTTCCGGCTACCAGATCCTTGAACTGACCGCTGCAGTTTTTGTATTCTCCGAACAATACATTGAAAACTGCCTGTGTGCCAACAATCTGTGAGGTCGGCGTAACCAGCGGCGGATATCCGGCGTCTTTGCGAACCTTTGGTACTTCGTTCAGTACTTCTGTCAGCTTGTCTGCTTTTCCGGCATCCTTCAACTGCTTCAGAAGATTAGACAGCATTCCGCCGGGTACCTGATAGATCAGAGCCTTTGCGTCAGTTGCCAGCATCTTCGGGTCTAACAGACCGCTTTTAATATACTTCTCACGCAGCGTCATAAAGTATTCTCTGATTTCCGACAGCTTGACAAGATCAAGCCCTGTATCATAATCCGTTCCCTGCAGCGCAGCAACCATAGATTCTGTCGGCGCATGAGAGGTGCCGTTGGCAAGCGGCGACATTGCTGTATCAATTCTGTCACAGCCGGCTTCGATTGCCTTCATCAGACACATGGAAGCAAGTCCGGAAGTATAGTGTGTATGAAGCTGTACCGGAATTTTGACGGCGCTCTTGATAGCCTTCACCAATTCTTCGGTATAGTACGGCGTCAGTAACGCCGCCATGTCTTTGATACAGATGGAGTCAGCTCCTGCGGCTTCTATCTGTTTTGCATATTCCACATAATAATCCGTTGTAAAGATCGGTCCTGTGGTGTAGCTCATGGCAACCTGCGCTTCTACATTCGGGTTTTCCTTTTTGGCAGCCCTGGTCGCATTGATCGCTGTCTGCAGGTTTTTGATATCGTTCAGTGCATCAAAAATACGAATGACGTCTATACCGTTAGCAACAGAACGCTGTACAAAGTATTCCAGCACATCGTCTGCATAATGACGATAGCCCAGCATATTCTGTCCACGGAACAACATCTGCAGCTTTGTTTTGGGGCAGTTTTTCCGGATCGTCCGCAAACGCTCCCAAGGGTCTTCGTTCAGGAAACGAATGCATGAATCAAAAGTTGCTCCGCCCCAGCATTCCAGTGAATAAAAACCGATCTCGTCAAGCTGCGGTAATATCGGCAGCATATCCGACAGGGGCATACGGGTGGCGATCAGTGACTGATGTGCGTCACGAAGAATCGTTTCCGTTATCTGTATTTTCTTCTTTGCCATATTGACCTTCTCCCTTCGCCGTCTGTCAGTTCAGCATTACCAGAACAGCACCTGTGTCAACGCTTTCTCCCTTGCTGACTGCCACCGAAGCTACAACGCCGTCACGGCCTGCTTTGATTTCGTTCTCCATCTTCATTGCTTCCAATACTACCAGAACGTCACCTGTCTTTACACTTTGTCCTGCTTTGACTGGTACGCTCAGAATTGTTCCGGGCATCGGAGATTTAACAGGCTCTCCGTCTGCTGCGGCAGGAGCAGCCTTCGGGGCAGGGGACGCCTTCGGTGCTGCTGCAGGCACCGATGCCGGAGTGCTGACTGCGGCTGTGCCGTCTAATTCTTCAACCTGTACGTCGTACGCTACACCATTTACGGTAATTCTCAAATTCTTCATCGTCAGTTTTTCCTTTCGTTACAAATATCTGTTGATTCTCTTTATTTATACAAATAGATTGTTGTGTTTTTTCGGAAGAGTAGATACTCGCTTGTTACAAAGCATATCCAGTGTCGATACCAGAACCGTTCTGGTTTCTTCAGCGTCTATCAGTGCGTCAATATACCCTTTTTCTGCCGCTTTCATAGCCGTCAGTTCGCTCTCCTTAAAGGCTGTGATCACTGCTGCTCTGTCCTCGACGGGGTTCTTGGAACCTTTGAGCTTACCGCCCAGATCGTCGCCCAGTGCAATGACCGCCGCTGCTTCCGGGTTCAGTGCCGATACAGTTGCGCCTGTCCATGCATAGGTCAGATCAGCCGCTGCGCCCGTACCTGCTGTGGCAATATATACCGCACCGTACGCTTCTCCCGTAATCATCGTTACTTTGGCAGTGGTTGCTTCGGCATAGGCAGCCGTCAGTTTGGCGGCTCCTCTGAGGCAAGCAAATTTTTGGGCATTAACAAAGCTGACAACCGGAATACTGAAAGCATCACAGAAGCGGATAAATCTGGCTGCCTTTGCACAGGACTTTCCGTCCAGTTCCTTTCCTTCCAATACAACAATTCCGGCGGTAGTACCGTTGAAGGTTGCCAGTGCTGTTGAGGCTGCTTTCCCGTGCTCCTTCTGCAATTCAATCAGACTGTCGCAATCCGCTACCGCAAACGCTGCTTCACGGGCTGTCATACCTGAATTAACTGCTGCCTGCTCTGAAATACTGTCATAAGCAATGCAGGCTGTTGATAGATTGTTGGAGGGCAGAACCGATACCAGCATCTTCGTCTGTGCGATGGCTTCATCCTCATCCTTTGCCAAAATGTGTGCAATGCCCTTTTTGGCATTTTCTTCGGGATCTGCTCCGCTGCCGTCTGTTTCCAGCGAAAACGACGCTTTCTCTGACATAACAACAAAATCTGCTCCTACGGCTATCAGCGCCTGCGTTCCGTAACACTTGCCCAGTATAACGGAAATCTGCGGTACAACGCCCGACAAATTATTGGTGTATTTCAATATATCGCCGTAAGACGCCAACATATCTGCGCCCTCTTCCAGACGACCGCCTACGGAATCGTACATACCGATGACAGGTTCGCCTGTTTTCAGTGCCAGATCATACAGTCTTTTAAGCTTTGATGCCTGTGCTACTGACATAGCTCCTCCGGCAGCATCTATATTCTGGGCAAAAGCATATACTCCGATGCCTTCTACCGAACCATGTGCGGTAATTACCTCTGCATAACCATCCTTGGATTTTACAAAGGCGTCCAGCTCTGTAAACACACCGTCATCAAACAGCTTTGTAAGCTGTCCGTATGCTTTTGATGCGCTTATCTGTGCTTGTGCAGCGGACTTTGCTTCTGTTTTTTCTTCCAATCTCATCAGAATCCTCCCTTTGCTGACTCTAAAAAATTTTTCCTCTATTGTATTATAGTATAATTCCTTTAGAAATTCAAGGGGGTTTCTTCACCGTTATCAACAAACCTTTTATTTTATGCATTCCTCATTCCGTATAACAGTTTTTATCGTCTGAAGCAACACCACTCAGACACAGCAATTATGCAAAGCTTCCGGTGATAATCTTCAGACTTAAACACACCCCTGCAAAAGCTTCTCATACTATTCTCAAATCAATAAAGGGCAACTTTATTATGAAGCAATGAAAAACCGGGGCAAAGCCCTGCCACACCCCGATAACAAAGTCTGATGAATGATACAATAAACTGCTAAGCATTAAATGGACACCGCAGTCTTTGAATAGGCTGTCGAAACTTTTAATGAAGGGCTTCTTTTTATATGATAACAGTGTCAGATTTGTTTTTCTGCTCAATCCGAGTCATTTTAGTGCGGCGATTGCTGAAGCCCTCCTATTTTTCCTTCACTTTGCCAGAAGGTTGATAGCAGGAGGCTCTGCAAGGATTCTCAGCCCTTTCTTTTGGCTCAACCGATCTGTTGATTGACTGTAATAGCAATAATCATTCTGTCTTTTACGCCTGCATCACATCATCTGCCAACAGCAAGGCACGGCACAAATGCATTTGTGCCGTGCCTTTTCAGGTAGATATCACAGTTATTACGGTTGATATGCTTTTTTCTCTCAGCTTACCACCTTGACAGTAAAATACTTTTTGACTATCTGACCGTCCTGATCCTTCACCTTGACGCAGACATCGTAGGTTGTCTTAACAGCAGGTGTAAAACTGCCGGTGAACTGACTGCCGTATTTCAGAATTGTAGACCATTTTTCAGAGCTGTGCTTTTTACAGTACATACCACACTGAACCGGACCGATTCCGCCTGAATACTTACCCTTTATCACTAAAGTTTTTCCGTATGTCAGCGTTTCAGCAGAAATTACGGACAAATTCTGCAGCGGCGCTGCTACCTTTACACTGAAATCCTTTTGAACACTCATGCCGGAACCATCCCTGACGATAACACGGATATCATAGGTCGTTTTGACCTGCGGCTTGATCGTCACCTTCGATTTTGCAGAAAAGTCCTGTACCAGAGAATATTTCTCTGCGCTGTGTTTTTTATAATAGACTGCATAAGTATAATTGCCGCTGCCGCCTTTTGCTGCTGCATTAACAGAACCGTCTGTCCCAATTTGATAGTGTCAGCAGAAATTACGGAAAGATTCTGCGGAACCGAAACACGCACCTTCACGGTACATTCAGCCTTTTTGCCCTCCTTCGTTTCGGCTGTGATGACGGCTGTACCGCTTTGAATCCCCTTGACAGTACCGTTCTGTACGGTTGCAACAGCACTGTTACTGCTCTTCCACGTCAGCGTATCTTTCACGCCTGCCGGCACGAAACTCCAGTTCAGCGCCTTGCTGCTGCCGGCGTCTATGGTCATTTCCGGAGGCAACTCTACCGCAAAAGCCCTGTCTCCGTCGGTAGCATAAAAAGGTATCTTTTTTTCTTCTGCGTATGATTTAACATAAGAATCCGACGTACACATCAATGTAAAGTCAGATGAACACAAATAGTTAATAATATCCCCTATCTCCGTAACAGAGGCAGGCAGAATGACATAGGGAAGCTTTTGGTCATCTGCAAAAACAAAATCTCCCAGCTTTGAAAGTCCTGTACCTTCAAAAGTTATGCTCTGCAGATTGCTGCAGTCACCAAAAGCACCTTCACCGATGGTTTTTACATTGGCAGGTATCGTCAGGCTTTTGATATTCTTATTATAATAGAAGGCATATTCCTCAATTTCTGTCGTTCCCGAAAGAATCGTGACGTTTTCGGCACAAGGCGCACTGACAAGAATTTTGCTGTTTTTATAAATGGCACCGTTTTTGTATGTATAAAGTCCCGATGCACTGATACTTGTCAGAGAATCACAGCAGGTAAAGGCAAACGTGTCTATCTGAATGACTGACGGAGGAATGGTAAAGCTTTTCAGGTTTGTGCAGCTATTAAAGGCGCTTTTTCCGATATGTTTGATCGTGTTGGGCAGCGTTACCTTTTCAACATTACTCTGTCTTTCAAGGAAAGAATCTCCGATGCTGACAATCGTCTTACCGTTGATTTCCGACGGTACATAAACGTGCGTCGGCATTGTCTGTCCGTCATACTGATAAACTTCATAGCCCTCATAGGTACTGTTGTATTTGACACTGAACATACTGGTTCGCTTGGTAATATCATAGCCTCTCGGCGCTGTTCCCACATAGCCGGCTTCTACTTCATAATACGACTTTCCGTCAGTTACCATGGCGTTCATGTGTCCGGAACCTGCACCGGGATCACGGTTGCCGTTTCTTGCCCAGGCGGTCAGTCCGCATTTTTCAGCAAGTGTGATCACAGCATCTGTTGATGCCCAGCAGTCTCCGCCTCCGGCAACAATCAGTCCCTGGGCAGAGGAATAATATCGGTCATAGTTTCGTGCTGCGACAAATTGTCCGATCTTATCAAGCTTCTGCTCGGTGGTCATAGACGCTGTGATATTATCTTTTACATAATCGTCCATAACTCTCTGACAATAGATATTGCCATATTCCACCAGTTCAACATTGATATCAGCGGTTTCTCCTCCGGACTTAACCTTAACCGTATATTTTCCGGGAGAAATTGACCTTGAGACTTTTGACGGCTCCTGCCCCTCGATCGGATAAGAATATCCTACCGAAAACGAACCGTTGTTATACCAGTAGGTTGTCTGATAAAGAGGGGTGATAAGACCTGTTTCAGACACCTGCAGATAACTGCCGCCCGAAACCGAATAAGTCACATCAGATGAAGTGCCGCTGACCCGGATCTGAAAACTCTGCGGCAAATCCGACGGTATGGAAATAAACTCTTCCTCCCAGTCATACAGCATATAGATTTTGACGCCCGTTGCGTTGACACTCATACCCGCCGCACTGACCTGTGTGATTCCACGGCTGTCCAGCACCGCTGCCGTGGCTGCGCTCACACCAAACGCCATTGTCAGAGAGAGCAACCCGGAGAGTATTTTTTTCATTACCTTCATGATATTCCTCCTTCGATTCGATGATCCGATATTTTTGATTTTTTATATTATAAGCACTAAATTATCGAAAGTCAATCGGACAATCGTTGTGCAAAAACACAAAAAGCGTCCCGCTTTTTAGGCGGAACGCTTTTTGTGTGTTCGTTTGGAAAAATGAGCAATTATTCCTGCTCTTCCTTCATTTTTGCAAAGCACTCACTGCAGTAAACAGGGCGATCTTCACGGGGTTTGAAAGGAACTCTTGCTTCCTGACCGCAAGCAGCACATACTGCTGTGTACATTTCACGCTCGGGCTTCTGAGCATTCTTTCTTGCATCACGGCAAGCCTTGCATCTCTGAGGCTCGTTCTCAAAGCCCTTTGATGCATAAAATTCCTGTTCGCCGGCTGTGAATACAAATTCAGCGCCGCACTCCTTGCAGATGAGAGTCTTATCCTCGTACATTTGTTTTACCTCGCTTTGGTATAAATAGATTTTCGCCCTCGGACGGAATTGCACCGTCACCTTTGAATTTACAGTGTAAGTCAACGCTCTTCTAAATAAGCTACACGGGCATATATAACAGCGGTGCTTTTCAGTACCGCTCTTTTAACTTTTTGCGGACACGCTGCATGGCGTTATCGCAGGACTTACGGCTGATTCCCAGCTTTTTCGCAATGGCATCATAGCTCATGCCGCTAAGATAACAGCTCAGCACATTGTTCTCTGCAGGCGTCAGGTGATCTCTCAGATACTCTTCCAACTGTCGCAGATTCTCTTTGCCGATTATGGCATCTTCAGGATTGTCATCCAGCGCCGACGGCATTTCGCCTGCATCTTCAATTGATGAAGTGTGACGGTTTGCCCGGCTTTTCTGCGTAAACTCACGCCTGATAACGGAACGCATACGGTTGCGGATACACACATCGGCAAAGGTTTTGAAGCCGGCACCCGCACTTTCATCATAACGCTGCACAGCCTGATGCAGCGCAATCAGACCTTCCTGTGTCAGATCCTCCGCTTCAGCTCCCTGTACGGCATAATCCGCCGCCATTTTTTTTACTATGAGAAAATAACGGTTAACAAGCTGACGAAAGGCATTTTCATTTCCTTCTCTGTACAATCTGACAAGCTCAGCATCGCTGAAAGAGCTCCATTCTTCATTCCATTCTGACACTTGCATGATGCCACCTCATCAATCGTTCCACAAGACATTATACACTATTTTACCCTGTTAGTCAATAACATTTTGGCTTATATCAACGAGTTTTTCTAAACTTTATCAAAACTTCCAAAAAGTGCCATCACAACATTTTTATTAGCTGAACTATGGGTTCATTTACTCACTTTGTTCATCAGGAAGAAGAATCCTCACTTCCGATAAATCAAAATCCGTATCATAAAATGCCTTTATTATTTTTTTCTGCGGATTCACAAGCATCGTCAAAGGTACCGAATATCGTTCTGTCAGATAACGGTGCAGCCGTTCGTCCGACACACTGAGCTCAGTTTTCAACTCCCGTGGGTGACTGTGAACAAATCCCAGCAGTTCTGCATCTTTGCCTTCTTCTTTTACTTGATTGAGAGCCGTCCATCCTTCTTTCAGACTGTCTTCAGTAAACACGGCTGCCGTTTCGTCTGCATACGCAAGCGAAATCTGCCGGATCTGCTGAATCACCAGCAGTGTGTCTTCTCTTCTGCCCAGCAAGCACGCCATCTGTTCAATTCTGTTATGCGGCGTATCCTGTCCCCATTCAAACAGTTCCGTCAGTTCTTTATAAGCCTGTTTTGTCAGGATCACCCGACTGCGGGAAGGCCTGTCTGTATACTGCCGCAGCAGTCTTGGCTGCCGCACTGTGGTCTTATATGCTTCAACCGTATTATCATATAACTGCTTCTTTGCAGAATATGTCGCTTTCTGCTTGTCATCATCATAATTTCTGATACAGAATGCCGGCTGTTGTTCTTCAAAATTCCATGTATGCAAACTGTCTCCGCCACATTCTTCCCGATAATAACAGTTCCTGCATTTGTCTGAAAGTGTCCGATCTTTCTTTCTGAAAAAAGAAAAGCCCTTCTGCCAGACTTCTGCCAGAGAATCCCGACGGACATTGCCCTGTATCAGCTCTTTGCGGCGCTGAACGTTCGGACATACAAATATATCGCCGTTATACAGAACAGAGGCTACGGTCTTTCCGGCTCTGCAGGAAAAACTGCGGCTGCGTAACCGTGGCTCCCGATCGCCAAAATAATGGGAGCAGCTTTGCAAAACCGGCAGCACCGGATCCTGACAATATTTCTCAATAAATTCAAAATACTGTCGCATTTCATCCGGATTCAGCAGAATGTCCTTGTTCTCGTTTGCCCTTCCGATAGGATCCACCGTCACCACTCTCCATGAATCAAGTCCTATCGTCAGCAGCAGTTCCCTGAGCTGTTCCAGTTCTCCGATATTCTTTCTGTTGACTACCGTGGTAACCTGAAGATGATCCGCAAAACCGTCTTCCGCAATCTCTTTCAGATTCCCGATCATTCTGTCGTAGCTTCCTGCCAGACGCCGCAGCTCTTCATGAGTTCTTTTCAAACCGTCTATGCTGACGGTAAGCGTTTTTAAGCCGTTTTCTTTCATCTCACGAATCACCTTCCCGTTCAGCAAGGATCCGTTCGTCACCATTCCCCACGGGTAGCCTAAAGACGCAGCAAAACCTGCCACTGCGAATACGTCTTTTCGCAGCAGCGGTTCTCCTCCTGTAATATTCAGCATAATGCCGGCGGCAGGCAGTTTCTGCGCCGTATCCTGCAGCACATGACAAATTTCTTCTGTTGTCAGCTCGTCGGGATAATGCGTATTTTCTCCGCAGCCGCTTCCGCAAAAGGCACATCGGGCGTTACAGCGAAGCGTTGTTTCCCAAAACAAGGTTTTCAGCAAATCGTTATTCTCACTCTTCAAGATCAATAATCTCCGTTTTAGTCTTGACTCCGGCATATTGCTGCTCCAGTTCAGACGATACCGGACAACCATAAAGACATACCGCAGGACCTGCCCTGTCAATCATTTTCTGTCTGTGTGCAAATATCAGATGCAGTTCCGTTTTGCCGGTATATGCCAGCACATCAGCTAATGTTACTTCCTGATTATCCAGCATATCGCCCGCTTCCAGATGCGCTCGGTTATACTCCGACACTGCCGCATAAAATTCCTTGATAAAATAGTATCTTACTGAATTGATGGCTTTAACCCTCAGCAATGTATCCAGTACGTCTTTTTGTGTGTAATACATGGCACAAATTACCGGAGGTTCGGTCACAGGCATCGGCATTTCAGGCAGCAATCCGTCGTCGCTGCCGCACCGGAAACTCAATTCCACTGTTTTGTCCAGTTCACCGGCACTGCTGATTGCTCCACGATGAAGCAACTGCTCTGTCAGTGCTTTTCTTTTTTCATCATCAGCCAAAAGCGTTGCTCCGCATCTGTTACAATGTTGTCCTTCCTGGTGCTTCTGACTGCATATCGGGCACTTCATACTTTCAGTCCTTTCTATTGATAGTTCTGTGTAACCATCATAACGGAAATGCAGCATTTTTGCAAGGGTTTTTCTTTAATAATCCTTCCGTGAAAGCCAATCTGTCAGAAATAGCTTCAGGAACCCCCCGAAAACGAGCAGCATCGCATTCAGCGCAGGAACCATGTCTTTTATCCTGCTATTCTTTCTTTTCTCTTTCGCTCTCCGTTTTGTGTATCCTCACGCAGACGCTTTTACGGTGTTCAGTCAGCCGACACCGCTCAATCAATGATAAGCGAAATGATTCTTTTCAAAAAAACGGCTTCATGACCGATGACGACAAAGAGCATCAACAATCATTCAATTGCACGAGAAATAATCGCTTATGATTTTTTATATTTTTCTTGTAAAAATATCAATGATATATTATAATAGATAAAAAATCACTTATTCACCTTCACATTTAAGGAGCGAAAGGACTATGGTTGTACAGGTAAAAAGTATGGGACTTTTTGGCATGGATGCATTTCCCATCACCGTTGAAACAGACCTTACAAGAAACGGAAGAGGCTTTAATATCGTCGGGCTGCCGGACGCTTCTGTGCGTGAAGCACGTGAACGTGTTCGTGCTGCAGTGGGCAGCAGCGGCTATGAATTTCCCGAAGCTAAAATCATCGTGAATCTCGCTCCTGCCGATATCAAAAAAGCCGGCGCTCTTTATGACCTGCCGATTTATATTTCTATCCTCTCAGGCGCACATTTTCTTTCCTGCGACTTGTCAGAATGTGCTTTTATCGGTGAGCTTTCGCTCTCCGGTGAAGTCCGCCCTGTCAACGGTATTCTGCCTATGACGCTCTGTGCCAAAAGCCACGGAATCCGTCAATTCTTCGTCCCTGCCGAAAATGCAGCAGAGGCTGCTGTTGTTGACGGTATTGATATTATTCCCGTCGATACGGTTGCCAAGCTGATGAGTTATCTGAGATACGGCACAAAGCTTTCCGTTGCCGAACACACTGTTCCAAAGCCTGATGATATGCTTTATTCCATTGACTTTTCCGAGGTGAAGGGACAGCCTCTTGCTAAAAGAGCTTTGGAAATTGCCGCCTGCGGCAGTCATAACCTGATCTTTGTGGGAAGTCCCGGAACAGGTAAAAGTATGCTGGCGCAGCGGCTTCCTACCATTCTCCCGGATATGACCTTTGACGAAATGATCGAAACCACCAAGCTGCACTCTGTCTGCGGACTCTTGACAAGCGACACTCCGCTGCTCACCCATCGTCCTTTCCGCTCTCCTCATCACACCGTTTCTCCTGCAGGTCTTTCGGGCGGAGGCGGTATCCCCAAACCCGGCGAAATCTCTCTGGCACATAACGGCGTATTGTTTTTGGACGAACTGCCTGAATTCAGCCGTGAAGCGATGGAAATACTTCGCCAGCCTCTGGAAGACGGTAATGTTACCATTTCCCGTGTTAACGCTACTCTCAGCTACCCATGCTCAATTATGCTGATTGCCGCTATGAACCCCTGTCCCTGCGGTTATTACGGTCACCCTACCAAACCCTGCACCTGCAGTCCGAAAACGGTTTCCCGTTACCTGGGTAAGATTTCCGGTCCTCTGCTGGACAGAATTGATCTGCACGTGGAGGTTCAGCCTGTTGATTTTGACGATCTGTCATCCGGCGTTAAAGCCGAATCATCCGCTGAAATCAAAAAGCGTGTCAATAAGGTCCGCAACATTCAGAAAGATCGTTTTCAGGATACCAATATCTTATGCAACGCCCACATTCCTCCCAATAAACTAGATGAATTCTGCGTATTGGATCATGATGCAAAAGAAATTCTGCGCAATACCTTTGAAAAGCTCAGTCTGTCTGCCCGTGCTTACAGCAGGATCCTGAAGGTTTCCCGCACCATTGCGGATATGGACGACAGTGAGTTGATTAAAAAGCGCCATGTTTTCGAAGCAATTCAGTACCGTTCCCTGGACAGGAAATACTGGAAAAACTGACGGCTGAACCCATTCGGTAACAGGGCTGTGCAGACTGTTTATTTCTGCACCGAATGCAAAATTCCGGATACTATAAACCGCTGCCCTTACCTTATCGGCTGTTCAAAGCAGTCACAGTCAATGATACTATTTTCATTTACTTTAAATACAGAATCCCGACGAAAGCGGAATCAACCGTTCGTCGGGATTTTATATTTTGTATGAATCATTTATTTTTCAACAGACTGTATAGCTTATACTCCGCCGCTGCTTTCATAGGCAGACAGCCCTTTATGCCATATCAACAGCGATACAGCAAACAATATCACAGATATCAGAACCACCAACCCGATATTCCATAAAGGGTTTTCACCGGTAAGAATATACAATACCGGATAATAACCTGTCAGCGCAAACGGAATGATAAAAGTAACAAAAATGCGTACAAACGGGCTGTAGATGGCAGCCGGATATTTCGCAAACTCATTCATGCCGTAAACCATCTGTATGATAAATCCGCTGCTTTTGATCCAAAAGGCAAATGCTGCGGTTGCTATCTTGATGGAAGCATAAATCAGCGCCGAAAACGGTATGACAAGAACTGTCAGCAGTACGCTCAGGGGCGTTATATATAAATTCGCACTTCCTGCTGCATAAATAATCAGACCAATGCCTACCACCAATTCTCCGACAGCGTCCACCTGAAAGGTTTCCGCAATTACATGAAACAGCGGATTGATCGGTCGGGTCAGATACTTGTCAAAATCTCCCTTTTTGACGAGAAAGTATCCTACACACCAAAGATTATCTGTCAGCAGGTGGTCAATTCCCTTGGGAATCTGAGAAAAACCGTAAATAAATACGATCTGTTCAAAAGAAAATCCTGACAATTGGGGAATCTGCGTAAAGATAATGAAAATAAACGCAATACCGATTGCCTGATCGATCAGAAAACTGACGGCACCTGTCAGAAAGTCTGCTTTATATTCCATCAGCCGTTTGAGGTTCTGCGAAGCTAAAAGACGGTAGATTTTCCATATTCGTTTCATCCGCTCAACCTCCCTGTACTGACAGTTTTTTTACTGCCCCTGCCCAGATCAGCTTGGAAATGCCGTACAGTGCTGCTGCCCAGACAAGCTGTATTCCCAGCCGGAGAGCAATTTCGGCTGCGCCGTACTTCCCCATGTAAATCATGACAGGCGTATAACCCATGGAGGCAAAGGGCATATATTCCAGTGCAATCCGCAGCGGCTCCGGCATAAAGGCGAGGGGAATCAGTGCGCCTGACAAAAAGGAGATGATGCTGTTTTTCAGGATATTGAAGCCCCACAGGTTTTTGACATAAAACGCCATAAACCCGAAACACAGATTGACCCGAAAGGATATCATATAAGCCAGCGCCACACTGCATAAATAAAGCACACAATGCAGCGGACTGAACATAAATTGTCCTGTTACTGACCATCGGTATATCTCCAGCCCTACGATCATCGGCAGCACCAGAACCATCAGCTTCATCAGCGCACCACCCAGCTCGTTAAAAAGATAGCTCCAGTCTGTATTCACAGGCTTAATCAGCCGCATCACTATACTGCCGTCTCTGATTTCTTCACCAATATTAGTGCTCACGCTGCTAAAGGTAAGCTGACTTGTAGTGTTGGACAAGAACAGATACAGCACCATGTCCGTCATCGAAAAGCCAAGAAACATACCGCTGCCAGCGGACTCAAACACTGCCTTCCATAAATAAAACATCACAAAGCAGTAAATCAATCCGCCGATGACAAAGCCAAGAAAATTCATCCGATAGGCAATCAGCGTTTGTATGCCTGCCTTCATAAAGGGCAGATAACATCTTTTCAGCTTATTCATGCTGCGCCCCCTCTCTGTAAAGCTGACGGATGATTTCTTCAATATCCGCATCTTTTACCGAGATGTCCTTGACGCTTGTCGTTTTCAGCACTGCCGTAAGCATTTCTCCCACAGGCAGCCTGCTGCTGTCAAAACGGATCTGAAAGGCTGTTTTATCACGCTCCAGTTCCGCATATTTCATCGAATGTCCCAATGCTTTTCGCAGTGCGGCCTCGGCAGCATCAGCCGACGCTGTATTTTCCTGCACCTCAAAATGCATTTCTCTTGTCTGCCCATACCGTTCCTTCAGTTCAGCCAGCGACCCGTCATAGACATTCTTTCCCTTGTCTATCATAACGATCCTGTCGCAGAGAAGCTCAATGTCATTGATATCGTGCGTCGTAAGAATGACCGTTGTCTGCTCCTCTTTATTGATTTTCAAGATTGCCTGCCGGATACTGTCCTTCACCACCACATCGAGACCGATGGTTGGCTCATCCAAAAACAGTACTTTCGGACTGTGCAGCAAGGACGCTGCAATATCTGCCCTCATACGCTGACCGAGAGAAAGCGTTCGCACAGGCGATCCGATAAAACTGTCAAGCTCCAGCACCTCGCTAAGAAATGTCATTCTTTCACGGTATTTTGCGTCTTCTACTTCATAAATTTCTTTCAGCACCGAATAGGTTTCCCTCAGAGGAAGATCCCACCAAAGCTGTGTGCGCTGCCCGAACACCACACCGATCTCCCGCACATATTTTTTTCGGTTAGTCTGTGGATTCTGCCCGTTAATACGGCATTCTCCGCCGGTAGGCGTCAGAATGCCTGTGAGCATTTTGATAACTGTTGATTTACCTGCTCCGTTTGGACCGATAAAGCCCAGAATACCGCCTTTCGGCACGTGAAAGCTCACATCCTGCACTGCCGTGACGATTTCCTTCTTCGGACGGAACAATGCCTTAAAGCTGCCCTTTAGGCCCGGTTCCTTAATGGTTTTTCTGAATTCTTTTCTGAGATGTTCTGCATAGATCATTTTTTATTTCCCTTGTTGTTACATACCTTTCTTTCAGATTTTCCGGAAGTGTTATTTCTGTTGCAGCCGTTACAGAAATATCATTTCCTGACACGATATTAACTCCTGTTCCGAGTATTATAGCATAGACTATTTCTGTTTGTAAAGAAAAAATGCCGCTTTTGCTTCAAAAAACGGCAAAAGCAGCATTCGGATCATCTTCTGTCAAAAGCTGTCGTCATATTCTTCCAGATCAGGATGTCCTACATCTACGAATTCACTTTGACGCATCTTCATGCGGAGTCTGTCTTTTTCGATCCACTCCGACAGTGCATCCTTGAATTCTCTGGAATGTCTGATATTTTTCAGCAACACCACAGGATTGGTTTTATCATGTGCGTGTACCGTGACGGTTCCAAGGTTAAATATCTTCTGGAATAATCCTCTCGTGTAGGTGATGTCTACAATACGGTATAATAAAATTTCATTTTCTACCGTTCTGAACAGTCCCTGTTCAATGACCAGCTTTTTTGACCAAAGGCTGTATTTTGTAAAAGTCCAGGGAATGCCAAAAAATCCCCATCTTTTACGCTCACGCATAATAAGCTCTTTATCGCTGACTCTCTCGTCCATAATCTTCCTCCCCATTCATTTTCTGCTGTACGCAAAATTATTTACAGTGTATTTTCAAACAAGCTATTCCTGATTGGATACGTACAAACCCTTTACAAGACGGCTTGTGTCTGGTCATGCTCCGGATATTGCAAAATGTTTTTTCAAAACACAGCAGATAAAACTAAAACGGAAAATGACAGCCTCCGACAAGCTGACAAAATGCGGTTGTTCTTCTTTTATCTCTATAGGACTCCTGCTGAGGACAAACCTACAGACATTTTCCGATCAGTCCTTGCAAAAAACCAGCGTCGGAATTCTGATGATATCTACCGTTCAGAATCAAGATACAATCAATCACCGAAGCTGATTCCTATATCCTTCGCTGCCTTGATTGTTTTGCAGTTTACGGGAACAGATTTCAGTTTGCCTGCCACCTCACTCAGGGGAACCGGAACGATTTTGCCGTTGACCATGCCTGTCATGAAGCCGTACTTTTCTTTGATAATAAACTTGGCTGCAGCCGCACCGAACATCGTTGTGATAAAGCGGTCATAAGCGTCGGGGCTTCCGCCTCTCTGGAAGTGTCCGGGAACGGTTACTCTTGTTTCCTGACCGGTTGCTTCCTCAATTTCGTGTGCAATCTGATAAGAAATCGACGGATACATCAGATTAGCCATTGCTTCTTTCTTCTGCTTTTTGGGCATAGCGGCAATCTCCTTAGAAACAGCTCCTTCCGCAACAGCCAGGATAGAGAACGTCTTGCCGCTCTTTGTGCGTGATTTGATACAGTCAATGACCTTATTGATATCATAGGGTATTTCCGGAATCAGAATCACGTCTGCGCCGCCTGCAATACCTGCATGAAGCGTCAGCCAGCCTGCCTTGTGTCCCATACATTCAACTATGAATACACGGCCATGTGAGGTTGCAGTGGTATGAATACAGTCAATTACATTGGTCGCTATATCTACCGCACTCTGAAAACCAAAGGTTATGTCTGTTCCCCAGATATCATTGTCAATGGTTTTGGGCAGCGTAACAACATTCAGTCCTTCTTCAGAAAGCAGATTGGCAGTTTTGTGTGTACCGTTTCCGCCCAGAATCGCAAGACAGTCCAGCTTCATCTCGGCATAATGCTTTTTCATCTCCGCTACTTTGTCCACACTCGTTACGTCGTCAATGACTCTCATCAGCTTGAACGGCTGGCGTGATGTACCCAGAATCGTGCCGCCTCTTGTTAGAATGCCGGAAAAATCCTCCGGCTTCATCAGACGATACTCACCGTTGATCAATCCTCTGTAACCGTCAATGATTCCGTAGATTTCCACCTTTTTACCGTAATGCTCATACAACCCTTTTGCTATGCCCCGAATGGCTGAGTTCAGACCCTGACAGTCACCGCCGCTGGTAAGAATACCTACTCGTTTCATAATGCTTTACACTCCTTTTGTTTATTTGATATTGAAATATGGACTTGATAGTTTTTCTTTCGTTTGTATTGTGATGTCTTATGCTCATGATGGATTCTCTTCTTCGGTGCCCTTCAGACTCTCACCCGTCAGGGGAATAAACTGCCGTTCCTCACGCACTGTCGATTTTTTGGAATTCAGCGCCTTCATCGCTTCTTCATAAAATTCACGCTGACAGTTATGCACCTTTTTACCCCTTCTGTCCAACAGCTCATAGCAGGTATCAGAGCCCTGAATCCTGGTATTCAATACGTCTTTCAGCATACGATTCATAATGCCGAAGGCTCTGTCTATCAGATCCGGATCTTCAATCGGAAACACCAGTTCTACCCGCTTGTCAAGATTTCTCTGCATCCAGTCAGCAGATCCCATATAGATTTTTTTGATACCGCCGTTTTCAAAGATGAAAATCCGGCTGTGCTCCAGAAGCTGCCCCACTATACTGCGTACCTGTATGTTTTCGCTGATTCCTTTGATCCCCGGTACAAGACAGCAGATTCCACGAACGATCAGGGTGATCTTTACGCCTGCCTGTGATGCTCTGTACAGCATTCGTATAATCTCGGGATCCACCAGAGAATTGACCTTTGCTGTGATGCCTGAGGGCAAGCCTGCCTCGGCATTTTCAATTTCATGCTCTATCATCTCGACAAAAAACGTCCTCAAACCTGTGGGAGCCACCTTCATTTTGTGATAGACCGGCGGTTTGGAATACCCTGTAATGACGTTGAACAATGAAGTAGCGTCTTCTCCGAATTTTTCATCACAGGTAAACATTCCGATGTCTGTATAAAAACGGGCGGTTATATCGTTATAATTGCCGGTTCCCATGTGCAGGTAACGGCGAATGCCGTCCTCTTCCCTGCGTACTACCAGCAGGATTTTACAGTGCGTTTTCAGCCCTGCCAGTCCGTAAATTACATGGCAGCCTGCTTTTTCCAGTTTTTTTGCCCATCCGATATTGTTTTCTTCATCAAACCTTGCCTTCAGCTCAACCAGTACCGTTACCTGCTTACCGTTTTCGGCAGCTTTGATCAGCGCTGCTATGACCGGCGAGTTACCGCTGACACGGTAAAGCGTTTGTTTGATGGCAAGAACGTCTTTATCATTTGCCGCCTGATTGATAAATTTGACAACACTGTCAAAGCTTTCATAGGGATGATGCACCAGCCTGTCTTTCTGGCGTATCGCTTCAAAAATATCGTCGTAGCCATAAAAATCTGCCGGCGGATTGACCGGAACAATCGGAGCAAACCGCAGGTTGTCCAGTCCTTCCAGCCCTCCGAATTTTGAGAAGAAGGTCAGGTCTATCGGTCCGGATACTTCGTAAATTTCCTTATCTTCTACCTGCAAGGAATCAACCAGAAACTGTTTCAGCTCTTTATCACATTTCGACAGCAGCTCCAGTCTGACCGGATCGCCACGCTGTCTTTTTTTCAGAGAATGCTCAATCTCTACCAACAGATCGTCCGCATCTTCATCAATATCCAGATCCGAATCTCTTGTAATACGAAACGGTGAACACGCCTGTATTTCATAGAGTGCAAACAGCTCCGACAATCTGCTGATGATGATATTCTCCAGCATGACAAACGCTTTTCCTGAATCCGACTTTACTTCAAAGAATCTCGGCAAAATAGACGGCACCTGTACTATGGCAAAAATATCCTCTCCGTCCTTCTCAAGCCGTACAGCTATGTTCAGGCTCTTGTTGGCAAGCAGCGGAAACGGTCTTGATGTATCTACCGCCAGCGGCGTCAGCACCGGAAAAATAAACTTGTCAAAATACTCGTCCACCTGCTGCTTCTGCGACTTGCTCAGTTCCTTGATCTTCAGAAACCGCAGCTTGTTTTTCTTGAGTGCCGGAATAATGGAATGATGCAGACAGGAATACTGCTTTTTGGAGAAAAGATGAATTTTTTCGCTCAGTTCATCAAACTGCTGCAGCGGCGTCATGCCGGACTCGTCCGCCGTATGGGGCTTGGAATGCATTCTGTCCATCACACCCGCCACTCGCACCATAAAGAATTCGTCCAGATTGGAAGCTGTGATAGCAAGGAACTTCACTCTTTCCAGTACAGGGTTGTCCTTCTCAAAAGCCTCCTCCAGAACACGGGTATTAAAATCAATCCAGCTCAGTTCCCGGTTATGGAAAGGAAAATTCTCCGGAGAATACAGCTTGACAGGTCTGACAGCCGCTTCCTCTTTTGTTCCGGATTTTTTTCTGCCCTTAACGGTTTTGGGCTGTTTTTCATTTCCGGCAGCCTTTATCGTCTTTGCTGTCTTTGACGACTTGCTGTTTTTCTGTTTTTTTGCTTCTCCCGCAGCTTTATCCGTACTTCGTTGTGCTGTTTCTTTTTTGCTGTCTTTTTTCTTAACGCTCAAGCAAATCACCTTTCATTACATTCGATGCTTTCACACTGTATAGTCAACTATACACTTAGGTGTATTATAACAAATAATAATAAAAAAGGCAAGATTTTATGTTAATTTTGTTGTCCGATTTTGTATTGCAGCAACAGTATTCTACTCTTACTCTTCTGCAGCGATTTAATCAGGCTTTTGTAATTCCATAAATAACGAAAGTGCCATAATCACTTATTGTTTGCTGATACTATCGTTTTTTTCAATTGTATGAATTAATATACCGTATCAAAATATTAATAAGTTATTTGATATACTCTGTTTTTTTAACTCGGAGCAAAGCCCGATGTAAGCTCGCTTAACATCGGCTGCATTGATCCAACCTCACCGCAGAAGCTTTAGCTCCTCGGG
>JBGUWM010000094.1:0-2147 GCA_045221175.1 Acutalibacteraceae bacterium | reverse complement strand
CAGCATCAAAAGAGTATCCTGCTGTTTTAAAATAAAAGCATTATATACTTGAAATAGTTTCAGTTCTAAATCTTCGTTGCTTTTGTTATGCACCTGTATCAGAAAACAAAGTCGTTTTTAAGTCGAAGCGTTCTTGTCATTTTCATATTCAATATAATACAGATACACCTCTTCAAGAGAAATCTCACTATTACTTGCTGAAAAATCATCTGGACATCTATCCCCCACAATACGAAACACCAGACATTCATCTCTTTGCAGGACATTTCCGCAGGAAAATGATTTCTGCAATTCCGGCAATTCTTCCTTTGAACATTTCTTTTCAAAAACCTTGTCTGCAACAGATGAGATCAGACCTGATGATGTATCGTCTTTGATAAGCCTGCCGTTTTTCATCAGTATGATACGATCAGCAATACATTCAATGTCACTGACAACATGGGTGACCAGTATAACTATCTTGTCCGCTGCGATCTCACTGATGAAGCTGCGGATACGGATACGTTCCTTTGGGTCAAGTCCGGCGGTAGGTTCATCAAGAATAAGAAGCTTCGGTTCACCCAAAAGTGCCTGTGCGATAAGTACTCTCTGTTTCATGCCTCCTGAATAGTCTCCCAACCTTTTATGAGCGTCATTTTTCAGGCTGACTATATTCAGAAGTTTAGTAATCTGTTTTTTGGCATCCTTCTTTTTTAAGCCTTTCAGAGCCGCCATGTACCATAAAAAGCGGTTGGCAGTAAAACTGTCATAAAGTCCCTGCTGTTGGGGCATATATCCGATCAAAGAACGATACTTTTTTCCAAGCCTGCGGATATCCTCGCCGTCCCAGAGAATTTTTCCGGTGTCTGCGCTAAGATTATCGGTAAGTATATTCATCAGGGTACTTTTTCCTGCACCGTTTGCACCAAGAAGTCCGTATACACCTGGTGTCAGCGTCAGCGAAAAATCATCCAACGCTCGTTTTGACTTACCGTATGATTTCGATACGTTCTTTATTTGCAGCTCCATTTCCGTTCCTCCTCGCTCTTGAGGGCTCTGCACTCAAACTCCCGGCAGGGCTCCTCGCCCTGCACCCCGCAAGGGACGCAGTCACTTGACCCGCCGTTATGTCTTATTGTAATTCTTCTTGGAAAATAAAACCATTGCTATGACCGCAAGTAAAGTCAGGAAAGTTATAATCAGAAATGATATAAACTTTCCACTGCCAAGGATAGCATAAAACCTGAGTGTAATGTTGCCGAGCATAAGGAAATACACTGTCAGAATGGCAGCACTTGAAAGCAGCAGGGTCAGAAAATGATTTCTTGTCAGTTCGGAAAGAGAACATACAAATGCCGCTATCATAATTGAAAGAATGAAATACAGAATTCCCGACAGCGCCAGATATCCGCCTATGGTCATATTTCCGAGTTCCGAAAATTGCCGCAATGAAGATACCGGGGCATCGGACAGGATGTTACCCCAGTTGTTAAGATAACGTATCAGTACGGGGGAATAAACAAGCAAAAAGACTGCTGCTCCGCATAAAAGTGCGATGATGTATTTTAAAGCAAAAAGGCGTCCCTTTCCTGACGGTGTTGATCTTAGCAGGCGTTTCATGCTGCGCCTGTATTCAATTGAAAATACGTTTGCTGTCAGCAGCATCAGAGCCGCGGCGCATAAGATAAATCTGCTTGCCATTCCTTTACTGTCGGTCAGAAGGGATGAATATTTCTTTTCGTTTACGAACCATATTTCCGTTCCCTTTTGTTCATGCTGATGTTTAAGGTAATCATACTGCTCCATAAGCATCTGAAAGCCCTTGTATTTGCCCTTCAGTATGGTATCAATGCTTCTCAAACGGGAGTTTTCCTCGGGAGTTTTATTTTCCATTATTTCAAGCTCAAAAAATTCGTTTTGAAGATCGTCAAATCGCTTTTGCTCCTTTTCTATGAACTGTTCCTTTTCAGGCGTAATTCTGCCCTCCAACTGTTCAAGATAGGCATAGTATGTTGCTTCGGGAATACTGTCATACTTAAAGCTTATTGCTTCATTGGATGTCTGAATCGCAAAAATAAAAAGAACAGCTAAGACAATGATACCCTTGTCGTGTATAAGCCTTTTGTAAAGCTCATGTATGAAAACGCTTGTACTGCCGTGAATGGGCA
>JBGUWM010000093.1:0-2257 GCA_045221175.1 Acutalibacteraceae bacterium | reverse complement strand
ATCGCCGTCTACGCTCAAACATTTGAGAAAACTCAGCGACGAAATCTGTATCGCTCACGGATTTTCCGTGTTACAACCGTACCAAGGTGGCAGAAAAAGTGTATCGTCCAGAGAGCATCGCGCAAGGTTAAGGGGTAACAGTTGGAAAGAAAAGCTGGCAAAAGATATCGACACAGCGATGTCATATAGCGGCAGCAAGGACGAACTTATCCGCAACATGTCCATCCTTGGCTACTACATTACGTGGACGGATACGCGAAAGAATATCACCTTTCACTGTCCAAACGGAAAGAAATGCTGCGACGACAAGCTCTACGATGACAAATATCTCAAGGATAATATCGAGCGTGAACTGCAACAGAGAGAGTTCCCCGATGGAGAAAAGCAACCGAAAGGCTGGGAAGATTCGCGCAATTTGTATGAGCAACACCTCAGGGAACGCGCCCAATCCAAGGCTGAAACACAAAGGATAGCTGACAGCTATTCCAACGTCGGCAGCGAAATCAGCAACCTTGCCGGAGCCGTTTCCAAAATCATTGACAACGATTCCGAAGACCCTGACGAGCGCATCAAACGTATCGAAGCCGAAGAAAACGGTTCTACTCTTGGTTCGGTTCTCGGTTTAGGTATCGGCATGATTGCCAATGCAATAAACGAAACACCTGAGCAAGAGCTTGATTACGAACAGGAAGAATACAAAACCAGAGAAGAAATCCTCGAAGAAATCTTCGGTGCTGACGATTATGACTATGATAATTATGATGACAGTGAAGGAGATGATGAGGACGAGGAATTCTCTATGACACTCTAAACTATATAAAAACGAAAGGATTGATGTCAAATATGAACCGGTTTTGTTTCAAAACCAACTACCACATTATCAGATTAATAAAAACAATTCGCCGCATTTACTACGGCGAGGAAAGGACTCTATGGACAAAGAATTCAGCACGATTACTTTGAATGACGACACTGTTTTTTACAGAAGGAATCTCTTTAGCACCACTACCATGACAGTTAACGGAGCAAAATACGAGATTGTTTCTGTAAACCCTACCGCTGACGCTCCAACCGTCAGTGAAACCATCAAGTATTTAATCAACGGAAAATAAAAGAATTCGGTCAAAATCTCTGGACATTCTAGCCGAGTTAGGGTATCCTGTTGCTGTATCCTATTCGGTTTGAATTTCAGAGTGGCTGCATTCGGAAAGGAAGGTTCAAATTGACTAATACAAATTCAAACCAATTGATTACCGCTCTTTACTGCCGGCTCTCACAAGAGGACGAGTGCGAGGGCGAATCAAATAGTATATCCAATCAAAAAATAATCACCAAAAAGTTCGCAGACGATAATAATCTGCACAATTGCAAGTACTACGTTGACGACGGTTACTCCGGCGTAAACTTCAACCGTCCCGGCTATAAACAGATGATGGATGACGTTTACGCGGGCAAGGTCGGAACGGTTATCGTCAAAGACCAGTCCCGTCTTGGCAGAGAATACCTCCAGACAGGTATGTTGATGGAGATTACTTTTCCACAGTATGACGTGCGCTTTATCGCAATCAACGACGGCGTTGACAGCCTTTATGGTGAGAGCGACTTCTCTGGTATCAAGAATTATTTCAATGATTTCTACGCCAGAGACACCAGCAAAAAGATAAGGGCTGTCATTCGTTCAAAAGGTGAGCGCGGCGAAAGAATAAGCACGACGGTGTCTTACGGATATATGCGAAACCCTGACAATCCCAAAGAATGGATTCCCGACCCTGAGACTGCGCCAATTGTAAAAGAAATCTTCGAGTTGTATGCAAGTGGAATCGGAATCAGAAGAATCTGTAATCAGCTTGCGGAGCGAGAAGTGATTTGTCCGAGCGTTTATGCTTTCAAGAAAACAGGCAATCGAAGTGGACATCCCGACTTAAACAATCCCTATCACTGGATTCAATCTACCGTTAGAGATATGTTGTCTAACAGATTTTACGTTGGTGATACCGTCAACTTCAAGACTTACTCCAAGTCAAACAAGCTTAAAAAACGCATAAACAACTCGCCGGAGAATATCCTGATTTTTGAAAATACCCACGAGGCTATCGTTGACAGAAAAGTATTTGACTTGGTTCAAAAGCATTTTGAAGGAAGAAAACGCCCAGATTATCAAGGAGAGATAGACAAGTATTCCGGTTATCTTTATTGCGGGGACTGCGGCAAAAGATTGTATCTCCACCGTTCAAAATCATTTCCGGCAGAGAAAAAC
>JBGUWM010000092.1:0-13684 GCA_045221175.1 Acutalibacteraceae bacterium | reverse complement strand
GGAAACTGCTGTAAATGCTGCGGTTGTTGGAAGGTTTACGGTAATGAAGAAAAAGCCCGGTGCGCGTTTGCCAAGTATAAAAAATGCGCCGACATCTATTATTCCAAATGGCTTCAAGGCACGCCGATCAATAAATTAGTAGTATATAAAGCAGCATAGAAAGGATAGATTTATTATGAGCAACATAGCAATCGTTTTTTGGAGCGCGACAGGCAACACCGAAGCAATGGCGGACGCCGTTAAAGCGGGCGCACAGGAAGCCGGCGCTGAGGTAAGCGTATTCACCGCCTCGGATTTTTCCGCCGATATGGTCGCGGATTTTGACGCGATCGCGTTCGGCTGCCCCGCAATGGGCGACGAGGTTTTGGAGGAGGATGAATTCCAGCCGATGTTCGACGCGGTTTTACCTTCTCTGAATGGTAAAAAGGTCGCTCTGTTTGGCTCCTACGGCTGGGGCGACGGTCAGTGGATGCGTGACTGGCAGGAATCCTGCCAAAACGCGGGCGTATCTCTTGCCTGCGAGTGCGTGATCGCAAATGACGCTCCCGATGATGAAGCCGTTTCAGCTTGCAAGAATCTCGGCGCGGCGTTGGTTTAATTTTGCTAAGCCTACCCGAACACCTTACGAAAAATCAAATAGTGCGATAAACAGACGATTTTGCTATTATTATATGAGATAATGTCCCTATATCCCTTTGGCAACTATAGAGCTTTAGAATGAACAGTTATTGTAATACGAAATAGAAGAAAAGAGTACGGCGATGCGTTAAAAAAATCAACGCATCTCTATTTTTTGTTTGTATATACAAATTATTTGGATAACCTCTTGACACATAAGTTAGCATATGCTACAATGATAAACGGATTATTGATAATCTAATTTTCATAGGAGGGATAAAATGGCAATACCTGATAGAAGCATCGACCCGAGACTTCTTGCCAGTGCAAAGGCGGAATTCATGAAGCACGGCTATCTCAAAGCAGAACTGAAAACTATCTGCGAGAACGCCGAAATCACAACAGGAGCGGTATACAAGCGCTACAAGGGCAAGGAAGACCTGTTCAATGCTGTAGTTGAGGACATAGCTGCTGAGCTTAACAATTTCGTTGAAAACCGTTCAGACTTGGATTTTACAGTTCTTTCGGACGATGAGATCTATGATTCATGGGTGATGTCGTATGAAGCAATGACGCCGCTTTTCAAACTTCTCTATAGTAATCGTGACACGGTTTCTCTGCTTATCGACAAGGCGGCAGGCACACGTTACGAGAATTTTAACCATGAATATGTCACTAAAATGAGCTACGCCTATGAGCAGTTCTACGCAGAGGCTTACAAAAGAGGACTTGCCCACGCAGAGGTCACAAGAGAGGAATTTCATGTGCTGATCTCGTCTTTCTGGACCTGCGTCTGCGAGCCGATCATTCATGATATGTCGTGGGAGCAGATTGAGGAGCATTGCCGTATCGTCTGTCGGTTCTTCAACTGGAAAGAAGTTATTAAACTCAGGAAAGGCGATGAAAACAATGTTTAACAAGATAAAGCCCTATATGGGCGGCTACATCAGGTACACCTATGCGGCACTGGCGGTCATGTTTGCGGGACTGATCGCCTCCGCAGTACCGTTTTTTATGGTGTACCGCATCATCAAGCCGCTTATCGGCGGCGAAGCATTATCCGCAGGCTATTATGCAGTGCATATAGCTATTATTTTTGCCTGCGAGTTAGCATATGCTATCTTATATGTGCTTGGACTGAAATACTCACATATCTCCGCATACAACACGCTGAAAAATATACGCATATCATTGCAGAAAAAACTGGAGCGTCAGCCCCTCGGCACGATACAGGATATGGGCAACGGAAGAATAAAAAAGCTGTTCACCGATGATATAGATCAGGTGGAGCTGTTGCTGGCGCACGCAATTCCTGAAGGTATTTCCAACCTTGCAATGGCACTGATAGCAATTATATGTATGTTCTTCGCAGACTGGAAACTGGCACTTCTGTCCCTATGCTCGTTGCCGCTCGGACTGTTTGCAATGGGAATGATGTTCCGTACAGGAATGAAGCGTATGAATGCCTACTATGCCGCATCAGCTAAGATGAATGCAACGATAATCGAGTATGTCAACGGTATGGAGGTCGTCAAAGTGTTCGGGCGTGACGGTGAATCCTATCAGCGATATGAGAGCGACATCAAAAGCTACCGTGATTTCACACTTGCGTGGTATAAGGTATGCTGGCCGTGGATGGCACTTTATAATGCGATCATTCCCTGCGTGGCGCTTGTCATGTTGCCTGTGGGAACGCTCTTTGTACTGAATGGCACATCGACACTTGCGGACTTAGTGCTTGTGTTCTGCTTGTCTCTTTCGGTCGGTATGCCGCTGCTGAAAGCGCTTGCCTTTGCGGGTAAGATACCCCAGCTCGGCTACAAGATAGACGAAATTGAAAAGGCTATGGACAATGAGCCTTTGAAAACTAATGACAACTCATTTATCGGTAATTCACATATCGTGAGATTTGAAGATGTTCGCTTTGCCTACAAGGAAAAAGAAGTCCTGCACGGCGTATCGCTTGAACTGGGTGAGGGAACGCTGACCGCACTTGTAGGAGAATCGGGCAGCGGCAAATCAACTCTTGCAAAGCTGCTTGTCCATTACTATGATCTGAACGGCGGACATATCACCCTCGGCGGTCAGGACATCACCGATATGAGCATTGAAGCACTGAACGACAATATCTCCTATGTATCGCAGGAGCAGTTTCTGTTCAACACCACGTTGTATGAGAATATCCTCATCGGCAAGCCCGATGCAAGCCGTGAAGAAGTAATGGCGGCGGCTGAAAAAGCACAGTGCGGTGAGTTCCTGAAACGTCTGCCGAAAGGCATTGACACAATGGCAGGCGACGGCGGTAAAATGCTTTCGGGCGGTGAGCGACAGAGAATTTCTCTTGCAAGGGCGATACTGAAAAATGCCCCTGTCATCGTGCTTGACGAAGCGACAGCCTTTATTGATCCCGAAAACGAGGAGAAAATGAACTCTGCTATTGCCGAGATAATCAAGGGAAAGACCGTCCTTGTCATCGCTCACCGCTTGCAGACAATCGTGAACGCTGACAAGATATGCGTCATGAAGGACGGCAATATCATTGCCGCAGACGCCCACGAAAAGCTCCTGCAAAGCTGTGCGGAATACCAGAAATTATGGAACAGCAGCGAAGCAAGAGCCAACTGGACTATCGGAAATGAGGTGAGGGCATGATAGGAATGATAAGACGTATCCTCGGCGTTTCGGGGAAATACAAGGGCAGGATATACGGTGCTATGGGCTTTTCATTTCTGAAAGGTCTGCTCATGAAAGTACCGATAATTCTCACATATTTCATCGTTACAACCTACATTGACGGTACGCTTACGAAAAAAACCGCTCTTTACGGAGCGATAGCACTTGTGGCAAGTATTATCGTGCAGGCGGCGTTCCAGTACCTCGCGGACAGGCTGCAAAGCGGCGCAGGCTACCTGATATTCGCCGATATGCGAATGAAGCTGGGCGAGCATCTGCGCCGCCTGCCTATGGGCTATTTCACAGAGGGCAACATCGGCAAGATAAGTTCTGTTCTGTCAACGGACATGGTGTTCATCGAAGAAAACTGCATGATGGTGCTTGCGGACATGATGAGTTATCTGTTCTCGCAGGCAATAATGATAGTGTTTATGTTCGTGTTCGACTGGCGGCTCGGTATTGTTTCACTCTTGATAACAGGCTGTATGGTCATACTCGGCAGGCACATGATGAAAAGCGACCTCGTTCATTCCGATGAAAAGCAGGAAGCCGCCGAGATACAGACGCAGGCGGTGCTTGATTTCACCGAGGGCATCGGCATTATCAAGACCTACAATCTGCTCGGTGAAAAGTCAAAGGAGCTGACCGACAGCTTTGAAACCAACTGCCGTGTGAACCTTGATTTTGAGTTTTCTCACCACCCGTATAAGAGGCGCGTATTCCTTATCTACGGCATCGGCACAGTCGTTATGCTTGCGCTTTCGGCGTTTCTCTATACAAAGGGACTTATGGAACTGAATTTCTTTCTCGGAATTATGCTGTGCCTGTTTGACCTGTTCGTCCCGATAAAATCCTTCTACGATCAGGAGGCAAGACTCACTGTCATGAGTGCTTGTATGGACAGAATAGAAGCACTATTTGCCGAGAAAGAGCTTGAAGATAACGGCACACAAACGCTGACTAACAGCAATGCTCCCGAGATAGAATACAGAAATGTCACTTTTGCCTACGATAAAAACGACATACTTAAAGATGTTTCATTCAAAGCCGATAAAGGCACAATGACCGCACTGGTCGGACCGTCCGGCGGCGGTAAATCGACAATTGCAAGTCTGCTGACTCGGTTCTGGGACGTGAAAAGCGGAGAGATACTTCTGAGGGGTACGGATATCCGCAAAATTCCGCTTGCTGCACTCATGGACAATATCAGTATGGTGTTCCAGAGGGTATATCTGTTTCAGGATACGGTCTACAACAACATTGCCCTCGGCAGACCCGATGCAAGCCGTGAAGAAGTCATTGAAGCGGCGAAAAAGGCTCGGTGCTATGATTTCATAATGGAGCTGCCCGACGGCTTTGATACGGTCATAGGTGAGGGCGGTGCTTCGCTATCAGGCGGTCAGGCGCAGCGGCTTTCTATCGCAAGGTGTATTCTGAAGGATTCGCCCATTGTCATTCTCGATGAAGCGACTGCAAGCGTGGATGCCGACAATGAGAGCTATATCCAGCAGGCGATATCCGAGCTTTGTAAGGGTAAAACACTGTTAGTTATCGCGCACAGGCTCAATACGATTGCTCATGCAGATTGCATCTGCGTCATCAAAGACGGAGAAATTGCCGAGTCGGGCGATCATAAGAGCCTTATGGATATGGGCGGTATTTATCATAACATGGTCACAAAGCGTGCCGTTAGTACGGGGTGGAAAAATTAAATCTAAGGAGTATTTTTATGGAAAAGAAATTTGAGATCAAAGACCTTATCACGGTAGGTGTTTTTACTGCACTGTATTTTGCAGTAACGTTTGCGGTTGCTTGTATTGGCTTTATTCCAATCTTTATGGTGTTTATGCCTCTGATCGGACCGATCTTTACGGGTATACCGCTTATGCTGTATTTTTCCAAGATCAAACATTTTGGAATGATCACTATCACAAGCGTAATTATTGCTATTCTTATGTTTATAACAGGGCATCCTTATCCTATCTTTATTTTCTGTATCGGCGCAGGACTTCTGACGGAGCTTGTACTGAAAGCCGGAAATTACCAGAGCATCAAGTCATGCGTAATCGGTTCTTCAACATTCAGTCTGTGGCTGCTCGGTATGGTGATCGCATTCTTCTTCGGATTCCGCGAATCTTATTTTGCATCGCTGGTTGACGGCTATGGTCAGGAATATGTGGATAAGATGATGGGATATACACCGACATGGGTGTTCTTTGCCATGATCGCAATGTGCCTGATCGGAGGACTGATCGGCGGTCTGCTTGGCGCAAGGGTGCTTAAAAAGCATTTCCGTAAGGCGGGTATGGTTTGATGGAGTTTGGTCTCTCATCAAATCCTGACAAAAGCATTCTGAAACTTGATCCGAGAACAAAGCTCTGCCTGCTGACAGCGATAAGTCTTATTATGGTAGGCGGAAAAACGGTAGGAGTGGAATATATCCTGCGTATAATATGCGCTGCTATTCCGTTTGTTCTTCTTCTGACAGTCAGACATATCAGATCGGCAGCTATATATGCCATGCTTCTCGGACTATCTGTATTTTGTGAAGGCAGTGTGATCCCCAATATCAGCGGAGCGCCTAATCTGATACTGATGATAATATGTGGTATCATATCAAGGTTTGTTCCCGGCTATATGATGGGCTGGTACACTGTACGCTCAACTTCTGTCAGCGAGTTTATCACAGCGATGGACAAAATGCACATTCCGTATTTTATCACGATACCGTTCTCCGTGATGTTCCGTTACTTTCCGACGCTGGGCGAGGAATACCGCAGTATACACGATGCCATGAAAATGCGTGAGATCGGACAAAGCATAAAGAATCCGTTTTCATATATCGAGTATGTGCTTGTACCGATCATGATGTCAACTGTCCGTATTGCAGATGAACTTTCGGCTGCATCGCTTACAAAGGGACTAAGTGCAGGCGGAAAGCGAACACATATCTGTCAAATCAGTATCAGACTTTATGACTGGGTGCTGATGCTCGGCACGTTGGCTATGATCGTTTTATTCTTCGTATTTTAAGGTGAGAACATGATAGAATTCAAGAATGTAACATTTGCATACAGCTCGACAGATGCCGACGGCAGGGCGATCGAACAAGGCAGTATCAACGGTCTTGACCTTACGATACAGAATGGCGAGTTTGTCGTTCTGACCGGCGGCTCAGGCAGCGGAAAAACAACGATCACAAGGCTTATCAATGGGCTTATACCGCATTTTTATAACGGAAATCTGAATGGTGAGGTACTGATAAACGGAAAGAGTGTTCCGGATACGCCAATATTTGAGACTGCTAAAAAAGTCGGAAGTGTTTTTCAGAACCCACGCTCGCAGTTTTTTAATGTGAATACTACCGACGAGATCGCATTTGCCGCTGAAAATCAGTGCTGTGAGCCTGCTGAAATATCAAAAGCGATAACTGCAACAGCAGCTTCAATGCAGATAGAAAATCTGCTCGACCGCAATATATTTGAGCTTTCGGGCGGTGAAAAGCAGATTATTGCCTGTGCGGGTATCAATGTTCTGTCACCTGATATCATCGTACTTGACGAGCCGTCATCTAATCTTGACAGTGAGGCGATAGAGAAGTTGAGAGCCGTGCTGACAGACTGGAAGTCGCAGGGGAAAACTATTATTATTGCGGAGCATAGGCTGTATTTTCTGCGTGAGCTGGCGGACAGAATGCTGATACTTGAAAACGGCAGAATTGCAAAAGAACTGATTGCCGAAGAGATAAAAAACCTTACTGCTGACGATACCCAAAAAATGGGTATACGTCCGATGACGCTTCCCGAAATACACTGTTCAAACTCAAAAGTAGACCTGCAAGGCGATGTTCTGTTACTGGAGGATTTCCGTTTTACCTATAAGGACGGCAAGCACGGTATCAATATCCCTCGGCTCCAACTGCCTGCAAACCGTATCATTGCGGTCATCGGTCAAAACGGCGCAGGCAAAAGCACCCTTGCACGGAACATCTGCGGACTTGAACGCAAGTGCAAGGGCACTCTCACTATGAACGGCAAAAAGCTCAAAACGAAAGACCGCCTGCATAACTGCTATATGATAATGCAGGACGTGAACCACCAGCTTTTCACCGAGAGTGTGAGAGATGAGGTGATACTGAGCATGACGGATAAGTCCCTGACCGACGAACAAAAGGCTCAGAAAGCCGATGAGATACTTGTGAAGCTTGACCTTGCTGAGTATGCCGACACACACCCTATGGCACTTTCGGGAGGACAGAAACAGCGCACGGCAGTTGCTTCGGGGATAGCATCGAGTAAGCCCATAATCATCTTTGACGAGCCCACAAGCGGACTTGACCTTGCACATATGAAACAGGTGTCAGACCAGCTGAAAAAGCTGAGAGATATGGGCAAGACGGTCATTGTTGTTACCCACGATAATGAATTTATCCTTTCATGCTGCGACCACGTTGTTAGACTTGAAAACGGCTGTGTTGCAGAAAATTGTTTGATTGAAAAGTGAAATGATTTTCAGGTCTGATTATGTAGTATTGAGAACAGAGAGCGAGCTGCCGATATGGCAACTCGCTCTCTTGCTCATTCGTCCTCGTCTGAAAACTCCGACAGCCCGTGCAAGAGCTGAATATAAATGCACTCTGCACGGTCACGCTCCTCGCCCTCGGCAGTCATCATGAGTATTGGAATAATTGTAATAATTCTTGTGCAGGGCGCAGCAATTTCAGAAACAAGTCCGGTGCATATTTATGATCCCTAGCTCGGCACATGAACGGCGAGCCGTCTGATGAACATATCAATTCTCCAGATCGCATAAATCTTTTCCTCAATTTCCTGAAAATCTTTGAGGTAGATATCATCGTTTTTTGTCACTCGGAGTTTCATCTGATTGACATTGTTGTTGATGCCGTTTATCTTTCGGTACATATCCTGCAATTTATCCTTGTCGATCTGCAAGATCACAAGCAAGGACGCAAAAAAGGCTTACACACACTGTACCGCGGCGGTGATCTTCAATCACACCGTTTAGCGAGGATCAATACAAGTCATCACATGCAAATATAGTTCACGAATTTGCGGATAACAAAAACTGAATAATTCAAAAAAAGTCTTGACAAAACGAAGCGAACGATGTACACTATAGTGGTAAACACTGTTCGCTAATCTTTTTTAAGGAGTAAAAACGGTGCGGAATAAAGATTATCATCACACAGCGATCATTGAAGCAGCGACCGCTGAATTCATGGAATACGGGTTCAAGGATGCTTCCATGCGGCGTATTGCAAACGCGGTAGGTATGAGCGCCGCGGGATTGTATAAACACTTCGCAAGCAAGGAAGAAATGTTTTCAGCTCTCGTTGAGCCGTCATATCAAGGACTTCTCTCCCTGTTTGGAAGCGAAGCGGGCGAGCAGGCAAAGGCTGTCGGTACGGGTGACCTCAGAAGTTTTGAATCCGTCGGCGATGCAAAGCTCGCAATGACGTATATCTACGATCATTTGGAAGCTTTTCAGTTGATCGTCTGCAGATCACAGGGAACAAAGTATGAAGGATTTCTTCACGATATTGCCACACTTGAGGAAAAAACAACGCTGTCTTTTATGGAGATACTGAAAAGCCGGGGTGTCCCGATCAAGGAATTCCGTTTTCCTGAACTTCATCTTTTGACAACGGCAAACATTAACGCGGTCTTCCAGACCGTAGAGCATGGCTTCACACGTGAGGAGGCTATGCATTACGCGGACACTCTTGACAGCTTTTTCTCCAAGGCGTGGAGAGAGTTTTTCGGATATTAACGCCTTTTCTTCAACGGAAAGGCGTAAAAATATAACTATCAGTTAGCGGACGCTAACTGATCGGAGGTGCATTTAACTTGAAAGAAAAAAAGTCAAATCCCATGGCAAGGATCTGGGAGATCGCCAAGCCTGAACACGGCAGGCTGCTTTTGTCCGTCGTGCTGGCCGTTCTCGGCGTTGTATCCGGCATCGTCCCCTTTGTTTGTGCAGCAAAGATCATTTCGGGAATGATATCCGGAAACAGAGAATGGAGTTATTACCTTGTATTTGTAATCGCAGCCTTTGCGGGCTTTGCTTTGAAGAGCCTTTTTTACGCATCGGGACTGAGCGTCAGTCACAAGGCAACATTTTCTTTGCTTGGAGAGATACGTAAGCGGATCTTTGCCAAGCTTCCGAGAATGCCTCTCGGCACGATCATCGATACCTCCAGCGGCAAACTCAAGCAGATCATCGTCGACGAGGTGGAGCGGATGGAACGTCCCATAGCACATATGATCCCGGAGCTTACATCCAATATCGTCGGTGCCATAGCTGTCTGGATCTATATGATGACCGTTGACTGGCGGATGGGACTCATATGCCTGATCTCCGTACCGGTCGGCCTGATGTTTTTCGGCTTTATCGCCGCCAGTTATTCCGCAGATTACAAGAAGTCCGTGGAGATCACGCAGGACATGAACGCAAGCATCGTTGAATATGTCCATGGGATCGAAGTGATCAAAGCTTACAGCCAGAGCAAGTCGTCGTTTCAGAAGTTCAAGGACAAGGTGCTTGCGAACGCGGCCTTCTACAATTACTGGATGAAAAAGACAGAAGTCTGTCAGGCTCTCTGCTATACGATCGCGCCATGCACACTGATCACGGTATTGCCCATCGGCTGGTGGATGTATACCTCGGGAAGTATTTCCGCAGATGTATTCATGACTTGCATCATGCTTTCCATGTGTATCGTCGGACCGATCCTCACCGCGATCCAGTTTACGGATTCCTCCGCCAAGGTGGCGACCACTGTGGCGACGGTCGATAAGCTTTTAGCCGGCGAGGAACAGAAGCATTCGGAGACGCCTGTTAAGTTTGCGACTCATAACATAGAGTTTTGTGACGTCAATTATTCTTATCATGAAGATGAAGAAGTCCTTCACCGCGTAAACTTAAAAATTCCGGAAAAAAGCTTTACCGCGCTTGTCGGTCCTTCCGGAAGCGGTAAATCCACTATAGCCAAGCTTGTCGGCGGGTTCTGGGATGTGACGGACGGTTCGGTAAAGATGGACGGAAAAGATCTGAGATCCATCCCGCTTGAGCAGCTTTATGATCAGGTGGCGTATGTATCACAGGACAACTGGCTGTTTGACGACACGATCATGAACAATATCCGCATGGGAAAGACGTCGGCATCCGATGAGGAGGTCCGTAAAGCCGCGAGAGCGTCCGGCTGCGACGAATTCATAACGGCTCTTCCGGACGGTTATGAGACCGGAGTGGGAAGCGGCGGGGCCCGCCTGTCCGGCGGTGAACGACAGCGGATCGCCATTGCCAGGGCTATGCTGAAGGATGCTCCCATCGTGATCCTTGATGAGGCTACGGCTTATATCGACCCGGAGAACGAAGCCGTCATACAACGGGCTCTTACCGAACTGATGAAAGATAAAACCGTTATCATCATCGCTCACAGGCTTTCCACGGTATCAAACGCCGATCAGATCGTACTGATAAACAAAGGCTCGGTCGAATGTTCGGGAACTCACAGCGAGCTTCTTAACAAAAGTGATCTTTATAACGCGATGTGGCAAGCCCATATCAGCGAAGGAGGTGCGGCATAATGATTGAAGCGATCAGAAAAATCATAGACTTTTCCGGACAGGAAAAGAGCAAAATCTACAGGGCGATCATCATTTCTTTCTTCAAATCACTGTTCTCAATGTTCAGGATGGCTGCGATCTATTTCGTTCTTCTGGCGTTTGAAGAGGGCGACAGTACGATGAAACCCGCATGGACAGCGCTTGCACTTCTGGGCGTCAGTATCATAGGTCAGTTCATTCTGAAAATGGCGGCGGATCTTCAGTCCGTTCACGCGGGCTATTACATGAGCGCCTATAAGAGACTTGACATTGCGGAAAGGCTCAAAAAGCTCCCTATGGGATATTTTAATGATAACAACCTTGACCAGGTGACCGGTATCGCGACCACCGTACTGGATGTCGTGGAAAACCAAGGCGCGAACGTTCTTGTCATGATTCTCAGCGGACTCATGAATTCTGTCGTCTTTCTGATCTGCGTCATATTCTTCGACTGGCGGCTGGGACTGATTGAGCTGATCGGTATGATCCTCTATATGCTCATCACCTCATCCATGGAAAAAAAGAGCCGGGCCCTATCTCCGGTAAGGCAGAAAAATGAAGCCGCACTGGTATCCAAGGTGCTGGAGAGCCTTCAGGGTATGAGCGTGATAAAATCCTTTAATCTCACCGGCAAGGGCGATGAAGCGCTGAAAAAAGCGATCGACGACAACAGGGACAGCAATCTGGCTATAGAGAGGCTGTTCATCCCTTACGGTCAGGTCCAGGGGATCGTCCTCGGCGCATTCAAGGCTTTGCTTCTGCTCATCGCTGTAGTGCTCTTCCTGACCGGAAATATGACGATAACGTATGCTTTGATGGCGGTGATCATATCTTTTCAGGTATTTGCCGATATCGAGCAGACCGGAGCGGGACTTACCGTTCTGAGGGTGGTTTCAAGCTCTATAGAGGAAGCCGAGAAGATCGATCTCTTACCGGTCATGGACGAAAACGGCAAAGAATATGATCCTGAGAATTATGATATATCGATCGATCACGTGTCTTTCTCCTATGGTGACAACGAGGTGCTGAAAGATATCAGCCTTGAGATCCCGGAGAATACCATGACTGCTTTTGTCGGCTCATCCGGCGCGGGCAAAACAACGCTGGCTATGCTGATCGCCCGCTTCTGGGACGTAGGCAAAGGGAGCATTTCCATTGGCGGCAGGGATGTCAGAGACTACACGCTGGAAAGCCTGATGTTACATATAAGCGTAGTCTTTCAGCATGTCTATCTTTTTGCGGATACGATCGAAAACAATATAAAGTTCGGAATGAAAAACGCAAGCCACGAAGCCGTTGTGGCCGCCGCGAAAAAGGCATGCTGCCATGACTTTATCATGTCGCTCCCGGACGGTTACTCAACGGCTATCGGTGAAGGCGGGGCAACGCTTTCGGGCGGCGAGAAGCAGCGGATATCCATTGCAAGAGCGATCCTTAAGGATGCTCCGATCATTATCCTGGATGAGGCAACTGCAAACGTGGACCCCGAGAACGAAGATAAACTGATATCCGCGTTTAATGCGTTGACGGAAAACAAGACGGTGATCATGATCGCGCACAGGCTCAAGACGATCCGGAATGCCGATCAGATCGTAGTACTTGACGGAGGGACGATCAGCAGCGGTACACATGAAGAACTGCTCGGAAACAATGAGAAATACAGCAGTTTCATTAAGCTCAGAGAGGAAGCTGCCAGATGGAAGATGCAATCTGCATAAACCGGAATGGTTTTCAGATAATACGGGCAAATCAGTTCTTTGTTAAAGAGAACATGAATCGGACTACCGGTGAGTCGAAACCGATATAGCCATAAAGCCACTACAACCCCGAAATCATCGAAAAGTCGTTGCTCTCCTAATCAGAAAGCAACGACTTTTCTTCGCTATACGCCCGAAAGCGCCAGCTAACAATAGTGAAGATTCCTACCGTGGATCGCTGCCGGCGTTTGTCGCCTCGTTTATTTCCGGAAAAACGATACAGTTAGCTAATAGACAACTCAAAAAATATTGCAAAAGCAAAATAACCGTGCTATTATAGTTATCGGATATTAATCGAATAATGCTGTTTTAATATTCAAGCTGTGAAAACGGCATTATTTTTTGATTCTTGGTTAGCGGCGGCTAACATTAAGACGGAGGGGTAAAATGCTGCTTACGATCATACTGGCTGTTGTGATGATGGCGGGACTGTTTCTCATGCTGTGGGGTGCGGTCGGATTTGTCCAGAACAAGAAGTTCTTTTCCTCCGCGCCAAAGGAAGCGCTAAAGGTCATTCAGCCTAAGGAAGAACGCTTTAAAGGACAGCACATCGTTGGCTGGATCTTGCTGATCCTTTCACTTGTATTGATGGGCGGAGCGCTGGTTTACGGCGCGTATGACGGGATCAGAAATGAGTTTAGTTTTTGGCAGTTCTTTCTCCGCTTTATCATTATGCTTCTGTTACTGAAGGCTTATGATATATTGTTTTTTGACTGGTTCCTTTTGTGCCGTTCAAACTTCTTTCAGCATTATTATCCCGAGGTGAAACCGATCTATGGGCCGCATCTGTTCGGATACAATCGGAAATCACACGCTGTTCAGATCGTGCTGGCGATTGTTGTATCTTTGATTGCGGCTTGGATTTGCACATTGCTTTGAGAGGAACAACGTCATGAACACAATAGGGATCGGAACCATGTTGTTGTGCCCTCCCCGAAAAAACAGACAAAAAACGCAGGCAAAAAACCGAATGAAAAGAATGACGAATATAATATAAAGTTGCTCTAT